>NZ_CP012898.1:2294250-2622000 GCF_001310225.1 Pseudalgibacter alginicilyticus | reverse complement strand
TATAAAAAAAATGAAAGTATAAAAACGTTTAATAATTTTGAACCTCGTTTAGGGATTTCTTATCAATTAGATGAAGTATCTTCAATAAAGGCTAGTTATACAAATACCACACAATATTTACATTTGCTTTCTAATACGGCATCTGTAACACCACTTGATGTTTGGACACCAAGTGGCACTTATATAAAGCCACAACGTTCAAATCAATATGCTTTAGGTTATTATAAAAATTTTAAAAACAAAAAGTACAGTTTAGAGCTTGAAACCTATTATAAATCTATAGACAATCGTATAGATTATATAGATGGTTCTAGTTTAATTGGCAATAATACTATTGAAACTGAAATTTTAAATGGAAAGGCTAGGGCATACGGATTAGAGGTTTTATTACGAAAAAATAAAGGGAAGTTCACAGGCTGGTTGGCCTATACTCTTTCTAAATCTGAACAAAGAACGTTTGGAGGTCAGGCTGGTGGTGAAGGAATTAACGGTGGAAATTGGTACAATACACCTTATGACAGAACACATGATATATCAATAACGGGAAGTTATAAGTTAAATAATAAATGGACTTTTAGCTCAAATTTAATATTTCAAACTGGCCGTCCGGTTACATACCCTAATGGTCAATATACGTATGAAGGATTGTCTATTGCATCGTATTCCAATAGAAATGAAGATAGACTTCCGGCATATCATAGGTTGGATCTTTCAGCTACCTATGTGCCTAATAAAAAGACAAATAAACGCTGGAAGGGTGAATGGGTTTTCGGTATTTATAATGTTTACAACAGACAAAATGCCGCTTCAATAACATTTATGCAAAGTGATGAAACAGGCTTAAATGAGGCCTCAAGAATTTCAATTTTTGGTATTATTCCTTCAGTAACCTATAATTTTAAATTTTAATCTCATGAAAACATATATAAAATTTCTTTTGTTAACAGCTATTTTATCTTTTTTATCTTGTGAAGAGGTTATTGATGTAGATGTACCAACAGCAACTTCAAAATTAGTAATTGAAGCATCTATTGATTGGGAAAAGGGTACTTCAGGAAATAATCAAAGTATTAAACTAAGTACATCATCTGCATATTTTGATACGGAAACCAATACTATGGTAATAGGAGCTTCTGTAAAGGTTGAAAACACAGATACAAACGAAATATTTGTATTTGCAGACAATGGAGATGGAACTTATAGCACATCAAGTTTTGTACCCATAATTGGAAATAATTACAGTTTGGAAGTTATATATAACAATGAAACATATATAGCAACTGAAACCTTAATAGCTGTTCCTAATATTAAAAATATTACACAGTCTACAGAGGGAGCATTTGATGATGAGCTATTAGAGGTGAATGTTTATTTTGACGATCCGATTGATGAAGAAAACTATTATTTAACCCGTTTTTATGAAGAAAATGATTTATTTGCTACTTTTAATAGTCTGTCAGACGAGTTTTTAAACGGAAATGAAATTTATGTTTTCTTTGAAAAAGATAAGGATGAAGAGAATAACCAAGCTTCATTTCAACCTGGAGACACTGTTGAAATTAATTTGTATGGTATTTCTGAAAGGTATTATAATTATATACGGTTACTTTTAGAACAGTACGGTAGTGGTGGAGGCCCTTTTTCTTCTTCAGGGGCAAAAATCAAAGGGAACTGTATCAATCAAACAAATAAAGATAATGAAGCCTTTGGTTATTTTAGGCTTACAGAAGTTAACAAAACAAGTTATATGTTTCAGTAGCCCCCCTTTTTTAGAGGCAATCATTTGTTTTTTTAGGTTGAATATTATTTTGTTAAATATTGATTATAAGTTGTTTAATTGTATTTTAAAGTTCAATATAACACTTTAACTATCTTCTTTTTTATGAAGTAACCGTGTTAATTTAATGGATAAATCGGTTAATATTATTTTTGAATTTCCATTGCGTTCAATATGGTAGATAGCCTCTTGGAGTTCATTCGAAATATCTAAAATATTATTATTATGAATGAATGGCGCAAAATTTTCTAATTTAAAGTTCTCTGTTTTTGGTTCAAAATATACTAATTCAGTGGCATTATAATTTAATAGTAAGGCTTGTCTGAAAAAATCCAAACAAAAATTTAAAAATTGTTTTTGGGTTTCTCGTCCCGTTTTAGCAATGTCTTCACTCCAAGAAATTAAATCATGAATAGCAGCTTTGTTGCCCTTTGCTTTAAAGGCACTTCGAATCCAAAAAATAAACCACTCCTCAAACTGTATATCTTCAGAGTCTTTATAAATTAAATCGCAGGCTTTGTTGTAATTGCCATTGGCTTGGTGTGCTATTTTAGTTGCAATAGCTGCTTCAACATTATAATCTTTAATTAATGCGTCTTTAATTACTTCTTCAGCTAAAGGCGGGAAATGTAAAACTTGACACCGAGATCTTATGGTATTGATAATTTGCTCTTCATCTTCAGCAATTAAAATAAAAATGGTTTTGTTAGGGGGCTCTTCAATTAATTTTAAAAGTTTGTTAGAAGCAGTAGTGTTCATTTTTTCTGCCATCCAAATGAGCATCACTTTGTAACCTCCTTCATAGGATTTTAAAGACAGTGCTTTTACAATATCAAGTGCTTCATCAACACCTATCTGACCTTGTTTGTTGTCTACACCTAGTAATTTATACCAATCAAAAAGATTTCCGTAAGGCTGTTCTTTTAATAGTTGCCGCCATTCTTTTAAATAATGACTGGAAACGGGATGACTTTTAACTTTATCTGATGTTGTAACAGGAAAAGCAAAGTGCAAATCGGGATGCGAAATATTTTCAAATTTTAAGTTACAAGTAGCGTTGCCTGTATTGTTTTCACTATTGGTATTATTGCATAAAATATATTGGGCATAGGCTATTGCCATTGGCAATGTACCACAGCCTTCATTACCAATAAACAATTGGGCATGGGCAATTCTACCATGATCCACACTTTGAGTGAGGTGTTTTTTTATGTGTTCTTGACCTAAAATATTTTCAAAAAGCATAAGGCAAACCTACACAATTTTTTTCTTATTATAGGATGCTTTGAAGCTGAAACCACATATAAAATATCAATTAGTTATGATTCAAACACTCTATAATTTAACGTTTTTATAAATTCTTTTACCTCCTCAATCGTTTTCGTGAAAAAACACGTTTTATAGCTGTGTTTAATTAGTTACATTTGTTAAAAATAAAGCTAATAAACAATACCTATACAAGATGAAGACATTAAACGATTTTAATTTTAAAAATAAAAAAGCATTAATCCGAGTTGATTTTAATGTGCCATTAAATGATAAGTTTGAAGTAACTGATGCTACGCGAATAGTTTCAGCAAAACCAACAATTATTAAAATATTAGAAGATGGTGGAAGCTGTATTTTAATGTCACATTTAGGAAGACCAAAAGGTATTCAAGATGAGTTTTCATTAGGTCATATTGTTGAAAAAGTTCAAGACATTTTAGGTGTAAATGTAAAATTTGTAGATGCTTGTGTTGGAGAAAAAGCAGAAGCAGCAGCTGCAAGTTTAGAGCCAGGTGAAGTGTTATTATTAGAAAATTTACGCTTCCATAAAGAAGAAACTGCTGGTGATAAAGATTTTGCAGCTCAATTAGCAAAATTAGGCGATATTTATGTAAACGATGCTTTTGGAACTGCTCACAGAGCTCATGCTTCTACAACTATAGTAGCCCAATTTTTCCCTAATGATAAATGTTTTGGATATTTATTAGCACAAGAAATTGAAAGTATAGATAAGGTAATGAAAACAGGAGAAAAACCTGTGTTAGCCATATTAGGTGGCGCAAAGGTTTCCTCTAAAATTACTATCATTGAAAACATATTAGATAAAGTAGATCATTTGATTATTGGTGGCGGTATGGCTTTTACCTTTGTAAAAGCACAAGGTGGTAAAATAGGTAATTCTATTTGTGAAGATGATAAAATGGAATTGGCTTTAGATATTTTAAAACAAGCTAAAGAAAAGAATGTAGTTGTACATATTCCTGTGGATGTAGTTGCTGCAGATGATTTTAGTAATGATGCTAATACTCAAGTGGTAGATATTAATGCTATTCCAGATGGTTGGGAAGGTGTTGATGCCGGTCCAAAATCTAGAAAACAATTTCATGAGGTAGTGATGCAAAGCAAAACAATTCTTTGGAATGGTCCATTAGGAGTGTTTGAAATGGAATCTTTTGCAAATGGGACTATTGAATTAGGTAATTCTATTGCTGAAGCAACTAAAAATGGTGCGTTTTCATTAGTTGGAGGTGGTGATTCTGTAGCTGCAGTAAAACAATTTGGCTTTGAAGAGAAAGTAAGCTACGTAAGTACGGGTGGAGGTGCTATGCTTGAAAGCTTGGAAGGTAAAAAATTACCTGGAATTGCTGCTATTTTAGAATAATATCAAAGTACTTTTTATAAATAAACAATCCCCAATGAGTGTTCGTTGGGGATTGTTGGTTAAAGAAATTTTTATTTTAAATTAAAAAACACGATTTTAGCCATATTATCGTTGTATACATTAACGAAAATTTTCATATGGTATTCAGATTTATCATTGTATTGGCACTATGTAGTTTTGAGATTTGTTTTTCTCAAACACCAGATTCAATTTCTGTAGTTAAAGGAGCTTTAAAAGACTCCTTAACAGACGGTGTTTTCCCTTTCAATAAAAGCTTAAAAATAGAATTAGACAGTATATCTATAAAAAATCTTGAAGACTTACCAGAAGCCTCAGAAATTGATAAAATGTGGCTTGAAGAATTATATAGCAATTCTTTATTTGATACAATATATAAATCAGTATCAGAACTTTCATTTGAAGAAGTTGAGTATCCAGAATTACCCACAGATACTTTAAAAGCAAGGCTTTTGGAACTTAATGCTAAAACACCATTCAATGTAGAGTATAATCCAAGTTTGGAAAGTGTTATAAAATCGTATTTAAAACATAGACACGAGCATCTACAGAAGCTGATGGCACTTAGTTCGTATTATTTTCCAATGTTTGAGCAATCATTGGATAATCATGATATTCCTTTAGAAATAAAATATTTAGCCATTGTGGAATCCGCATTAAAACCAAGAGCAAAATCTAGAGTTGGTGCTACTGGTTTATGGCAATTTATGTATGCCACAGGAAAGTATTATGGATTGGACGTGAGTAGTTATGTAGATGAGAGAAGCGATCCTATAAAATCAACAAAAGCAGCAGCAAAATACCTTGCAAAATTATATGAAATATTTGGTGATTGGGATTTAGCATTGGCTGCCTACAATTCTGGACCAGGAAATGTTACAAAGGCTATTCGTAGGTCGGGAGGTTATCAAAATTATTGGAATATTAGGCATAATTTACCCCGTGAAACGGCAGGATATTTACCAGCATTTTTGGCAACTATGTATATTTTTGAATATGCAGATAAACATGGATTTAAAAAAATAAAACCAGAATTTGCTTATGTTGAAACAGATACTGTCATTGTAAAGCAAATGATTACTTTAGATCAAGTTTCTGAAGTAACAGGAGTTAATATGGAAGAACTTCAGTTTTTAAATCCTTCGTACAAATTGGATATTATTCCATTTATTAAGGGTGAAAACCATACCCTGCGTTTACCTCGAAAGGTTATTGGTCATTTTGTTAATAATGAAGACATTATTTATGCTTTTGCTAAAGCTGAATTTGACAAGCGTGAAAAACCAATGCCTCAGTTTTTTGATTCAGATGCTAAAACAATTTATAGAGTAAAATCTGGAGATTTTTTAGGTAAAATAGCGAGGAATTATGGCGTTAGAGTAAGTCAAATTAAACAGTGGAATGGTTTAAGGAGTAACAATCTCTCTATTGGGCAGCGCTTAACTATTTATCCTAATAAACCACATACTACAGTTGCGACATCATCATCAAAAACAACCCCTATTATACCTATTTCTGGCGATATTACAACATATATTGTAAAAAGTGGAGACTCCTTGTGGAGTATTTCTCAAAAATTTCCTGGAGTTTCTGTTCAAAATATTAAAGAATGGAACGGTATTAGTGGTACTACTTTAAAACCAGGGATGAAACTCAAAATATCAAAAGGTTAATTCCTATAAAAGTCTTAAAAACATGCGCAAAATCATTTTAATTACTTTCGTTTCATTATTTGTTATAGGTTGTAAAGACAACAAAACATCTAAAGAGAAATATTTACCAGATTCTTCAGGAAATTTGAATAGTGTGTCTGTAGTTGTAGATAATGACATGTGGTCTGGAGATGTTGGTGAAGCCATTAGAAATGTGCTTGCCACTGTGGTTGATGGCTTACCTCAAGATGAACCCATGTTTAGTATGAGCCAAATTCCTCCCAGTGTATTTTCTGGGTTTGTTACAAAAAATAGAACGGTTTTAAAAGTGGTAACAAATAAGGAATCTGGAGTTTTTGTTACCAATGATGTATATGCTAAACCCCAAAAAGTAGTTACTGTTTCTGGACAAACAAAAGAAGATCTTATCGCTCAAATAAATAATAATTCAGAAAAAATTATTGAGGCATTTACTAATTCAGAGTTATCGGAAAAACTGAGACGCATTGATAAATCATTACATAATTACACATCAATAGAAGAAAAATTAGGATTAACCATTAAATTTCCTTCTGTTTATAGAATAGCAAAAGAAGAAGGTAAATTCTTTTGGATACGTAAGGACATTACTACTGGCAGTATGGATTTGTTGCTTTATGAGTTGCCTTATAATGCTATTAAAAGAAATGATAGTATGGTTAAACAAATCATAAGAATTAGAGATTCTGTGAATAAAGAGATGATTCCAGGACCAGACTTAGAACCAAAGCCATTTATGGTAACAGAAAAGGCATATACCCCTTTCCATTTTGAAACTATTTTAGATAATAAGCCAGTACTTGAAACAAAAGGAATTTGGGATATGCAAAATGCTTTTATGGCAGGTCCATTTGTAAACTATGCTATTGAAGATAAAGTAAATAATAGATGGGTTGTTATTGAAGGTTTTGTTTTTGCTCCCTCTGTAGAAAAACGCGATTATATGTTTGAAATAGAAGCTATTATAAAATCTGTTAAAATTAAATAATTTAGGTGTTAAATTTTAAACAAACAAAAAACCAACGCATTGCGTTGGTTTTTTGTTTGAAGTATTAATAAAGAAATTCTATTCTTTTTTATCTTTTTTTGTATCATCATCTTTACTAGCATCTTTAAATTCTTTGATGCCGCTACCAAGCCCTCTCATTAATTCTGGAATCTTTTTCCCTCCAAACAATAATAAAACTACCACGACAATTAAAATAATTTGAGGTGCTCCGATAACAAGTGGTAACATATATAAGCTCATAATAATTAAATTTAAACAACAAAGTTAATAATTAAAGTTTAATTATATCGTTTTAATCACAAAGATTTCATACTGTGTAAGTGTTAAAGATAATGTTTTAAAACGCCATTTTATTTTTTATGAAAATCTAAATAAACACAAGTTTAACTAAAGAACAACATTGTTCAATAAAATTCTATTATTTTTGTTTTGGCATGATAGAAAACAAAAAAAAGCAAAAAAAAATAAGGAAGAAACTGCTTGATAAGTATCGCCTTGTAATTCTTAATGAAGATACTTTTGAGGAGCGATTATCCTTTAAACTCTCACGACTCAATGTGTTTGTTTTAGGATCTTTATTGTGTGTTTTTTTAATAGGGATTACTTACCTAATTATAGCATTTACACCTTTAAGAGAGTATATACCTGGATATTCATCTACTGCTTTAAAAAAGAAAGCTATAGAATTGAATTATAAGACGGATTCGTTACAACAGGTTATTTTAATGAATGATCGTTTTTATGAATCTATTAAAAAAGTATTGCAGGGAGAAGTCAATAAAGTAGATTTTAATAAAGATTCTATTATCCAAGCTGTAAAATTAGAAGCAAGTGAAGTGGATTTAAGACCCATTCATGAAGATTCCATTTTACGCGAAAAAGTAGATAAAGAAGATAAATACAATTTATTTGAATCCGCTGAAACTGCTACAAATTTTGTATTATTTCCGCCAGTAAACGGAGAGATTAGTGCTCCTTACAATCTAAAAGAAAAGCATTATGCTGTAGATCTTGTTGTGGCTCCAAATACACCTGTAAAAGCTACTGCCGATGGTACCGTAATTTTTGCAGAATGGACGGCTGAAACAGGTTACGTTATCATTTTAGAACATAGTTATGGATTAATTTCGGTATATAAACACAATGCATCATTAACTAAAAGCCAAGGTGATTTTGTAAAAACAGGCGAAGTTATATCTACTGCAGGCAATACAGGTACATTATCTACTGGACCGCATTTGCATTTTGAGTTATGGAACGATGGATACCCCATTAACCCAACAAATTTTATAGATTTTAAATAATGATATCACTAAAATCAGTTCTTGCTAAACCGTTTGCAAAACGTGTTTATAAAAGTGTTCAAAAATGGGCAAATAAGCCTATTGAAACACAGCAAAAAGTATTTCAAGATTTAATTAATGGCGCTAAAAAAACAGTTTTTGGAAAAGATCATGATTTTTCTGGAATTAAAACACATGAAGATTTTGTAAAGCGTGTCCCTGTTAGAGATTATGAAGCCATTAAACCTTATATAGAGCGGGTTGTTGCTGGCGAAGAAAACATACTTTGGTTGGGTAAACCAGAATATTTTGCTAAAACATCAGGAACAACTTCTGGTGTTAAATACATTCCAATAACAAAGCCTTCAATTAAAGCTCAGGTGAATGCGTCTCGCAACGCAATTTTGTTTTATATCCATGAAACAGGCCGTAGTAGGTTTGTAGATGGTAAAATGATTTTTTTACAAGGTAGTCCAGTTTTAACAAAAAAAAATGGTATCAATGTAGGAAGATTATCAGGTATTTCAGCACATTATGTTCCAAAATATTTACAGAAAAATAGAATGCCTTCATGGGAAACAAATTGTATTGAAGATTGGGAAACTAAAGTAAATGCTATAGTTGAAGAAACAGTAAATGAAGATATGACTGTTATAGCTGGTATTCCATCATGGGTTCAAATGTATTTTGAAAAATTGCAACAAAAAACAGGAAAACAGATAAGTGATGTTTTTAAAAATTTCAATTTATTTATTTTCGGAGGCGTTAATTATGAACCTTATAGAGCTAAGTTTGAAAATTTAATTGGAAAAAAAGTTGATAGTATTGAGTTGTTTCCTGCCAGTGAAGGTTTTTTCGCATTTCAAGATAAACAGAATGAAAGAGGGATGTTACTTCAGCTTAACTCTGGTATTTTTTATGAATTTATTAAAGTAGAAGATTTTTTTAATGAAAATCCTAAGCGTATTACTATTAGGGATGTTGAGGTTGGTGTTAATTACGTATTGATTATTTCTACTAATGCCGGGTTATGGGCTTATAATATAGGCGATACAGTACAATTTACATCTACAAAACCATATAGAATTATTGTATCTGGGCGTATTAAACATTTTATTTCAGCTTTTGGTGAGCACGTTATTGGCAAAGAGGTAGAAGAGGCAATGAAGGAAGCCACAATAAATACTAATATTAGGGTTTCAGAATTTACGGTAGCACCTCAAATTACACCTGAAAAAGGACTTCCATATCACGAATGGTTCATAGAATTTGAAAATGAACCTGAAAATATTTCAGATTTGGCAAGTAAAATTGATGTGGCACTTCAAAAACAAAACACCTATTATTTTGATTTAATAGAGGGTAAAGTATTGCAACCACTAAAGATTACTAAAATCAAGAAAAATGGTTTTCAAGATTACATGAAATCTATAGGTAAATTGGGGGGGCAAAATAAAGTGCCTCGTTTATCAAATGACCGTAAAATTATTGAGGTTTTTCATCAGTTAAATCTTATTAAATAATATTACCTTTACCCAATATGATTAATAAAAACCATCGTAGAACACGCGCTCAAGAAAGCTCCAATGCCATCGAAAAGATGTACATTACAATGCGACATTTGTTCAATCGTGGTTTTTATAAGCCCATGGGAGTTTCAGGAGAAACTTTAAGAGAATCTCTGCTACTACTAAGGCCTGAAATTTATGGTTCAATAGGAGAAGATAAAGCAGAATTGGAAGGGTTGCTATATGTTATTGATAGGTTGCCTCAAGGTATTGAAGAATGTTCTTTTATTAATTTAACAAGCGATGAAGGTTATTCAAACTCTCATTTTAAACCTATAATTCCAGAGAAGAGACGTCGGAATTGTTATCGTATTGATAGTGAACAAATGAATATTGAGATTACTCGTGGCCGTTCAGAAATCTATGATATTTTAACACATCTTACCTTTCTTTTTGTAGAATCTCATAAGATAAGTAAAAATGTTCTTATTGACGAAGAAGGTGTTACTACTAGAGATTGGATAAAGCTTGAAAAAGCAGTATTATCAAAAAAGAAGTTGACTCAGCAAGAGCGTGAGATAGCTATTACCCATGCTGCAAATATTTTAGGAAGAACCTTTGATGAGTTAAGAGCTGTTTATAATCAATTTTCTATATCAACCCAACCCGAACGCTTATTACATATTGTATATTGGTTAGGAAGATTAGCAATAGAAGAACAGTTACACGATAATAAGCGTACAGTTACCTTTAGCCCTGTATTGAGAGAGCGTTTAGGGCATCATATACATGGAGAACTTTGGGCAAACACTATAAAGGAAACACTAAACATAAAAGGCTTATTGGGTAGACCTATTCATATCATTAGCGCTAATATGCATAGTGTTATGAATACATTATTTGCTCCAAATGCATTAAAAACAGTAGTTTCTAAAAAAGATATTTTTGAAGTTTATAAGTCTTTAAGTAAAAATGAAAATGAAGACCTTAGAAATAAAGTAGCTAAAGAAGCGTTGTTGAGAGGAATGGTATATATTAAAGATTCATCTGGAACAAATATTGATGTTCAAATTTTTGATACTTCAGAAATAGATATTTCTAAAATGGATATTTCAGCCAATGAAAAATATATAAAATCAACTAAACCAATTATACTGGTTATGGATTATGCTTTTGGTGAGCAGGCTTATGAAACGATGGACGAATTACTAAAGCCATTTCATAAAGATGGTAAAAAAATTCACCTAAATGTTAAGTCTATTTCAATAATGGGAAAAGCGGGAATTTTAGAAGGTGGCAAAGGTGATATCATGATTCCATCGGCCCATATTTTTGAAGGTACTGCTGATAATTACCCTTTTAAAAATGAATTAAAAAAATCAGATTTGAGCAATCAGGGAGTGAATGTTTTTGAAGGCTCTATGATTACTGTTTTAGGAACATCATTACAAAACAAGGACATTTTAAAGTTTTTTTATAATTCAACTTGGAATGTTATTGGTTTAGAAATGGAAGGTGCTCATTATCAAAAGGCCATTCAAGCAGCCTCTAAAGTCAGAAGAAGCATAAGCCCTGATGTTAAAGTCAGATATGCCTATTACGCTAGTGATAATCCATTAGAAACAGGTGGTACGTTAGCTTCGGGAGGCTTAGGTACCTCTGGAGTTAAACCAACATATTTAATTACACGAAAAATATTAGAACAATTATTAAATAAATAAATTATAGTTATGAGTAAAGATTTGCCACAACCCCAGCAATCTGAAGAAGTCGATTTAGGGCAATTATTTAAGATGATAGGAAATGCTTTTGATCGTTTTTTTCGTTTTATTGGTGGAATTTTAAATAGCATTTTTTTAGCGTTTGTATGGTTTGTGTTTTTTATAAAAAAAAATATATTAAAATTCTTTATTGCCGGAATTATAGGTATTGCTATTGGTTTTTTATTAGAAAAGACTTCAGAACCTGTGTATAAATCCTACGCAACTATTAAACAAAATTATTCAACAGGTGAGAATCTTTATAATTCTATTAATTATTATAATAGTTTGATAGCACAAAAAGATATTTCTACTTTAAAAAATACTTTAAATATAGAGGTAGAAGAAGCTGCATCTATTTTAGGATTTGATATTAGCCCTGTTATTAATGATAATCAAAGGCTTCAATATTTTGATGCCTACCTTAAAACATTGGATACTGCGGTTGCTTCAAAAATAACCTATAAAGATTATACCGAAAATTTAAAAGATTATGATTATGAATATCAACAAATAGCTATAGAATCAACAGTTAGAAATAATTTTAAGAAAGTATTTGATAATATAATTGAAAGTATATATACAAATGAATTTTTTGAAAGAGAACAAAAAAAAGATATAATAGAGCTAAAAAATGAAGAGTCCATTTTGTTGGAAGCTTTGAGCCAATCTGATTCTTTACAAAGCACTTATAAAAGAGTTTTGGAAAAAGGGTTAGACAACAATACAGCTTCACAAACTAGTATTATGATTGAAGGTTCTACACAGATAGATAAAACTAAGGAATTAGATCTTTTTAAAAGTGATTTAGAATTGAGGAAGCAGCTGGTTAGAAACAGAAGAAATCAAGCAGATAAAGAATTTATTATTGATGTGATATCAAGCAAGCAAGAAAGTGGTGTATTAGATAAAAGTAAAACCTTATTTGGTAAAAAAATGAACCCTAAATTATATTATGTATTTTGTTTGGTTCTATTAACTTTAGTTGTATTACTATGCTTAGATTTTATTAAATTTTTAGAAAAATATAAAAAGCATTAGTAATGAAACTATTAATTACAGGAGGTGCAGGGTTTATAGGCTCTCATGTAGTAAGGTTATTTGTGGAAAAATATCCAAATTATCAAGTTTTTAATTTAGATGCTCTTACTTATGCAGGTAATTTAGAAAATCTTAAAGATATTGAGAATAAATCCAATTACACTTTCATAAAAGGCGATATTACCGATGAAGTTTTTATAAATAATTTATTTAATAAACATCAATTTGAGGGTGTAATACATCTGGCGGCAGAATCGCATGTAGATAGGTCAATTACAGATCCTTTAGCCTTTGTAAAAACAAATGTTATAGGCACTATGGTTTTATTAAATGCTTTTAAAGCTTGTTGGGAAAGTAGTTTTGAAGGAAAACTTTTTTATCATGTAAGTACTGATGAGGTTTATGGAACGTTAGGACATACAGGGTTATTTACAGAAACAACGGCATATGACCCTAATTCACCATATTCAGCTTCAAAAGCTAGTTCAGATCATTTTGTTCGTGCTTATGGAGAAACCTACGGATTGCCATATATAATTACAAATTGTTCAAATAACTATGGGCAAAATCAGTTTCCAGAAAAATTAATACCACTATTTATAAACAATATTATAAATAACAAACCTTTGCCAATATATGGAGACGGTAATTATACTAGGGATTGGCTTTATGTAAAAGATCATGCGATGGCTATCGATTTGGTTTTTCACAAAGGCAAGTTTAGTGAAACGTACAATATAGGCGGTTTTAATGAATGGAAAAATATTGATTTAGTACGTTTGTTATGCGCTCAAATGGATTTTAAGTTAGGTCGTGAAGAAGGTTCTTCAGAAGAATTAATTACCTATGTAAAGGATCGTCCTGGTCATGATTTAAGGTATGCTATTGATGCATCAAAAATAAGTAAGGACTTGGGTTGGAAGCCATCAGTAACATTTGAAGAAGGTTTAAAAAAAACAATTGATTGGTATTTAAATAACGAAGATTGGTTGAATAGCGTCACTTCAGGAGAATATCAATCTTATTACATGAAACAATATAACTAAAGGATGAAAGGAATTATTTTGGCAGGAGGCTCTGGTACTAGGTTATACCCGTTAACTAAAGTGGTTAGTAAACAGCTTATGCCAATATACGATAAGCCTATGATTTATTATCCTTTAACAACATTAATGTCCGCTGGAATTCGAGATATTCTAATAATTTCTACAACTAAAGACACTCCAAGGTTTAAAGAACTATTAGGCGATGGCAAAGACTATGGTTGCACTTTTGAGTATGCTATACAAGAACAACCAAATGGATTAGCAGAAGCTTTTTTAATTGCAGAAACATTCATAGGAGAAGAGAGTGTCGCGCTCATTTTAGGCGATAATATTTTTTATGGTTCCGGACTGGATAAAACATTGCAGGAAAATATCAATCCTAAAGGAGGGGTTATTTTTGCGTATCATGTTCAAGACCCTCAACGTTATGGCGTTGTTGAATTTGATGACAACAATAAAGTGATATCTATAGAAGAAAAACCAAAAAAACCGAAATCTAATTATGCAGTTCCTGGTATTTATTTTTATGATAATTCAGTAATTGAAATTGCTAAAAATATTAAACCAAGTAATAGGGGAGAATTAGAAATAACGGATGTAAATAAAATTTACCTGAAGATAGGAGCACTTAATGTTCAGATACTGGATAAAGGAACGGCTTGGTTGGATACAGGTACATTTACATCACTCATGCAAGCATCTCAATTTGTTCAAGTAATTGAGGACAGACAAGGTCAAAAAATTGGTTGCATTGAAGAAACGGCCTATAAGATGGGTTATATAGATAAAACGCAATTAAAAAAATTAGCAAAACCATTACTTAAAAGTGGTTATGGTGAATATCTATATCAATTAATATAAAATAGGATGTTAGTAGAAGAAACACATTTAAAAGGGTGCTTTGTTATAACTCCTAAGGTATTTGAAGATGAGAGAGGCTTTTTTTTTGAGAGTTTTAATACGCAATCATTTGAATCTAAAACAGGTGTGAAAGTCAATTTTGTTCAAGATAATATATCAAAATCGTCAAAAGGAGTTTTAAGAGGATTACATTTTCAAAAAGATGCTTTTGCACAAGCCAAATTAGTACAAGTTATTAAAGGAAAAGTATTAGATGTTTGTGTGGATCTTAGAAAAGAATCTTCTACATTTGGACACTATTTTTCAATCCTTTTAGATGATTTAAATAAGCAGCAACTTTATGTGCCAAGAGGATTTGCTCATGGATTTTTAGTGCTTGAGGATGACACTATTTTTTCCTATAAATGTGATAATTATTATAATAAAGCAGCCGAATCGGGCATATTATATAATGATGAAAAATTAAATATAGATTGGGGTTTAATGCAGGATGCGTTTGTAATTTCAGAAAAAGATAAGTGTTTATCAACATTTGAAGATTTTCTAAATGAATAAAAATGTTTTAGTTACAGGGGCAAGTGGGCAGTTAGGTAAAACGATTCATGAGTTATTTTCTGAAAATAATATAGGATTGGATTTTACGTTTGTAATAAAACAAGAGTTAGATATTACTCGTAGAGAAAATCTTATTTCTTTTTTCAATCAAAACATGTTTGATTATTGCATTAATTGCGCGGCTTACACAAACGTTGAACAAGCCGAAATAACACCAGAATCAGCATATAAAATTAATGCGGAAGGTGTTAAAAATTTAGCCGAAGCTTGTAAGGAAACAAATACCATCTTAATTCATATTTCAACAGATTATGTGTTTGATGGAGAGAAAAAAGAACCATATACGGCAGATGATGTAACAAACCCTATAAACGAGTATGGGAAGTCAAAACTACAAGGAGAGATATATATTAAAGATATTTTAAGTAACTATTTTATAGTTAGAACCTCTTGGCTTTATAGTAAGAAATATGGTAATAATTTTTATAGAACTATTATTAATAAAGCTAAAACAGAAAAACAGCTGTCTATAACAACAGAACAAATAGGTTGCCCAACTGATGTTGTGAATTTATCCAATTATATAGTTAGTTTAATTCATCAGGAGAGCATACAATTTGGTATTCATCATTTTTCTGATAAAAAAGCCATGACTTGGTATGATTTTGCTGAGGAAATTTTAAAGGATAACAACCTATCAAGCGAAGTAAAACTTGTTATGGTGAAGAAATATCGTACTTTTGCACGACGACCTAAAAACTCGGTTTTAAAGAATCTTTAGATTATTATTTAAGGATATTAAACCAAACTTAATATATTACATACTATTGTAAATGAGAGATAAAAAAAAAATACTTGTCGTTTTTGGAACTAGGCCAGAAGCCATTAAAATGGCTCCATTGGTTAAAGAATTTGAAAAAAATTCAAGTAGTTTTGAAACTAAAGTGTGTATAACTGCTCAACATAGAGAAATGTTAGATCAAGTATTATCCTTTTTTGAAATAATACCACATTATGATTTAGATTTGATGAAGCCAAATCAAAATCTATATTCATTAACTTCCGATATAATCACAAATTTAAAACCTGTTTTCGAGGACTTTAAACCAGACTATATTTTTGTACATGGAGATACAACCACTACTATGGCAACTAGTATTGCAGGATTTTATTCTGGCGCACAGATTTGTCATGTAGAAGCTGGCTTAAGGACCTTTAACATGAAATCTCCATTTCCAGAAGAAATGAACAGGTCTGTAACAGGAGTTGTTGCTAATATACACTTTGCTCCTACAATAACCTCCAGACAAAATTTACTTAATGAAAATAAAAAAGAGGAAAGTATCCTTGTTACTGGTAATACAGTGATAGATGCTTTGTTATTTAGTGTTGATAAAGTTAACTCTAACAATTTTAATGATCAAGAAATTGAATCTTTAAAAAAATTAGTAGATAAAGAAAAAAGGCTCATTTTAGTAACAGGACACAGAAGAGAAAATCATGGTCAAGGTTTTATTAATATATGTAAAGCACTAAAAGAAATTGCAGAAGCGTATATTGATTGTGAAATAATATATCCAGTTCATCTTAATCCCAACGTTCAAAAACCTGTTTATAACTTGTTATCTGGTATCAATAATATAAAATTGATTGATCCATTATCGTATCCTGCATTTGTTTGGTTAATGGAAAAATCATATTTAATTATTACAGATAGTGGTGGCGTACAAGAGGAAGCACCTAGTTTAGGAAAACCAGTATTGGTTATGCGTAGTACTACTGAACGACCAGAGGCTGTTGAAGCTGGGACTGTACTATTAGTAGGTACTGATACCGATACTATTATCTCCGAAACAATAAAACTTTTAAATAGCACTGAAACTTATTTGAACATGAGTAAATTGCATAATCCATATGGGGCCGGAAATGCTTGTGAAAAAATAGTAAATTATATAAAAAATCATATAAGATAATGAGTCAGCCAGAAGTAGTAATGATTGGATTAGGTTACATTGGGCTTCCAACCGCAGCTTTAATAGCACAAAATAAAACCCATGTTCATGGTGTTGATATTAACCTTAAAGTAGTAGAAACCATAAATGCAGGTAAAATTCATATTATTGAACCAGAATTAGATATTGCAGTGGCAAATGCTGTTAAAGAAGGTTATTTAAAAGCATCAACAACTCCTGTTGAAGCTAATACTTATCTTATTGTAGTTCCAACACCTTTTAAAGCTAAAAACGAACCCGATATTTCGTTTGTTGAGGCAGCAACAAAAGCAATCATTCCAATGCTAAAAGAAGATGATTTATATATTATAGAATCAACTTCACCAGTAGGAACTACAGAAAAGATGATGGACTTCATTCATCAAGAGCGTCCAGAATTAAAGGAAAAACTAAATATAGCGTATTGTCCAGAACGAGTGCTTCCAGGGAATGTGATGTATGAATTGGTTCATAACGATCGTGTTATTGGTGGTGTAGATAAAAAATCTACAGAAAAGGCAGTCGCTTTTTATAGACAATTTATAAAAGGCGACTTACATAAAACTAATGCACGAACAGCAGAGATGTGTAAATTGGTTGAAAACTCATCTAGAGATGTACAAATAGCATTCGCTAATGAGTTATCGTTGATTTGTGATAAAGCCGATATAAATGTATGGGAGCTTATAGATTTGGCGAATAAACATCCAAGAGTAAATATATTACAACCAGGGTGTGGAGTAGGTGGGCATTGTATTGCTGTAGATCCTTATTTTATAGTAGCAGAATACCCTATGGAATCTAAAATTATAGGAAAAGCAAGAGAGATAAATAATTATAAGTCTTTTTGGTGTGCTGAAAAAGTACAAACAGTAAAATTAGAGTTTGAATTAAAACATGGTCGTAAGCCAAGTATCGCTTTAATGGGCTTAGCTTTCAAACCAAATATTGATGATTTAAGAGAGTCGCCTGCCAAATATATTACTCAAAAAGTACTCCAAAATGCGAATAATGAAGAGTATTATATTGTGGAACCTAATATTGCAGAACATAAGGTATTTAAGTTAACCAATTATAATGATGCTGTAAAAAAGGCAGATGTTATCGTTTTTTTAGTAGCTCACGATGAATTTAAAGCTTTAGAAATTGCTTCAGATAAGGTGGTGTTAGATTTTTGTGGGATTATTAAGAGATAATTTTTTATGAGTGTTTTTTAAAATTTAAATATGTTAATTAATAATTTTTAACAACTTATTGTCTTGGATATTGCTAAAACAAAAATATTATTTGTTCAACGAGTTATAACTAAATATAGATTAGATCTATTGAAAGTATTATGTGATGACTTTAAAGAGGTTGGAATTATAACATCTAAGGGAGATAGTGTTGGAACTTTAAAATTAGCAAAATATCAAGATACTTTAAATGAATATAGCAATCTTAATATTCATCAATTACCATCAATTAAGATTGGCTATTCAGGAGAAACTAGGTCAACCAATTTTTTCTTATATCCAAAATCAATAAATATAATAACTAAATACGATGTTATTGTTTTTGAAGGCACAACAAATCTTTTAAACAACATTTACTTAGTTCCGCTTGCAAAACTTTTCAATAAGAAAACTATTTGGTGGGATGCAGGTTATTCTCTTCCTATTCGTTCTTTTAAGAGAAAGTTAATAGATTTAATAGTAGCTCCTTTTATAAGATGTACGGACGGACAGATGGGATATTCAACCCTTGCGAAAAATTATCTTGAAAACCACATGGGAGCTAACAAGGTGTTTTTAAATTTAAATACGATTAACACCTCTTATTTCGAATCTATATCAGCCGAAATAAATGAAAGCGTTAATAGTTATAAGTTTGATGAATCAAATATTAAACTGCTTTATGTTGGTGTTGTTGAAGAAAGAAAAAAAGTGAAGCAATTAATTGATATTGTAACAAAATTAAATAGTGGTAATATTGAAAAGCAGTTTTCTTTAACTGTAATTGGTGGTGGTAATCAATTGGAAGAACTTAAATTATATGTAGAGGACAATGATAAAATTAAGGTGTTAGGCCCAATTTATGATAAAAGCCAACTTAAAATGTTTTATTTTGAAAGTGATTTATTTATTTTACCAGGAGATGGAGGTTTAGCTATTCTTCAGTCTTTATTGTTTGGCTTGCCAGTCTTGAGTGTTATAGGTGCTGATGGTACAGAGTTGGATTATATAAAAGATAAATCTTTTTTAGTTAATGGTACAGATAAAATAGAAGATGCTTTAAGAAAATTACCACCAATTAATAGAACACGTATATTTAGTAGTTTGCCCAATATAAAACATGTGGATTGGAATAATGTATTAGAGGATTTTATAAAAAAACTATAATGCAATTAAAGATTAAAGTTTCTACAATAGTTGAACAAAGTATATTGTTGTATGTACTTGTACTTGTATTTTTATATGATGCATTTGTCAATTCTATTGGATTTATAGATGAATTTATAGGGTTATTGTCGTTTTTAATCTTTCTTTTTTATTTTGCAGTAAAAGGAAAAATTGTGCTGTTTAGAAATGAATATTACATTATTTTACTTTTAGGGGTTATTTCTGTAATTGGTTTGCTATCAAATTGGGTTAATTATAGAAATGAACATGTAACAGAAGGCGCAGCAATTATTGGTGATTTCATTGTTTTTTATAAAGCTTTTATAAGCTATTTTGCGGTAAGATTGTTGTCGAAAAAATTTAGCACAAAAAAAGTATTAACTAAACTTTCTAAATATGTTAAGCCAATATTTTACTTATTAGTTTTTATTATTTTTATCGATTTTATATTTAAAATATACCCTCGACTTCCAAGATACGGGATTTATTCCATCGAATTGTTTTTTAAACACCCTTCACGTTTCGGGTTTGCTTTTTCATTTATTTTTTTAGTGCTATTACCAAAGTTCTATAAGAGCAATAAGCAATTACTTCTTGCGGTCCTGCTTGTTGGTTTATTATCCTTGAGAGTCAAATATTTTGGATTTGTTGGTTTTTCATTAATATTTATGTTTTATGGAAAAAGATTATTCAGAGTACCCAAATTGTATTTCATATCTTTTATAGCTGTATTAGGGGTAATAATGTTATGGCTCTTTTGGGATCAATTTAAGATGTATTTTGTCTTTATTTCGTTAGATACTGCTTGGTCTAGAGCAGTGGTTTTATATTATAGTTTTATTATTGGGTATGACTTTTTTCCTTTAGGAACAGGTTTTGGAACTTACTCTTCCTATTATTCAGGGGTACATTATTCGTGGGTTTATGATCTTTATGGAATAAATAGAGTTTTTGGAATTTCTAGGTTGTATTGGGGGTTTGTTGCCGATCAGTATTGGCCAATGGTTTTAGGACAGTTTGGGTATTTTGGCTTTTTAAGCTTTGTATTGATAATATATAATTACTTTAAGTTGTTTTTAACCCATATAAAAGGAAATATAAATAACAGTCTATATTATTATTTTATAAGTGCTATTTTAGGGTTGTTATTATTGTTAGTAGATAGTACTTCTGATGCTATTTTCACCCAACAAAGGGCGGTGGTTATGTTTATTTATTTCGGGTTAATCGTTAATACTATTAATGAAAAATATGAAGAATAAATCGTTAATTATTCCTTTTGTAGAAGTATTATCAAAAGCAATTTCTTTTTTAAATATTTTACTTTTTATAAGAATTTTAAATATTGAAGATTATGCCGACTATTCATATTTGGTAGCGATTGTTCTTTGGTCTTCTGTAGTTATGGACGGAGGGATTAATACTCTAATTTACAACAAAAGCTTAAAAAACGATACTAATGAAATCAATACATTATTTACAAGTCGCTTGTTTTTATCATTAGTTGTAATTACTATAGTGGGCTTCTTTTTTTTGTATAAAAGTCCGTTACTTGCCGTTTCGGCTTTAATATTTTCGTTTGTAACTTATTTTTCTTCAACTTCTGCATTAGTCAAAATGTTATCTCGTGGTTTAGGCTTTATTAAGGTAGATGTTTTAAGTATTTTGAGTGAGCCTCTTATTCGTTTTTTTTTCTTGTTAATTATTTATTTTACAAGATTTATTTTTCAATATAAGCTTTGGCATGTATTGTTAATTTATTTAATAGCTGGTGTAATAGCTTTTTATATAAATAAATTATATTTAAATTCTGTTTTCTCTTTAAATTTTTATTTTAATGGTATTAAATCCATTTATAGTAATATTGTAAAATCATTAAAACAATCTAAATATTATTTGTTTTATTATTTAATGCTTGTTGGAATTGGGCGTGTAGATGTCATATTTTTAGAAAGCTATTCCAATAAAGTTCAGTTGGCTCTATTTTCATCAGCTTTAAATTTATATCAAGTAGCACAATTGTTTTTTATTTCAATAATAACTTCTCAATTTATTAAACTTTATAACAGTAAAAAGCTTATTATAAAGTTTTTAGTTCCTTTATTAATTGTTTCTATTTTATTTACAAATATAGCATCTCCCATTATCTACAAATATTTATTTCCTTTAGATTATATTAACGGGCAATTTGTTTTGAACATATTAATTATAGCTATATTACCTTCAATTATTAATTACTATTATATTGTTGAGAATAATTATGTTGATAGAGTTAAGCTTAATTTTGGTATTCTTTTAATAGCCTTTGTGGTAAAGATTCTGATATATCTAACATTAAAACCAATAGACTTATTAACATATAGCTATGTGTTTGTCTTTGCAGAATGTGCTGTATTTTTAATGTTTATTATAAAAAAAAAATATGAAAATATTACAGATAAATAAATATCTTAAAGTTGTTGGGGGTGCAGAAACCTATATGTTTCAATTATCTCAAGCTTTACAAGATCAGGGAATTGAAGTTAAGTTTTGGGGGATGGAAGACAGTGATAACATTATTCAAGATTTTCCTGGGTTACAAGCTACAAACATCAATTATGCCAATCAAAGTGTCAAAAGTAAAATAAGCACTACTTTAGATACGGTATACTCAAAAAAAAATAAAAAAAAAATGGCTATGGTTTTAGATCTTTATAAACCAGATATTGTTCATTTACATAATTATAATTTCCAATTAACACCTAGTATTTTAATTGAAATAAAGAAAAGGGGAATTAAAGTAGTTCAAACAATTCATGATAGCCAAATGGTATGTCCTTACCATAGGCTTTATAATTTCCAACGTAACGAAGTGTGTACAAAGTGCGTTACTGGTAGTTTTGTTAATTGTATTAAAGATCGTTGTTTTGACGGTTCTCTTTTAAAAAGCACATTGGGTGCTGCAGAAAGTTTTTTTTATCATTCACAAGGATATTATGATAAATATATAGATACTTTTATTAGTCCCAGCAATTTTTTAGCAGGTATGATTAGGCAAAAAATCAGCAAAGAAATTGAAATTATCCCCAATTTCACCAAGTCACAACCTAAAGACCTTTCAAATAGCACTTTTGAAAATTATTATTTATACTACGGAAGGATTTCAGATGAAAAAGGTGTATTGGAATTGATTGAAATTTTCAAGAAAACACAGCTAAAGCTGCTAATAATTGGAAAAGGGCCAACGGAAGAGCAAGTAAAAAGTAAAGTTAAAAATATTTCAAATATTCATTATAAAGGAGCTAAGTACGACAAAGATCTTTTTGATATTGTAAAAAAAGCAAAATACGTTGTTCAATCATCAAAATGGTTTGAAAATTGCCCTATGACTATCATTGAGTCGTTTTCCTTAGGGGTGCCTGTTATTGGTTCTAACCATAGCGGGTTTAAAGATTTAATTGATGATGGTAAAACAGGGTTTTTAATAAATTTTAATAACAAATTAAATGCAGTATCCCGTTTATTAGAAATAGATAAGATTAGTGTATTAGAATTAAAAGAAAATGTAAACAATTATTATACACATAATTTATCAGAGGAAGTGCACCTTAAAAAAATAAGTTTGATATATAATAGTTTACTTCAAAAATAGGCATGTTAAATAAACTAAACATAAATTATAGTTGTAACCAAATTGTTGTTGCACTTTTATTTGCATACATAGGGATGGTCTATTTTTCTATGGCAATTCCTAATATATTATTAGGTTTATTGGTTGTTGTTTTTATTTATGGATTTTTCAGTCATAAAATAAAACTAAATTTTAGTAAAGAAAACTGGGTTTTATTTGGATTAATAATTGTACCATTTATACTAACTGTTTTATCTACATTGTATTCAGATAATTATATTAAAGGGTTGAAGTATGTCTGGTTAAGAGCTCCAATTTTAGTTATATCATTTGTTATCGTTTTCATGCAAACTACTTTAAAAAACATAAAACAAGGGTTAACTCTCTTCGTTGTTTTTACTATTTTAGCATCTCTAAAAACGGCTTATAATGCATTTAGATACCTAAATGAAGATGTGTTGTTTATTACAGATTTTACTTTTTTCATTACCGTAATTCAGCATCCATATTTTGGCGTGTTTGTTTTAATTTCCTTGATTTCCATTTTAGAATTTAATTTAATTAATAATAAACTTTTAAAAATAGCTGTCTTAGTTTTATTAACGCTTTCTATTGCTCTTACAACATCTCGTATCGTATATATGTTGTTTATTATTATAACTTCAATTTATATTTACAAATATTTATCAAAAGAAAAAGCATTGCTCCTTATTGTTTTACTAAGCATATCAACAGTAAGCTTAATAGTTTCAAACGATAGTATCTCTGCAAAATTTAAAGCAATCTATCAATATGAAAATTCTCCAAGGTTAAAACTTTGGAATAATGCGTATAAAATTTTTTCTTCTTCCAAAAGTAAACTCTTTGGTATAGGAATAGGCGATTATTACGAAAACAATCGTGATGTTTATTTTTTTAGAGAAACAGAAAATGGAATTTATGGATATAACCCACACAGTCAGATAGTTGAATTTAGTTTGACGAATGGTATATTTGGGGGAGCAATTATTTTATTAACTATGCTTTTAGGATTTAAGGAAGTTTTGAAACAAAACAGGTTCTCAATTTTTGTGTTTTGTATTATAATATCATTTTCTTTATCTGAGACCATTTTCAATAGGCAATTTGGAGTACAATTATATGCTATTTTTATGCCTTTAATATTCAAGGTAAATTTTAAAAAGAAGAGATGAAACTTTATCAGGCTTTTTTATTAAGTATATTAACTGTTATTGTGGTTTCATGCAAACCCAATGAAGATAGTAAGCCTCCTGATTTTGATGATTATTGGATACAGGCAGTTAATCAATTGAATGAATCACCTATTAATGAAGAAATAATAAAAGATAGTATAGTTAATGATAAGGAATGGACATTATATAAAATAAATTCCTATAATAATGTATATATCTATGCATGGGTTTCTAAACCACTTAGTCAAGGTAAATTCCCCATTAAAATAAGGTTCTCTGGAATGAGTAAAAGCAGAACATTATCTGATGGTATACCTAACACATGGTTTTTAAAAGAAGGTAATATAATAAACATGTTGGTAGATATAAGGGGGCAAGGATTAAGTTCAAAGCAACTTAATGTTACAAACTATCTTACTGAAGGATTATCAAGTAAAGATACCTACATATTTAAAGGTGCTTATTTAGATGCAATTAGAACAGTTGACTTTATTTCTACAAACTCAAAGTCTGATGGGAATATAATTGTTACAGGTGGAGGTCAAGGAGGTTCGTTATCAATGGTTGCAGCTGCTCTTAATCCTAAAGTAACAATGTGTGTTATAGGTTTTCCTTTTTTTAGCGATATTGACAGATATGATAAAAAGCAATGGCCTATGAGTGTTTTTATGTACTATTGTAAAAAAAGTGAAACAGATTATTTTGAATTAATAGATAGATTATCCTATTTTGATATGTTGTATTTTGCAGAAAAAATCAAGGTTCCTATTTTTGTTAGAGCAAACGAAAGAGATAATATTACGCCAATTGAAGGGGTGAAAAAATTTTTTAGTTTAATAAAAAGTAATGAGAAAGAAATGTATGTTGAGCCCTGTGAAGGACATGGTTGTTCTTCCAACTCAAAAAAAGCGAATGAATTAGAACATTTATTTATACAAGCAAATATGTTATCTAGTTAATTACGTATAAATATTTAAAATAAAAGTATAAATTTGAAATTAATTAGACAGATAAAAACACAAAGCCAATGAGTGATATTATTAAAACATTTACTTTAAGTGTTGAGGAATTAGAAAAGAATTATGAAATATTAGATATGGACAGTAAAACGTCTGTTAAATCATTTGAGGGTGTAGTGTTAGAGTTATTAGCTAAGCTTAAACGCAGTCAAGATAAAGAAGGAAACGAGGATTTAGAAGATGATTTAGAAGATTTAATATATAGAGTAATACTTATTTTAGGTCAGTTAGATTTACTTGAAATTTAAGTTTTTATCGATTTATAAACCTCTATTGTCTCCTTAGCAATGAGATTCCAGTTATATTTTTCATGCATTAATTTAGAGTTGTTAATAGTTGCATTTGTGTTTTTTAAGGCGCCGAATAGAGCGGTACTTAAGGCTGTGATATCTCCTACTTGAAAATAATGATTATTACCTAAACCAATCTCTAAGTTTGCTGGAATATCACTTACCAATACATCAAGATTATAACTCATAGCTTCTAAAAGTGCAATAGGTAAACCTTCATGATAAGAAGGCATTACAAATAATCTAGCATGCGAGAAAATTTGTCGCAGTTGTTCTCCTTTAATAAATCCAGTAAGTATTACTCCTGCATCAACAGCTTCTTTCTTTAAGCCTTTACTATAAGCTGTTTCATGATCTGCATCACCAACAAGTACTAATTTATATGACGTAGTAATGTTTGAGTAAGCTTTTATTAGGTCAGAAAATCCTTTTTCTTCAACAAATCGGCCAACGGTTATAATATAGTTGTCCTTTTTTAGGTTTAAACTTGTAATATAGTCGGTGTTACAAGATATTTCTGGTAAATTAACGCCATTGTATATTAAAATAGAATCTTGTCTATTATATTTTGTACTAAGAATAGTTCGAATAACTTCAGATATAACAATTACTTTTTGCGCTGTTTTAGTGCCTAAATATTCACCAAGCTGTAAAATAGATTTTGCAAGTTTACCCCATTTTTGACGGTCATAATCCGGACCATGGTTGGTAACCACAACTTTTAAGCCTAATAGCCTTGCTAGTGGCGTCATAGTCATTGGGCCAATCGCATGTATATGTAATACATCAGGTCGTTTAAAACCAGCGTAAATAACACCTAAAAAGGTATGGATAATAGCTTCAATACTTTTTTGTTTGGGCGCAAATATATGTTTTAGTTTTACACCCTTATAGGATTTTAGTGTTTTATCTTTTACATAAGGCGTACGGGTTATAACAGTCACATCATGCTCGAGTTTAGCAATTCTAGGGTATAATTCTTCACAGTGAGTTTCAACACCACCTAAGATACCAGGAATACCTCGTGTACCTAAAACAATAATTTTCATTAAAAACCTAATTTACGGTTTTAGTTTCCCTAAGATCTCCTTGTAAAGGGTCTTGACCAACATCAGCATAAGGAATGTGCTCTTTACAAACAGGTTTTCCTATTAAACTTTTTATTTTATTTTTTACAACCCATTTGGTTGGGTGTTTAATGTATTTTTTCATTACTGGAGCAGCAGTACCTACCATCCAACAGTTTTTTGGGCAGGTTTTAACTAAGCCTCTTACCTTATCTGCTTGCTCACTAAACCATAGTTCGTCAAAAGTTTCAAAATCACGAATATTACCCATGCTTTCTTTCCAGTATTTTTTTTCAAGACCATTACAAGGGTAAACATCACCATAAGGTTCTATAAAGAAGTTAACAGAGCCTGCTTCACAAGGCAACATTCTTTTCTGTCCTTTGATGTAATTAATTAAACCTAAATTAAAGTAAGCACGGTACCAACTTTTAGGGTTATTGTCTTTAAGTAGGCGATCTATTAATTCTTCAAAGTTTTTAATAACTTCATCTTTATTCGTTACAAAATTATCGTCTTTATGAAAGTAGAAAGAATTATGAAAAGTTGCGGTTGCAAATTCCATATCAATTTGTTTACTTAATTCATAAAGATTTATTAAATCATGAGAATTTTTGTTAGATACGGTCATACCAAATCCAATATCTTTAACCCCCATTTCTTTTAGCCCCATTAGTGTTTTTAAACCTCTTTGGAATCCAGTATCTCGTCCTCTTAAATCATTATTGATTTCTTCCATACCTTCTAAACTAACACGCACTCCAATTTTAGGAAAACGTTTAGCCATTTTAAGGATTTTTTCAGTATGCCAACCAGCAGTTGAAATAACAACACGCTCACTTTTTCTGTACATTACCTCTATAATGTCCTCAAGATCTCTACGCATAAAAGGTTCACCGCCTGTTATGTTGGTGAATTTAAAATTTGGCAGTTTTTCTAAATCCTCTGGTGTTATCTCATGTTTTTTATTAGTTGGATTTCTCCAGATATCACACATTTTACACTCCATATTACACCTATAAGTTGTAATAATTGAAACATCAGTAGGTATTGTTGCTTTATTCATAGGTTTAGTTTTTCCGATTTTTAATTATTTTAGCAGGGACACCCCCAGCTATAGAATGTTTAGGTAAATCTTTAGTAACTACAGCTCCAGCCGCAATAACACAACCATCTCCAATTTTCACACCTGACATTATGGATACATTTGCTCCAATCCAAACATCATTTCCAATAATTGTTTTATCTTTTGTTACTCCTTGGTGTTTTATTGGAATATCTAATTTGTCAAAATTATGATTCTCTGAAAATATATTTACTCTAGGTCCAAATATTACATCATTCCCAATTTCAATATCTCCACGAACTCCTATAAAACAGTAATGATTAATCCCTACATTATTACCAATTTTAAGAGAAGATCCTACGTTTCTTAAAACGCCGGTGCACTCGATAATTGCGTGTTTTCCTAAAGTGAAATTATCTCCTATTTCAACACCGTTATAACTCAAGGCGTTAATTAAAGAATGTTCCATTAAATTCATACCACTTCCAACTTTTATTTTATGACCAAATTGAATTTTTACACCTTTTTCAGCAAAAATAACCCCTTTAGACCTCTTTAAGAAAGGTTTTATTAAAAATACACCTCTAATTGCAGAAAAACCTTTGGATTTTAATATAGTAAAAAGTTCTCTGAATGAAAAAGGGTATGATATTACATGTTTTTCTTTTTTTACCTTAGAAAGGAAAAACTCAATGATTTTATATGCTGCCATTTTCCTAAATGAATTTCATTACAAAATTAGTTTATTTTTTTTGTAATATTAGTAAGTTAGTTTTTTAGTTTGATTAATAAGGAATTAGATTAATAAAAATCAATAAGATTATTAGAAATAATAATACCAGGCTTTAATTTGAAGTTAATTTTCTTTCTTATGTTTGTGACAAATAATTTTAAGGCGAATTATTGTTTATTTAATAGTGCATTTATGACTATTGCTTAATAGATTTTATGCTAATTAAGGGTTTTAAAATATAGGTAAAATAATAATGTTTTTTGATTCAAAATATTGAAAAAATATAGAAGTGTATTTTATTCATATATGAATGTCAAATTATAAATATGAAAAAAGTATTAATAACTGGAGCCGCAGGGTTTTTAGGATCTCATTTATGTGATAGATTTCTTGCTGAAGACTATTATGTAATGGGTATGGACAACTTCATAACTGGTGATCAAAAAAATATTCAGCATTTGATAGGTTTAGAGAATTTTGAGTTTATTGAACATGATGTTACAAAATATATAAAAATTGAAGGCAATTTAGATTGTATTCTTCACTTCGCCTCACCTGCAAGTCCAATAGATTATCTTAAAATCCCAATTCAAACCTTAAAAGTGGGTTCTTTAGGTACTCATAACTTATTAGGGTTGGCTAAAGCTAAAAATGCTCGAATTCTTATTGCATCTACTTCTGAAGTTTATGGAGATCCATTAGTACATCCTCAAACGGAAAATTATTATGGAAATGTTAATACTATAGGGCCCCGTGGTGTATATGATGAAGCCAAGCGTTTTCAAGAATCTATAACCATGGCATATCATCGATTTCATGGTGTAGAAACACGTATTGTTCGTATATTTAACACCTATGGGCCACGTATGAGACTTAATGATGGACGAGTGATTCCTGCTTTTATGGGTCAGGCATTAAGAGGCGAAGATTTAACTATATTTGGTGATGGCATGCAAACACGCTCCTTTTGTTATGTAGATGATCAAGTAGAAGGTATTTACAGATTATTATTGAGTGATTATAGCTATCCAGTGAATATTGGTAACCCCCACGAAATATCCATAAAAGATTTTGCAGAAGAAATTTTAGGGTTAACAGAGACTACCCAAAAAGTAATATATAAAGAATTACCAGTAGATGATCCATTACAAAGGCAACCAGATATCAGTTTAGCAAAGAAACTTTTAAATTGGGAGCCAAAAGTAGATAGAAAAGAAGGTTTAAACAAAACGTTTGAATATTTTAAAACACTGTCTACTGAAGAGTTGTATAAAAGTGAACACAAGGATTTTAAACAGCATATAAAAAAATAAATTGGACTATAAACAAGGAAGATATTCAAATTTAATCAAGCCTATTTCTTATATATTAGATTTAGCTATAATTAATTTTGCTGTTTTTTTATTTCAAATAAACTTAACAAATCATTACTTGTTTATGGCTTATATTTCCTTTTTATGGCTTATAATAGCTGTAAGAAATAAGTTTTATGAAATAAACAGGAGCACTAAGGTTATCCCTATAATTGCACTATTAATAAGGCAAATCGTTCTTTTTTTATTAGTATTATATGCTTTTATTGGCATTTTTAAACAACCTAATATAAGTAGGTTAGCACTTGCAAATTATTTAGTAATTGTATTTATCTTAGTAACTTTTGTTAAGTTTTTAACTTATTTTCTATTGAATAAATACAGGTCAGTATTAGGAGGTAATAATAGAAATGTTATAGTTATTGGCAATACAGATAAAACAAATCAACTCATAAACATCTTTAATCATAAACTCAATTTTGGCTATAAATTTAAAAAGCAATTTTGTATTAATAAAGAAGAATTTTCATTAGAAAAATGTTTTAATTATATTACAGAAAATAGTATTGATGAAATTTATGCTTCTGTTTCTGAACTATCAAATAAACAAATTAATAGATTAATAGATTTTGCTGATAATAATTTAAGAGAGTTAAAGTTTATTCCTGATAATAAGGATATTTATGCTAAAAAACTTAAATACGAGTATTATGATTATATTCCTATTTTATCATTACGCTCAATATCATTACAAGATTCTGTCAATAAATTTATAAAGAGATTGTTTGATATTTTATTTTCAGCTTTTATCATCATTTTTGTTCTTTCATGGTTGACACCCATATTGGCCATTTTAATAAAATTAGAATCTAAAGGCCCTGTGTTCTTTAAACAATCTCGAAATGGGTTTAACTATGAAGAATTTGATTGTTTTAAATTCAGATCCATGACACCTAATGAAGAAGCTCATTTGTATCAAGTAACTAAAGGAGATTTAAGAGTTACCAAAGTTGGAGCTTTTATTCGTAAAACAAGCATTGATGAGCTCCCGCAGTTTTTTAATGTGTTGTTTGGGGAAATGTCTGTAGTTGGACCAAGACCACATATGGTTAGCCATACTAACATGTATGCACAGCGAATAGATAAATTTATGGTGCGCCATTTTGTTAAACCAGGTATTACAGGCTTAGCACAAGTAAGTGGGTTTAGGGGAGAAGTAGAAACAGATAAGGATATTATTAACCGTGTAAAGTATGACATTTTCTATATAGAAAATTGGTCGTTACTTTTAGATATAAAAATTATTGTGCAAACGTTTATAAATATTTTTAAAGGAGAAAAAAAGGCCTATTAATTTTGAAATCATTAGTTTCAGTAATAACTCCAATGTACAATTCTGAAAGGTTTATTTCAGCAACTATTATGAGTGTTGTAAACCAAACACACCAAAATTGGGAGCTGCTATTGATTGACGATTTCTCAAAAGATAAAACAATTCAAATAGTAAAAGAGTTTATTACCAAGTATCCAAATATTAAACTTTTAGAAAATCCAGCCAACCAAGGGGCTGCTGTTTCAAGAAATAGAGGTATTAAAGCTGCTAAAGGTCAATATATTGCTTTTTTAGATGCTGATGATTTATGGAAACCAGAAAAGTTAAAAAAACAATTAGCTTTTATGAAAGAAGAAAGTTGTGATGTTTGTTTTTCTAGTTATGATTTGATGGATGAATTAGGAAATCCATTAAATAAACAAGTAAAAGCCCTGCCGGTTTTGAATTATAAAAAACTTTTAAAAAGCAATTACATAGGCAACTTAACAGGTATTTATAGTGTAAATTCGTTGGGCAAAATAACGTCTCCTAATTTACGTAAACGTCAAGATTGGCTCATATGGTTAGAATCAATAAAAACTTCTGGAAAACCTGCTAAAAGTATTCAGGAATCATTAGCTATGTACCGCGTAAGGAATGGTTCCATCTCTTCTAGCAAATGGAGCTTATTAAAATATAACTATTGGGTGTATAAAAAAGGGTTGGGCTTTTCAACCTCAAAATCGATTTTCAGTTTGCTGGTTTTTTTATTTGAATACTTTTTTATAAAATCAAAACAAACCGTTTCTATAAATGGGAAGTAAATTGTTTCAATTTTCCTCTTTCACTTCTAATTAGTTGGTCTTCACGTTTAAAAATAATATGTAAGTTAGGTTCTAAATAGTTGTCAATGGCTTTGCTTATAGCTTTTAGTTTTTCTTTTGAAAGCTCATAATGGCTTACATATGTGATTTTAAATGTATCTAATTTGACTTGTTCAACAATAAATTCCTTAACAGGAGTGTTGTTTTCAATGATTGTTTTGGTGACATAATAAAAGCTTAAACCAGCAGCTTTTTTCCCACTCGGTAATACAACAATATCATTGGTTCTGCCAATTAATTTTTCAAGTATAGGTTTTTCAATGGTGCTGTTTTTTGAGAGTATACCAATATCTCCCAACTCATACCGAATAAATGGATGTGCTTTATTGTAAAGTGAGGTAATAACTATCTTTCCTTCTTCACCGTATGGCAGTATATTATTACTGTCATCAAGAATTTCAACATATAAATCTTCATTATTGATAATCCATTCATTGTTGGTGTTTTGAAATGCAATTAACCCCAGTTCTGCGGCGCCATATTCATTAATTATTGGAATTCCAAATTGTGTTTCTATAAGCTGTCTATCTTCTTTAAAAAGCATTTCAGAGGTTACTATACACCCTTTTAAACTTGGACAAATCGTTTTTAAAACAATATTTTTTTGTTTTAAAAATTTAGTAAATTGTACGATACTACTGGTGTAACCATTGATATACTCAAATTTTGATGTTTTAAACTTGATTAGGTTTTTTTCAAGTTGTGTATCGCTTAAATCAAATACCGAAAATCGATAGCGATTGCTTAAAAAATCTTTAAAACGTTCTTTATAATAGTTTTTTTTATTTAAAGGAATACCATAAAATCGTGCTTGTTTGGATGTGTTTAAATCAATATTAAACCAGCTATATCTGTTAATAAAAACAGACCAAGTAAGAGCATGACAAAGTCTATCTTTTGCAAATATAAATGGGTTTCCTGAAGATCCAGAAGTCTTGTTTATATAAACGTTTTTCTCATTGTAACCTTCAGATAATCTTTTTTCCAATGGTTGTTGCAAATGGTCTTTGGTCATAATTGGAATGGTATTCCAATTGTTAAGGTTTGCATTTTTAGCAAAGGTTTTATAAAAAGAGTTGTGTTTCAAATGATGAGAAACAATGTCTTTTTTTCTAATGTTGAGATATTCTGTAAATTCATTGTTGCTTTTACGATGAATGTCATTTAATATAGATTGGCCTTTTTTTAAAGGAAAACCATTAAATTGTAATGAAAGGTTGAATAATTTCAATTGAAAAATAATTTTTGTAAAGTAAATAAAAAATATTCGTGAATTCGGGGCATTAATTTTATTTTTGCAGACAAATACTGACTTTAATGCTATGCGTTAAAGGACTAAACTATTATTTCCTTTAGCTTATTGAGTGCGTGGAAATCAAAAATTAAAAACAAATCAACAATATGAATATTTTAATATTAGGTTCAGGAGGAAGAGAACATACATTTGCTTGGAAAATAGCTCAAAGCTCATTATGTGAAAAATTATTTGTTGCTCCAGGTAATTCAGGTACAGCAAGTATTGCAACCAATGTAAATATTGGAGTAAATGATTTTGAATCCATCAAAAACTTAGTATTAGAAAACAATATTAATATGGTTGTGGTGGGTCCAGAAGATCCCTTGGTAAATGGTGTTCATGATTTCTTTTTAAATGATGATACTATTAAGCACGTATCTGTAATTGGACCACAAAAAGCAGCTGCTGAATTAGAAGGTAGTAAAGAATTTGCTAAAGAATTTTTATATCGTCACAACATTCCAACAGCAGCTTACGAGAGTTTTACAAAAGAAACTGTTGAAAATGGATATGCTTTTTTAGAAACCTTAAATGCACCTTACGTACTAAAAGCTGATGGATTAGCAGCTGGAAAAGGTGTTGTTATTTTGAACGATTTAGATGAAGCGAAAGTTGAATTAAAAAACATGTTAGTTGATGCTAAGTTTGGAAAAGCAAGTACTAAAGTTGTTATTGAAGAGTTTTTAGATGGTATTGAGTTAAGTTGCTTTGTGTTGACTGATGGTAAAAACTACAAAATTTTACCAACGGCTAAAGATTATAAGCGTATTGGTGAAGGTGACACTGGATTAAATACAGGTGGTATGGGAGCTGTATCTCCAGTGCCATTTGCAACAGATGCTTTTTTAAATAAAATAGAAGAGCGTATTGTAAAACCAACCATTGAAGGATTTAAAAAAGATAAATTGCCTTATATAGGTTTTGTTTTTATTGGACTTATAAAAGTTGGAGATGATCCTAAGGTTATTGAATATAATGTTAGAATGGGTGATCCAGAAACAGAAGTTGTGCTACCAAGGCTTAAAAATGATTTTGTTGAAATATTACAAGCCATGTCAAACGGTAATTTAGATAAAATTAATATTGAAATTGATGAACGTGCTGCCACAACCATTATGTTAGTGTCTGGTGGCTATCCTGAAGCTTATGAAAAAGGTAAAGTAATTACAGGAGTTGATACTATTGAAAATTCCATTCCATTTCATGCAGGAGCACAGTTGCAAGATGATGGTAAAATAGTAACAACCGGAGGTCGTGTTATGGCTATTACCTCATATGGAGATACGTATCAAGAAGCCATAAAAAAATCTTATCAAAATATAGGTAAATTACATTTTGATAAGATGAATTATCGTAAAGATATTGGTTTCGATTTATAAATAATCGTGTGCGGTTATACTTTTATTTTCTTCGTCGTTATCGTTAAATTTCTTTAACTGAAGCATCCAATAAACAAATGCTGCAGAGCAAATAATTACGAAAATCCAAGAAATAGCACTAGCAGCGAACCAGTTTTCAAGTTCCAATTCGCTTAATGCGTCCAAAGGAGCAAAAAGAACATTTACAAATAAATCTTGTATAGCGTAAAAGAAATCTTTCATGGTAGGAGGTTGTTTTGTTAATTGTTTTTCTATAACTTCAAATGATTTTAATCATTTAATGGTTATAGGTTAGTATATTTACAGAGCAAAAATACAAAAAGAGTTAATGATTACAAGTCTTTTTAGTAAATCTAAATTATTAAATTTTATTATTGTTTTTTTAATCATGCTTTTGGCTTTTATTTTAGGCAATAGCAAAAATGGTTATGAATCAGTAATATTTGGTAAAGTTATCTTGTTTTTTATATGTTTGTTAACCGTTTTGGTACTTAATTTTATTGTGTCAAAAAATAGTTTAACACAAAATAATAATTATCAAATCTTATTTTTTAGCTTGTTTTTGTTGGCGCTACCCAACACTACCGCAAATGGAAATATCCTAATAGCAAATATTTTTTTACTGTTTGCTTTACGGCGATTAATAACCTTGAGGTCACAAATTAATGTAGAAAAAAAACTATTTGATGCGGCTTTTTGGATCGCGATAGCTACCTTGTTTTACTTTTGGTCAGGTTTATTTTTTATTTTGATAATCATAACCTTGCTGCTTTATACAGACAATAATATAAAACATTGGATTATTCCTTTTATAGGAACGGCATGTGTTTTTGTTATAGCCATGAGTGTTTCTATCATATGGTATGATTCCTTTTTTGAAATTTTTAATATTACTTTATTAGTGAGTTATGACTTTAGTGGATATAATTCTCTTCAATATTTAATAACCATGACCATGTTATTTTCCTTTGGCTTATGGTCGTCAATATTTTATTTAAAAGGTATTAAACAGAAGAAAAAAGCATTCAGACCATCATTTAAAATTGTTTTGTTTGCAGCCATTATTTCGTTTGTTATTGTAGTAATAGCTCCTGAAAAAAATGGTAGCGAGTTTTTGTTTTTGTTTGCTCCCATAGCAATTATCATTACAAATTATGTTGAAACCATTGAAGAAAAATGGTTTAGGGAAATATTTGTAGCTATAATAACATTTGTGCCATTTTTGCTTTTATTTTTGTAATTTTTTACCAAAAGCTAAGTCTCCTGCATCTCCTAATCCAGGTATAATATAACTCTCATTGTTTAGTGTTTTATCAATTGTAGCAATCCACAGATGTGTGTTTTTTGGAAAATGCTCATTTACATAATTAATACCTGGTTCAGCACCAATAACACTTACTAAATGAATATTTTTTGGTGTTCCAAAAGGTTTTAAAGCCTCAAAAGTGGCTACCATAGATTGTCCGGTTGCTAACATAGGATCTGCTAAAATTAGGGTTTTGTTTTCGAGTTTAGGGCAAGCTAAATATTCCACAATAATTTCAAAAGTTTCAATATGGTGTTTATGGTGTCTATATGCTGAAATAAAAGCATTTTCGGCAGTATCAAAATAATTTAACAAACCATTGTGCAATGGGATTCCAGCTCTTAAAATCGAGCATAAAACAATGTCATTTTCCATTAAATTAATTTGACAACTCCCTAAAGGTGTATCAATTTTTGATGATTTATAAGTTAATATTTTGCTCATTTCATAACCTAAAACTTCACCAATACGTTCAATATTACGTCTAAATCGCATACTGTCTTTTTGAATTTTAACATGTCGCATTTCTGAAATAAATGTATTTAGTACTGAATTTTGTTGAGATAAATTATGAATAATCATTGCGAGGTAGTTATTTTAGAAAGTAAAGTTAATGAAACCAAAGTATATTTTAAATGAATCCGTTAAAACAAAGCAACTGCAAAGGTTTAACTAAAAAATCTTATATAATTTATGTAGCTTTGTTTTTTTAAAATACCAAGATTATGTTTACAGAAAAAGCTAACAAAATATTCCAAGAAGTTATTGAAAAGTATCACGTTATAAATACGGTAGATCAACCTTTTGAAAATGCTTATGCAGAAAGTGATTTATTAGAGCATTTGCTATATAGAAAGTGTTGGATTGATACGGTTCAATGGCATTATGAAGATATAATTCGTGACCCACAAATTGATCCTGTTGCAGCCTTAACATTAAAACGAAAAATTGACGCTTCTAACCAGGATAGAACCGATATGGTGGAGTATATTGATAGTTATTTTTTAGAAAAATATAAGAAAGTAGAGCCAAAACAAAATGCAACTATCAATACAGAAAGTCCTGCTTGGGGTGTAGATAGGTTATCTATTTTAGCATTAAAAATTTATCACATGAATGAAGAAGCAACAAGAAATGATGCTTCAGCTTCCCATAAAGCAGCTTGTCAATCAAAATTAGATGTTTTGTTAGAGCAACGAACAGATTTGTCTACAGCTATTGATACTCTGTTAAGTGATATTCAAAAAGGTGATAAATACATGAAAGTGTATAAGCAAATGAAAATGTACAACGATGATGAGTTAAATCCCGTATTGAGAGGGCAGAAATAAAAACGATTAATTCTTATTAACAAGGTTTAGTCTATTTGAATTTTTAAAAGGCTTTACATCAGAAACTTAATGCTAAAACCACCGAAACATATTCTTGTTATTCGCCTATCTGCTATGGGAGATGTTGCGATGTTGGTTCCCGTTTTACGTGCGTTTATTCAACAAAACCCTGAAGTAAAAATTACAGTGCTTACGCGGGATTTTTTTAAACCTTTTTTTAGAGATTTACCAAAGGTTGTTGTGTTTGCTGCAGATGTAAAAGGAAAACATAAAGGTGTTTTGGGTTTATATAAACTTTCAAAGGAATTAAAAAAGCTAAAAATTGATGCTGTTGCAGACCTGCATAATGTAGTGCGAAGCAATATTTTAAAATATTTTTTTTTAGGTACCCCATTTTTACAATTAAATAAAGGTCGCCAAGAGAAAAGAGATTTAATTTCTGGAAAAGTTTTCAACCAATTAAAAACAACCCATCAACGATATGCTGATGTTTTTGAAGCTTTAGGATATAAAGTAGATTTAAGGCACCCAGAATTTCCCAAAGCATCTCAATTAAGCCATGCAATTGAAAGTATTGTTAAAAAAGATTTTCGAAAATGGATTGGTGTAGCCCCTTTTGCTGCGCATGAGAGTAAAATGTATCCACTGAATCTGATGGAACAGGTTATTGAAAGTCTTTCAAAAAATTATAAAATTATTCTATTTGGGGGTGGTGATAAAGAAGTCAAAATATTAAATGATTTTGAAGCCAAATACGAACACGTTTGTAACGTAGCTGGAAAAATAACTTTGGATGAAGAATTGGATTTAATTTCTAATTTAAGCGTGATGCTTTCCATGGATTCTGGCAATGCACATTTAGCCGCTATGTTAGGAATAAAAACAATTACTATTTGGGGAGTTACCCATCCATATGCAGGTTTTGCACCGTTTAATCAACCAGAAGATTATACCTTATTGCCAGATAGATATCAATTTCCAAAAACACCAACGTCTGTTTACGGTAATAAATATCCAGAAGGGTATAAAACCGTAGCAGGAAGTATTTTGCCTGAAATAGTAGTTAATAAAATTAAATCTATTTTAAAATAGAGCGTTTTTAATAATTTAACAGAGTTTGTTGATTAAACATCATCATAATCTACTGTTAATGTAGGTGTTGTAGGATGTGCTTGACAGGTGAGAATTAAACCTTCAGCAACTTCACTTTCAGTTAAAATATTATTTTGTCTCATAGTTGTTTTGCCTTCTTTAACTCGGGCTAAGCAACTGCTACAAATGCCACCTTGGCATGAATAGGGAGCATCTAAATCATTGTCTAAAGCGGCTTCTAATACGGTTTGTTTTTGTGGCATTTCAAACGTTGAGGTTTCATCATCAACAATAACCGTAATTTTTGTATTTCCTGTTGTCAATGTCGCTTCATCCTCAATTTCAGTAGGCTTTGCTGCTTTAAAAAGTTCAAAGTGAATGGTGTCTTTGTCTATGTTGTTGGCTGTTAACACATCTTTTACCGTATGAATCATAGCTTCTGGTCCACATAAATAAAAGGCATTTACCTCAATGTGTTTATGCTTGTTTTTCATAACATAATTAACTGTGCTTTTCTCTATACGACCAAAAATAGAATCATCTTCATCTTTTTGGCTAAACACAAATTGGATGGAAAAACGTTCACTATATTTATGCTGAAGTTCTAAAAGTTCGTTTAAAAAGATGGTATCTTTAGTTGTTTTATTGCCATAAACTAAAATTACTTTACTGTTAACTTCTTCTTCTAAAGCACATTTTATAATACTTAAAATAGGTGTGATTCCACTACCAGCCGCAAAAGCTGCAATGTTTTTTGTAATAGAGTCGTTTGGGGTAAAAGTAAATCGCCCCTTCGGAGCTGAAACTTCTAAAACAGTTCCAACTTTTAAATTATTATTAGCATAAGATGAAAACGTACCGTCTTTTACTTCTTTTACAGCCACCTTAAGTTCGCCACTTTTAGGCGATGAACATAATGAATAATCACGCCTTATCTCATGTCCATCAATAATTGTTTTTAAGGTAATATATTGGCCTGCTTTAAAAATAAATGTATCTTTTAAATGATCAGGAACATCAAAACTAATGCTGATTGCTTGACTTGTTTCTCTTGATATATCTTTAATTGAAAGTTTATGAAATCCGGACATGTATATATTTTTAACAAAAATAGTAAAGCCTAAACATTTTTGCTCGAATATTCATCAAAAAACTTACACATGGTAATTTTATGTATAAAATTTTATACTTGATTTGTTATAGTGAACAAAAAACTTAACAAAGGTAGTTTGTCAATTTTTATATTAAAAACTTTTAAGAGAGAATGATAACATGTATGGCTAGTGAAATTACTTAAAGAGTAAAGGAGTTTAGTATAGTAGCACTGAATATAATTAGGAGACATTACATTCATCATTGCACAAATTAGAAACCGAAGAGTTTTTGGATGTTGAAATTACCAAATTAAATAATAGAATACGTAAAAATATTATAAACTTACAGAATAGGACCAGGACACTAAAGAAACCATGAATAAAATTGTGCATTAGAAAGTTATATTCAAACCATGCCAGTATTGATGAAATATAAAGAATCTCAAACACAACAATTACACACCCTTAAAGAAAATATAATTTAGAAGGCTATGATGTGCAAAATTGATTAAATGGTATTGTAAATCAGAGTAAAATTAATTTCATATGCTTTCTAAACTTCTTTTTTTCTATGTTTGTTTATCCTATAGTTTACTATATAAAATAGTAAGTCCTAAAATAATTAAAAAAGCTTTCAATGAATATTTGGAATATATTAGGACAACAAAGTAAACAGTTTAACCAAAAATTACGACATTTTATCGCATAATCAAAAAAGATGCTTATTTTTACCCTCTTACATACTAAATGTAGTAGTTTATAGTTATTTATAACACCAAAACCAAGGTATTGAAAACATCTTATCGCGCCATATTAGCCTTTTTATTCTTTACATTTGTTATAACCAGTTGTTCTAGGAAAAAAGATAAGTTTTTAAGTCGTAATTTCCATGCAGTAACAACTGAATTTAATGCGCTTTACAATGGAGGTATTGCCTTGGAGCAAGGGCGCACAGAACTTAATAAAAGTTACATTGATAATTATTGGGAAGTTTTGCCTATTGAACGCATGCAAATTGATGAAGAAATTATTCTTCCTGGGCAATCTAAAAATGAAGATTTTAATCGTGCAGAAGAAAAAGCCGTAAAAGCTATCCAGAAGCACAGTATGAATATTGATGGTAAGGAAAAAAACCCGCAAATAGACGAAGCTTATTTATTATTAGGAAAAGCACGTTATTTTGACCAACGTTTTATACCTTCTTTAGAAGCTTTTAATTACATTCTTTATAAATATCCAGCTAGTGATAAAATAAACCAGGCAAAAGTTTGGAGAGAAAAAGCGAACATCAGACTTGAAAATGATGAATTGGCTATTAAAAATTTAAAAAGATTATTAGAACAAGAGAATTTAGAAGGTCAAGAGTTGGCAGATGCTACCTCTATTTTAGCTCAAGCCTATTTAAATATTAAAGTGGTTGATACTGCTATTACCCTTTTAGAAATAGCTTCCAATGCTACCAAAAGTAATGATGAACGTGGTCGATACTGTTTTATTCAAGGTCAATTATATAATCAACTGGGGTATAAAGACAGTGCCAACATTGCTTTTGATAAAGTAATAGAGCTTAATAGAAAAACACCTCGCATTTATATGATAAGTGCACATATAGAAAAAGTTAAAAATTTTGATTACGAAAATGGAAACACCATGGAGTTGTGGGAGTTTTTAACAGAACTTGAAGAAAACAGAGAAAACCGTCCGTTTTTAGATAAAATTTATCATCAAATAGGTCAGTTTCATCAGCAAAGAGGTTCAGATTCCTTGGCTGTAACCTATTATAATAAGTCGTTAAGAGAACGTTCACAAGATAAACAGTTAAAAGCAAGGAACTATCAAATTTTAGGTGATATGAATTTTAATGCCTCTATATATAGGCTTGCAGGTGCGTATTATGACAGCACCATGCTTAATTTAAAACTCAATTCCAAACCATATCGAACCATTAAACGAAAAAGAGATAATTTAGATGATGTTATCTATTATGAAGACATTGCTCAAGTAAACGATAGCATTTTGAAATTGGTAAACTTTTCGGAAGCAGAGAAATTAGCTTATTTTGAATCCTATGTTGAAAAATTAAAAATACAAGCAGAGGAAGCTAAAGAAAAAGCTGAAGCTTTAGAGCGAAAAAACACAGGTTTAAATACTGTAAATAATAATATAAATTCAGTTATACCCTCACGAGGAACAGGAGTGCCAAGTCAAGCTGCTTTATTTTATTTTTATAACCCTACAACTGTATCCTATGGTAAAAATGAGTTTGTAAAAGTTTGGGGTGATAGGGTTTTAGAAGATAACTGGAGATGGTCTCATAAAAGTTCATCAGGGATTAGTTCCTCTAGAAATTCTAATACTACTATTGAAGATTTAGCATCCGAAGAAGAGCGTTTTAATCCACAATTTTACATTTCCAAAATACCTTCAAATGAAAAAGAAATTGATAGTATCTATAAAGATCGAAATTATGCGTATTATCAACTAGGTTTGATTTATAAAGAAAAATTTAAAGAATACGAGTTAGCAAAAGATAAATTCAATAATTTGCTTAATAGCCATCCAGAAGAACGATTAGTTTTACCTTCTAAATATAACTTATATAAGATTTATGAATTATTAGGCGAAAATTCAGAAGCCGAAATTGCTAAAAATGAGATTATAAATAATTACCCAGATTCGCGTTATACTAACATTTTAACTAACCCTGATTTGGCGTCAGAAAAAGATGAAAGTAGTCCCGAAAGTATTTATGAAACGGTTTATGCTCTTTATGAAAATCAAGAATACGAAAAAGTTATTTCAGAAAGCGATAATTATATAAGTGTATTTGATAGTGAGCCAATAGTTCCAAAATTTGAACTTTTAAAAGCTTCGGCAACTGGACGTTTATATGGATACGAATCGTATAGTAAAGCCATTAATTATTTATCTGTAACGTATGCAAATACCGAAGAAGGTAAGCAAGCACAAGAAATTGAAACCAAAGTATTGCCAAGAATTGCTGCTACAGAATTTGTGGAAAATGATGACTTAGAAAAGCATTACAAAGTCGTGTTTCAATTTGATAATGCAACCAAAGAGGATATAAATATGTTTGACAAAACTTTGAAAGAAGAAGTGTTACCAAACATTAAATATTACAAATTAAGCAGTTCCGTTGATGTTTATAATCCTAATACTACCTTTGTAATTGTTCATGGATTACATAATGAAGCTGTAGCTAAAACATTTGATCAGCTGTTAACCAAAGAAGATAAACAGAAAATTAAAAAACCATTTTTTGCTATATCCTCTAATAATTATAAAATTATCCAAATACATAAAAATTTGGAAGCATATTTAAACATTAGTAATAACTAAAAATAAAAGTTATGTTTTCTGATAATAAAAAAAACAAACACATGGAAGAAAGAGCAAGTCAAAATATTATAGCACAAGGCACTAAAATTATTGGAGACTTTAATAGTGAGGGTGATTTAAGGATTGATGGTGTTATTGAAGGTAATTTAAAAACCTCAGGAAAAGTGGTGGTTGGTAAATCTGGATTTATAAAAGGAACGCTTCAAGGTGCGGATGCTCATTTTGAAGGTAAATTTTCAGGTAAATTAATGCTTTCTGGAACGCTTACTTTAAAATCATCAGCGCATATTGAAGGCGAAGTAGTGGCTGAGAAATTAGCAGTAGAACCTGGAGCAACGTTTAATGTAACGTGTGTTATGAAAGGAGCAGTAAAGGACACGAATTATGGCGGACAACAATCAAAAAAAGCAGGATCAGAAAAATCAGCTTAATCCATATATTAGGTTTTCTTCTATTGCAATTCAAATGGGAGTGACTATTTATTTAGGTAGTTTATTAGGAGCTTGGTTGGATACAAAATTTAATAGTGATAACCAGTTATATTACAAAATAGTTACTTTATTTTCGGTTTTTATAGCAATGTTTGCAGTAATTAAACAGGTTTTAAAAATTAGTAATGATGATAAAAATGATAATAAATAAATGATTAAGCGTATTTTATTTGTAGTAGCTATTTTTCTTCTTCTTTTTTTGATTAGCTACAACCTTCATAATTATTTTTTAAATTCAACACCTTCATATTCTTTGTTAGATGTATATCTTTTTCATGTTATCGCAGCTATAATTGTATATGTAATAGTAGAGTTGGTTTTTAGCGTTTTGCCAAATCAAACGGGTTACGCCTATTTAGCTTTAATTTTTTTAAAAATTGGTTTGTTTGTTTTAATTTTTCAAAATTCTATTTTTTCTAATGATAATTTAACTCAATTGGAACGTATAGGTTTAATAGTGCCTCTGTTTTTGTTTCTAATTTCAGAAGCCGTTAGTGTATCAAAACTTTTAGTCAAACAATAGTTTTAAAACAGATAATATTTGTAAGATAATTACTTACGAAAAAATCTAAATGAAAAAGACTTTTAAATTTTAAATTATTACTTACATTTGCACAAAATTTACAGAGCATAAATTTATTTAGTTACAAAAAGTATGACGGTGGCAAAAAAATCTATCAAGTTTATAGTCGTTTTAGTTTTAGCGTTGTTTTCAATATCTTCATATGGAGACGATTCTCAAAATAAACCAGGAAACAAAGTAGATACTTCTGAAGAAATCAGAGAGTATATTGCACACCACTTAAAAGATTCGCACGATTTTCATTTATACACTAATAATGAAACAGGTAAGCATTACGGATTTCCGCTTCCTGTAATTGTTTGGACAAGTAATGGGCTTAAAACGTTCATGTCATCTGAATTTCATCATGATGATAATGCGCAAGTTATTGTTGATAAAGAAGGAACTAAGCTTGTTAAATTTCATAGCAAAATATACGAATTAGAATCTGGAGCAACTTCTGTGAGTTTTGACGATTCTCACCATATTACTAATGGAAGTCGAGTTTTGGATTTCTCAATTACAAAAAGCGTATTTGGAATGCTATTAGCAGGACTTTTAATGATTTTAGCCTTTGGAGGTTTAGCAAAAGGATACAAAAGAGGAAAGTTAATACCAACAGGATTTAGTCGTGCTTTAGAGCCTTTAGTGATTTATGTTCGTGATGAAATAGCAAGACCAAACATTGGAGAAAAAAAATACCGTAAGTTTATGGGCTTTTTGTTATCTGTATTTTTCTTTATCTGGATATTAAACATTTTAGGCTTAACTCCATTAGGGTTTAATGTTACAGGGCAGATAGCTGTAACCGCTTGTTTGGCTATTTTTACTATGGTTATTTATTTGGTTAGCGGAACAAAAGATTTTTGGGCACACACATTGTGGATGCCAGGTGTACCTTTTGTATTAAGACCCATATTAGCCGTAATAGAACTAATTGGTTTTGTTGTTATAAAACCGTTCTCATTATTAGTGCGTTTATTCGCTAACATTACAGCAGGTCACTTTGTGGTAATGAGTTTAATTGCTCTAATGATAACTTTAAAAGCCTCTTTCGGACCTGTAATTTCTACAGGAATGTCGTTAGTACTATCTTTATTTATAATGGTAATAGAGCTTTTAGTAGCGTTTTTACAAGCATTTATATTTACGATGTTATCATCGTTATTTATAGGAATGGCAGTTGAAGAACATGATCATTCGCATTAATAAGAATTTGTTTAATTAATATATATAAAATCAAATTACTATGTACAATTTAATTGGAGCAGGATTAATCGTAATCGGTGGAGGTATCGGTTTAGGTCAAATTGGTGGAAAAGCAATGGAAAGTATTGCTCGTCAACCTGAAGCAGCTGGAAAAATTCAAACTGCCATGATCATCATCGGAGCCTTATTAGAAGGTTTAGCATTCGGTGCATTAATCTTAGGGAAATAAAATTCCTAAAAAAAAGAAACAGCATCCTGTAACGGTTGGTTGCAGGACCTGTTTTTAAAATTAAACAAAAACAACTAACAGCTAATTTATAGTTTTACATGGATCAGTTATTAAACGATTTTTCACCGGGCTTATTTTTTATGCAAGCCATTATCTTATTGGTATTAATTTTATTAATGAGAAAATTTGCTTGGAAACCAATTTTGGACGCTTTACAAACTAGAGAAGATGGTATACAGAACGCATTAGATTCTGCTGAAAAAGCAAAATTAGAAATGCAAAACCTTCAAGCTGATAACGAAAAGTTATTAAAAGAAGCTAGAGCAGAACGTGATGCTATGTTGAAAGAAGCACGTGATATTAAAAACAAAACAATTGAAGAGGCTAAAGGTGAAGCGCAAGAGCAAGCTAATAAAATAATTGAGCAAGCTCAAGCTGCTATTGAAGGTGAAAAGAAAGCTGCAATGGCAGAACTTAAAAACCATGTAGCAGGAATATCTTTAGAGATTGCAGAAAAAGTAATGCGTACTGAATTATCTAACAAAGACAAGCAATTGCAATTGGTTGAAACTATGTTAAGTGAAAAATCATTAAACTAAGTTACAATGGCAGGAGTAAGAGCAGCAGTACGTTATGCTAAAGCAGTATTAAGTTTAGCATCTGATCAAAAAACAGCAGATGCTGTAAATAACGATATGAAGTTAATCGTTACTACCATTGCTGAAAATAAAGATTTAAGTGAAGCACTTCAAAGTCCTGTGATACCTTCTTCAGTTAAAAAGTCAATATTATTAGATGTTTTTAACACAGCAGATAAAACAACGGTAGGCCTAATAGATCTTTTGATTAGTAATAATAGAATTGATATTTTAGAGGATGTCGCTTTAAAGTATAGTCAGTTGTTAGATGAATCAAAAGGTATTGAGTTAGCAACTGTTACCACAGCAATTGCTTTAACAGCAGATTTAGAGAAGAAGGTTTTAGCAAAAGCTAAAGAGCTTACAGGTAGAGATGTTGAAGTAAAAAATATCATAGATGAAAGCATTTTAGGTGGTTTCATTTTACGCATAGGCGATGTACAATACAACGCAAGTGTAGCTAATCAACTTAATAAACTAAAAAGAGAACTTACATTAAATTAAAAGCTGGTCGTTGCGCATAGTCGAAACGACAATTTAAGCAAAAATCAAATAAAGATGGCAGAAGTAAAACCAGCTGAAATATCAGCAATCTTAAAAAAACAACTTTCAGGCTTTGAGGCAAGTGCTTCATTAGACGAAGTAGGAACTGTATTAACAGTAGGTGACGGTATTGTACGTGCTTACGGATTAGCTAATGCACAGTATGGTGAGTTAGTAGAATTTGAAGGTGGTGCTGAAGGTATTGTACTTAACCTTGAAGAAGATAATGTTGGTATCGTATTATTAGGTACTTCTATAGGTGTTAAAGAGGGTTCTATTGTAAAACGTACGTCTCGTATTGCTTCTGTTAAAGTAGGAGAAGGTATTGTTGGTCGTGTTGTAGATACTCTAGGAAATCCTATTGATGGAAAAGGACCTATTACAGGGGAAACTTATGAAATGCCTTTGGAGCGTAAAGCACCTGGAGTTATTTTTCGTGAGCCAGTAACTGAACCATTGCAAACAGGAGTTAAAGCTATTGACGCTATGATTCCAGTTGGTAGAGGACAACGGGAGTTGGTTATTGGTGACCGTCAAACTGGTAAAACAGCTGTTTGTATTGATACCATCTTAAATCAAAAAGAATTTTATGATGCAGGTGAGCCTGTATATTGTATATATGTTGCTGTTGGACAAAAAGCTTCAACAGTAGCTTTAATTGCTAAAACGTTAGAAGAAAAAGGAGCATTGGCTTATACAACTATAGTTGCCGCAAATGCTTCCGACCCTGCTGCCATGCAAGTGTATGCTCCTTTTACAGGTGCTTCCATTGGAGAATATTTTAGAGATACTGGTCGTCCAGCTTTAATTGTTTATGATGATTTATCTAAACAAGCAGTTGCATACCGTGAGGTATCTTTATTATTGCGTCGTCCACCAGGACGTGAGGCGTATCCAGGTGACGTTTTCTATCTTCACTCTCGTTTATTAGAACGTTCAGCTAAAGTTATTAATAATGATGATATTGCTAAGGAAATGAATGACCTTCCTAATTCACTTAAGGGAATTGTAAAAGGTGGTGGTTCATTAACAGCATTACCAATTATTGAAACACAAGCGGGTGACGTTTCTGCATATATTCCAACAAACGTTATTTCTATTACTGATGGACAAATTTTCTTAGATGGAGATTTATTTAACTCTGGTGTTCGTCCAGCTATTAACGTAGGTATTTCGGTATCTCGTGTAGGTGGTAATGCTCAAATTAAATCCATGAAAAAGGTATCAGGTACCTTAAAGTTAGACCAAGCTCAGTTCCGTGAATTAGAGGCCTTTGCTAAGTTTGGTTCAGATTTAGATGCTGTTACATTAAACGTAATCAACAAAGGAAAGCGTAATGTAGAGATTTTAAAACAAGCACAAAATGATCCTTTTAAAGTTGAAGATCAAGTAGCTATTATTTACGCTGGATCTAAAAATTTATTAAGAGATGTGCCTGTTGAGAAAGTAAAAGAATTTGAAAGTGATTTCATTGAATTCTTAAGAGCAAAACATGCAGATGTACTAAATACTTTAAAAGCAGGAAAATTAACTGATGAGGTTATAGATACACTAACAGCTGTAGCTAAGGATTTATCAGGGAAATATAAAGCTTAAAATTCAGAGTTTAAAGTGATGGTAACTTTAAATTTTAAATAAAAAATTAATGTCACTCGGAGCTTAGTCGAAGAGTCTTTATAAAAATAAAGAATGGCAAATCTAAAAGAAATACGTAACAGAATATCATCGGTATCTTCAACCATGCAGATAACCAGTGCCATGAAAATGGTATCAGCTGCTAAGTTAAAGAAAGCCCAAGATGCTATTACCGCTATGCGTCCTTATGCAGATAAGTTAACCGAGCTTTTACAAAGTTTAAGTGCAACTTTAGATGCAGATACTGGAAGTCAGTATTCTGAACAACGTGAATTAAAAAAAGTCCTTATTGTAGCTATTACTTCAAATAGAGGTTTAGCAGGTGCTTTTAATTCAAACATTATTAAAGAAGTTAATAGGTTAACATCTCAAACGTATGCAAGCCAAGAGGTTTCTTATTTAGTTATTGGAAAAAAAGCAAATGATGCTTTTAAAAAATCTAATAGAATTATAGCTAATAAGAGTGACCTTTATGATGATTTAACTTTTGAGAATGTTGCTGAAATTGCTGAATTTTTAATGGAAAAATTTGTTGCTGGCGAATTTGATAAAATTGAAATTGTTTATAACAAGTTTAAAAATGCAGCAACTCAAATTGTGATGACTGAGCAGTTTTTACCAATAGTTCCGATGGCGGGTGAAATAAATAACAATGCGGATTATCTTTTTGAACCTTCAAAATTAGAAATTGTTGAGCAATTAATTCCTAAATCTTTAAAAACACAATTGTATAAAAGTATTAGAGATTCTTTTGCTAGTGAACACGGTGCACGTATGACTGCTATGCATAAAGCAACCGATAATGCAACAGAGTTAAAAAATCAACTTACATTAACATACAATAAAGCTCGTCAAGCTGCAATTACTAATGAAATTTTAGAGATTGTTGGTGGTGCTGAAGCCTTAAATAATTAATGAGTTTGTTATTTTTGCATTGCTGAAATAAAATTATATTTTTATTGTAAGTATAAAACAAAGTTTTAACAAAGTGTTCATTTAAATAAATTATAAACCTAACTTTAGCGAGTTAGGTTTTTTTGTTATAAAAACCTTAATTTTAACCAAATAAAAACAATTCTTTGGGTACATTAAAAAAGTTTTTTAAAGACACCATCATTTATGGATTGGCAACTGTTTTGCCAAGACTTATGAATTTTGTTTTAGTACCACTTCACACAGAAAAATTAAACACATCAAGTTATTCTGATAATACGACCTTTTATATTTATGCAGCATTCTTTAATGTCTTGCTAACCTATGGTATGGAAACAGCTTTCTTTAGGTTTTTCAGTAAGAGTGAAGAAAAAGGTAAAGTATTTTCAACAGTTTTTATCAGTTTAGTAGTTACCACCCTATTATTTTTAGTACCTGTAGTTTCGTATAGTACGCAACTGGCTGCATTGGTTAATTTAGATACAAATTACTTTAATTTATTAGTTGGTGTTTTAGCTTTAGATGCACTTGTTGTAGCTCCGTTTGCTTATTTAAGAGCAACAGGTAGGCCAATCAAATTTACGGCTATTAAACTTTCTAATATAGCAGTTTATGTACTGCTTAATTTTTTCTTTCTGTGGGCCATTCCTAAGTTTGGTATGTCATTTTCTAATTATGATAGTAATGATTTAGTTAAATATATTTTCATATCAAATTTAACAGCTAGTATAACAACATTGTTATTACTATCCCCTTATTTTTTTAAAACAAAACTTGAATTTAGTATCAAAATATTTAAGCAGTTATTTAGTTATGGTTGGCCTATTATGGTTGCAGGTTTGGCGTATGTAATTAATGAAAATTTTGACAAATGGTTATTGCCAACTGTTTTAGGAAAGGATATAAATGGTGCATATAGTGGTTGTTATAAAATAGCTGTATTCATGACTATTTTTATTCAAGCATTTCGTTTGGGTGCAGAGCCTTTCTTTTTTAATTATGCAAAAGAAAAAAATGCTCAAAAAACCTATGCTGTTATTATGAAGTATTTTGTAATCTGTGGTAGTTTAATGATGGTTGGTATTGTGGCCTATCTCAATATTTTCAAAGAACTCATTGTAAGAGATGAATCGTATTGGGTCGCAATAGAAATAGTACCGGTAGTATTGTTGGCTAATTTATGTTTAGGTATATATTTCAATTTGGCCATTTGGTATAAGTTGACTGATAAAACGAGATTTGGTATGTATATTTCTATAATAGGTGCCTTTATTACCATTGTTTTTAATTATTTAATGATTGAAAGAATAGGTTTTATGGCATCAGCTTGGGCAACATTGGCAGCCTATGCTTCTATGATGATGATATCATATACTTTAGGAAAAAAACATTACCCTGTGCCTTATGATGTAATAAAAATAGGAAGCTACTTAGGCTTGGCCATTCTATTGTCTGCTATTTCATATTATAGATTTAATACTAATTATTACATAAGTACAGTAATTGTTTTAGTATTTTTGGGAATCATTTTTATATCAGAAAAAAACGAAATAAAACAGCTTTTAAAAAAATAAAATGCAAATAAAAATTATAAACAAATCAAGTCATGCTTTACCAAATTATGAAACCATAGCTTCAGCAGGTATGGATTTACGAGCTAACTTATCAAAATCAATTACTTTGAGACCTTTAGAACGAACTATCGTAAAAACAGGTTTGTTTATTGAATTGCCAATAGGTGTTGAGGCACAAGTGCGTCCAAGAAGTGGATTGGCAGCAAAAAAAGGTATTACCGTTTTAAATGCACCTGGAACTATTGATGCCGATTATAGGGGTGAAATAGGGGTGATTTTAGTTAATTTATCACATGATAATTTTGTTATTGAAAGTGGCGAACGTATAGCACAATTAGTTATCGCTAAACACGAACGCGCTGAATGGGTTGCAGTTGAGACTTTATCTGAAACAGATAGAGGTTCAGGAGGATTTGGTAGCACAGGTGTAAAATAATTAGGCGGCTACGTGTAAAAATTTTTGATTAAAAAAATGTCCTCTTTCATGAGGATGACAAAATATAAAAAATGAAAATAATAGTACCAATGGCAGGACGAGGTTCTCGTTTACGTCCACACAGTTTAACTGTTCCAAAACCATTAATTCCAGTAGCAGGACAACCAATTGTTCATCGTTTGGTAAAAGACATTGCCAAAGTTTTAAAACAACCCATTGAAGAAATAGCTTTTGTATTAGGAGACCCTGCTTGGTTTGGTGATGATGTGGTGTCAAGTTTGGAAAACTTAGCTAAAAGTTTAGGCGCTAAAGCCTCCATATACCGTCAAGATTTGCCTTTAGGAACAGGCCACGCTATTATGTGTGCCAAACCATCTTTATCAGGACCAGCAGTCATAGCTTATGCAGACACATTAATTCGGGCAGAATTTGATTTAGATTCAGTAGCAGATAGTGTTATTTGGACCAAACAAGTGAAAAATCCAGAAGCTTATGGTGTTGTAAAATTAAATGCCAGTCAAGAAATTGTAGAACTGGTTGAAAAACCAAAAAATTTTGTAAGCGACCAAGCCGTAATTGGTATTTATTATTTTAAAGATGTAGCAGTTTTAAAAGGAAAATTACAAGAAATTCTTGATGAAAACGTTATGAATGGTGGCGAATATCAAATAAATGATGGTATTAAACGTATGATGGCAGACGGTAAAGTGTTTAAAACGGGTACGGTAGATGAGTGGATGGACTGTGGAAATAAAGAAATTACCATAGAAACCAACCAACGCATGCTGGGTTTTTTAAATGCTGATTCTGAAGAACAATTGGTGGCTTCTTCAGTAAAATTAGAAAACTCTAAAATAATTGAACCTTGTTTTATTGGTGAAAATGTGGTACTTAAAAATACAACCGTGGGGCCTTTTGTATCTATTGGGAATGATAGTATTATTGAAAATACAACTATTAAAAATAGTTTGATTCAAACCAACACAAGTATTAAAAATGCTGATTTAGATAATGCCATGATAGGAAATCATGTAAAATATGATGGAAATTTTAAGGCAGTAAGTATTGGTGATTATTCTGTTTTAGAATAGAATCCTGTAAAAGTAGGAATCTCATCAAACATACTTTGGAACAAAATTTAAACCTATTTGTGATGCTCAGTTTGTTGAAACATCACATAATTAATATCAATGAAAAATAAAATCTACATGTTTCTTTTTTTCTTCGGACTGTTAATGGTACCGCAGTTAAACTATGCGCAAGTAGATTTTAATAAAAAACCAGATGACGATTTAGGTAATAATGAAGATGCTTTTCAAGAACTCTTTTTTGAAGCTTTAAAACAAAAAAGTATTGAGAATTATGACAGGGCTGCTGAAGCTCTTTTAAAATGTATAGATATAGACAAAACGGTACCTGTAATACACTTTGAATTAGGTAAAAATTATGTGCAGCTTAAAAATTTTGGCAGTGCTGAAGATGCTCTAAAAGAAGCTGTAAAATTAGAACCTGATAATGAATGGTATTTAGATGAGTTGTATGCATATTACGCATCGCAGGATGATTACGATAAAGCCATTAAAACCGTAAAACAGTTGGTACAATACCACCCAGATTATAAAGAAGACTTGGCGTCTCTTTACTTTAGAACTAAAAAATATGACGAGGCCTTGGAGGTTTTAGACAGTATGGATACCGAATTCGGAATTTCAGTGTCAAGAGATATGATGCGAAATCAAATATACGAGGTTACTGGAAGAAAAAAGGAACAGATTGAAAACCTTGAAGAACGTATTGATAGTAACCCAGATAAAGAGTCTAATTATTTGGCACTTATTTTTCGCTATAGCGAAAACAATGAAACCGCAAAAGCTTTTGAAACCGCAAAGGAACTTTTAAAAATCAATCCCGATTCTCAAATTGTACATTTAGCCTTGTATAAGTTTTATTTAGATGCTAACGATATCGATAAGGCTATTGAGTCTATGAAAATAGTGATTAAAAGCTCCCAGATAAGACCAGATGCCAAACAAAAAGTATTGTTGGATTTTGTAAATTTTGTTTCTGAAAATCCAGAATACGAAGCTGATTTGATAGAAGCTACAACTTTAGTTGAAGACACCAACAATGAAAAAACATTATTGGAATTAGCTCAATATTATTTAAAAACTGGAGATAAATCCAAGGCTTTACACTATTTTGAAACCGCTTTAAAAATACAACCTGATAATTTTGCAGCTTTACGCAATGTTATGCTATTGCATATAGATTTGAATCAATATGATTTGGCTTTGGAAAAAAGCGATAAGGCACTACAGAAATTTCCATCACAGCCTATTTTTTACCTTATTAACGGAGTGGCTTTAAATCAGAAACAAGAAGCTAAAAAGGCTATTAATTCTTTAGAAATGGGATTGGATTATATTATTGATGACCCTAAGATGGAAGCTGATTTTTATAATCAATTAAGTGCTGCATATACCCAACTAAACAATACCATAAAGGCTAAATTGTTTGCAGATAAGGCTAATAAAATAGTACAATCTAATTAATATTTTAAATAAAAATTTGAATACAATACGCCCCACATTCCTCATTATAATAAGTTTTATGGTTCTAACTTTAGGTTGTAAATCTTCAAGAACCATTAGCTATGGAGAAAAGAATTTAAACTTATCGACTAAACAAGTTCTAAAAGAACATTTAAAGCTGACTCCCGATTTTAAAATGCTTTCCTCAAGAGTTAAAATTGATATTGCTGAGGGAGAAAAGCAAAGCGGTTATACGGTGAATATGCGCATGGAAAAGGATAGGAATATTTTGTTAATGTCCACACCCATTTCTGTGGTAAAAGCTTTAATTACACCAGACAAAGTAAGTTTTTATAATAAGTTAGATGGCACTTATTTTGAAGGTAATTTTAAATACTTAAGTGATTTATTGGGTACAGAATTAGATTTTGAAAAAGTTCAAAATTTACTCATTGGTGAGGCTTTATATAATTTAAATGATGGAAATTATAAAGCTTCTGTTCATGATGATGCTTACTTACTTCAACCTAAAAATCAATCAGCACTTTATGAGCTGTTTTTAATTTTAGACCCTACTATTTTTAAATTGAAATCGCAACAAATTACGCAGTCAGAAACCTTTAGGCATTTACAGATAGATTATTTATCGCATCAAGAAGTAGATAAACAAACTATACCTGAAAAAATAAAAGTAATTGCAGTAGAGGGCACTGAAGAAATGATTATTCAACTGGAATTTAAAGCTGTATCTTTGAACGAAGATTTGAGGTTTCCATTTAGTATACCTTCAGGATATAAACGTATTGAGCTTAAATAAATGCCCATAAAAGTAACATATAAACTCTTATTATTAACTGTATTCTTATTGAGCAGTATGGTTGGTTTTTCACAAAGTGATAAACAACAGCAGTTGGAAGAACGCCGACAAGAATTACGTCGAGAAATTAATAAAATTAACCAACTACAAGCCGAAAATAAATCTAAGCAAAAATCACAATTATCGCTAATTGAAAGTTTCAATTATAAAATTAGTGTGCTTGGTAACTTAATAAAAATCACCAATCAACAAGCCAATTTACTGACTAGAGAAATTAATAATAACCAAAAAAAAATATCGGATCTCCGAACTGAATTAGCGCAGCTTAAAGAAGATTATGCTGCTATGATTGTAAAGTCTTATAAAAGCAAAAATGAGCAAAGTAGAATCATGTTTTTGTTGTCTTCAGATGATTTTAAGCAGGCCTACAAGCGTTTGCAATACATCAAACAGTATTCGGATCATCAAAAGCAGCAAGGTGAAGATATAAAAGCTAAAACGATAGAACTCCAAAAAATTAACCAAGATTTATTAAAACAGCAAGAGATTAAAAATAAACTGATTGCTGAAAATAGAGAATCGCAAAAAGTTTTAGAAAAAGAGCGAAAAGAACATCAGGAAATTGTGGCATTTATCAATAAGAACTTAAATACTTACGCATTACAAATTAAAACGAAGCAGCAAGAGGCAGATAGAATTGATAAGCAGATAAATGATATTATTAGAGCAGAAATTGCAAAGTCAAAGAAAAAAACGGGTGCTGTGGCTACAACTTCTACATCAAGTGCCTCCAGTTTTTCTTTAACTGCAGAAGAAAAAGTTTTGGCTTCCAGTTTTGCTTCTAATAAAGGCAAATTGCCATGGCCAGTTGAAAAGGGTTATGTTACCGTAAAATATGGTACACAACGGCACCCCGTTAATAAATCATTAACCATTAAAAGTAATGGTGTTCGAATTGCCACTGAAAAAGGGGCTAAAGTAAGAGCTGTTTTTAATGGAGAAGTTACTCGTGTAGTAGTTATAAAAAATGCAAATGCCATTGTAATGATTCGTCATGGAAATTATATTACAGCTTACAAAAATTTAAAATCTGTATTTGTTAAAGAGGGTGATAAAGTAAGCACAAAACAAGATATTGGCGAGGTATTTACAAGTCCAAATAATGGTGATACTATTTTGTATTTTAGCATGTATAAAGAAGTTGAAACTCAGGATCCAGCTTCTTGGATTTTTAAAATGTGATGTGGTATATTATAATCAATAATTAAAGCCTCACTATTGTATATCCTTTTCGAGTTTTTTTGTAATAATTCCCATTCCAGGAATAATATTGATTGCCTTTAATCTTTACGATTTTGTAATGTCTTGGAGGAGTTTTTACTACGGTTATGGCGGCTGGTCTAGTAATTACCCGCGTTGCGCATGATGTTAAATTTAATAAACAAATAGCTGAAAATGAAATTAAAAAAAGTCTCATAGTAATTTTATTTTGAGTTTACTATTAAGACTTTAAAATTAAAAAAAGGTTTAATTAATCAAATAAAGCCTTGAGTTCTGAGGCATCATTAGGTTTTATTTTTCCTGCTAATAATAAACTTAATTGTTTTCTACGCAGTGCAGCATCAAATCGTTCTTTTTCTATTTCAGTTTCTGGAATAACTTCAGGAACAAAGGTTGTTGGTTTTCCAGTATGGTCAACTGCTACAAAGGTATATATGCCTTCATTAGCTTTTAGTTTTTCACCTGTGGCAGTATCTTCCACCCAAACATCAATAAACACTTCCATAGAGGTTTTAAAAGCTCTTGTAACTTTAGCCTTAACACTAACTACACTGCCTAATGGTACTGCTTTGTTAAATGCTACGTGATTTACAGAGGCTGTAACTACTATTTGATTGCAATGTCGTCTTGCCGAAATACTGGCAGCACGATCCATTCTGGCAAGCAATTCGCCTCCAAAAAGATTATTTAGTGGATTGGTTTCTCCAGGTAAAACAATATCGGTTAAAACGGTAAGAGATTCTTTAGCTGTTTTGGCTTGCATTAATTTTATTTTTAACAATTTGGTAAAGATAATAGATTTTAAAGATTGCGAATTAAAAGCCTTTGTTTTATTAATCGGTAATCACAATAGTTTCCGTATCTTTGTGACATAAATGGGGTGCTCTACATACAGGGCTGAGATGATACCCAGGAGTTTTTCTCCGTACCTGATTTGGATAATGCCAACGTAGGGATTTTGATCATACACTACTGTATTTTCATTTTGTGTCATCTTGATATTTAAAAAATATTAGATGATAATGGAATTATTGACACACCTTACTGTATTGCAATGGATTGGAACTCTTTTTGGTGTTACCCAAGTACTTTTGGCTAGAAAAAATAATATTAATAATTATCTTTTTGGAATCGTTTCTATTTTAATAAGTCTGTGGGTGCTTTATGTATCGCGTTTATATGCTGATATTTTACTTAACCTTTATTATTTGGTTATGAGTATTTATGGCTGGTTTTATTGGAAAATGGGTAAGAAAAATACTGAAACACCTATTTCTTATTCTAGTGGGAAAGAGCATCAAATAGCTATAGGAATTGTTATTGGTTGTTTTCTACTAATGGTTTATTGGCTTGGCCAGCATACCGATTCTGATGTTCCTTATTGGGATGCTATAGTTTGTGCATTTGCTTGGGCAGGCATGTGGCTCATGGCAAAACGTAAAATTGAAAACTGGGTGTACTTAAATATCAGCAATTTTATATCTGTACCGTTACTTATTTACAAAGGATTATATATTTATGCAGGTTTGACCATTTTCTTATTTATTGTGGCTGTATCAGGATATATTGAATGGAAAAAAATTCTAAATAATGGAAGTAAAAAAGAGCAGCAAGCAGCAACTTAAAGAGCTTTGTTTAAATCAAGACATATTACCAAAAGAGGTATTGGATTGGGTTGCAGATGAAAATCTGTGGAATTTATGGATTCCAAAATCACATGGTGGTTTAGAAATGTCTTTATCATTGGGGTTGAGAAAATTACGCTCTTTAGCAGAGATTGACGGAAGTTTAGGATGGACTGTTACACTTTGTAGTGGTGCTAATTTTTTCTTCGGAAATTTAAAAAAAGAGTTTGCTGATACTATTTTTACAAACCCTAAAAAACCTGTTTGTTTTGGAGGTAGTGGCGGTGTTTTTGGCACTGCTGAAAAAAAAGATGATGGGTATATTATTTCTGGAACATGGAAATATGCCACAGGTGCACCCTATTTAACACATTTTACTTTAAATGCAAAGTTATTAGAAAATGGCAAAGCCATTATAGACAAAAATGGTGCGGAAATTTTTCGCTCATTTGTGGTTGATAAAGAAGATGTGGAAATTATTAAAGATTGGCATACTATGGGGTTAAAAGCAACGGCTACCCATTCTTTTAGGGTCAAAGAAAAATGGGTTTCAGAAAAAAATAGTTTTATTTATAATGAATTGGAATATGACGCCCCAATTTTTAAAGTCCATTTTTCAGTATTTGCAGATTTAACTTTGTGGGCAAATTATTTTGGTATGGCTGTTCATTTTTATAAGGAATCTATCCAGGTACTCACCAAAAAAACAGAGCTTAATTTTTTGAATTTAGAATTAGAAAAATCATATGAGAAAATTAATCAATTTGCCTTAAACATAGAAGGTAAGATTAATTCTGGAATTAGTGTGCCTGAAACGTGGATTAAAGATATACACGAAGAAGCTTCAAACTCAGTAAAATCAATGACTGAAGCCATTATTAAAATATACCCTTTATTAGGTGTACAAGCATGTAGTGATCCCCATATTTTAAACCATATTTTTAGAGATTATTTTACGGCAACACAACATCATATTTTCACTCGAAATTAGACTTTAAACCAAAAAAATACAGCATAAAAATGTAGACTTTTATGCTGTATTTTAAAGTGGACAAAAATGTATATTTTAATCTAATTTTCTAACATCTAACCAAGCTTCTGGATTGTGATTTTTTTTAATATCTCGTAATGCTTTTAAGGCTTCTAATCGGTCTTCATAACTTGCATAAACAACCTCGTGTAAGCCATATTTATTAACTCCAATTTTACGGGCTTTAAAACCTTCTGCTTTTAATTGCTCTATTTTTTTATAGCAATTTTCTTCAACTCTAAAAGCTCCAGCAATGATATGATAATTTCCTGTTTGTTTTGTTACGTTTAAAGTAATTGCAGGTAATGGATTATCAATAACAAATGTGGCTTGTTGTATTTTGGTCTCTAATTGTTGTGAAGCTTCTTTTTGAGCTAATTGATTATGTGTTTCTATTTGATTTACATAAAAATTAGAAGCTGTAAAGCCGCCTAAAGTTAACGCAATTAGTGCAACGGCGGCATATCTTAAATATGGTTTTTTGGTATTTGATGAGTTTACAGAAGCACGTTTTTCTGGAGTAATCGTTATAGGTACTACTTTTTCAATAGTCTCAACAGTTTCTTTATAAACTTCACGAGTTACAGCTGGGGAAGCAAATTCAGATAAACCAAATGAATCGGTTAAATAGTTCAAATTGTAAGTTGGCTCAAATACAATTTTACTTTCGTTGTTTAAAACTATGTCTCCAACATTATTAAAGGTTATGGTTTCGCCTTGGGTTAGATAGCTTTTTATTATATGAACTCGCTTTTGAATTTTTTCTAAAGCAATTTCAAAAGGAATTTTTTCAACATCGGCAATATAATTAGCCAATAGTCCATCATTGTTTTGGATTTGTTCATTAAATGCCAATTGTTTTTTGGGAGGATAAAAAATATTGGTGCTATCGTTAATAGTTGCGGGTACTCGTTGTGTTAAAAACGCTCCAAATTCTGGAATCGTAACACAGTCATATCTATATAATAAATCGCTGATGTAAGTCTCTAATTGCATAAAACAAAGTTAAAAAATTAAGGTTTTAGAAACCGTTTCGATCCAACTATTTATTAACATTATAACATTTTTTTTATTATCTTCTCAAAATCAAATTTATAGGATGACAGAAAATGATTTGCTTTATACCTTGGCGTTGCAACAAGTAAAAAATATTGGAGATATTACAGCAAAGAAACTCATTTCGCATTGTGGAACAGCTGAGGCTGTTCTTAATGAAAAGAAACAAAATTTGCTTAAAATTGATGGTATTGGAAGTGTGGTATTAAAAGACTTACATGAAAAAACATATTTTGAAAATGCTGAAAAGGAAATCCGGTTTATAAAAGATAATGGTATTGATTACTTATATTTTTTAGAAGCCACTTACCCTGAGAAGTTAAAACATTGTATTGATGGTCCTATTTTATTGTTTAAAACAGGTAATATTAATTTAAAAAATGAGCGCATCATCAGTATTGTTGGTGCTCGAAAAATAACTACCTCTGGTATTGCTTTTTGTGAGCAACTTGTTGAACAATTAGCAATTTACAATCCTGTTATAGTTTCAGGCTTTGCTTATGGCACTGATATTACAGCACATAAAGCAGCTGTAAAACACAATTTGCAAACTGTAGCTTGTTTGGCTCATGGCATGAATCAAATTTATCCTAGAAGCCATAAAAAGTATATGGTTGATATGGAAAAAAATGGGGGTTTTTTCACTGATTTTTTAAGTAGTGATACTTTTGATAAGAATAATTTTTTAAAACGAAATAGAATTATTGCAGGTTTAAGTGAAGCGACTATTGTTATTGAATCTGCTGAAAAAGGGGGCAGTTTGGTAACCGCTGATATTGCTAACTCTTATAATCGTGATGTATTTGCCGTTCCTGGTAGAACTACTGATAGTCAGAGTGTTGGGTGTAACAACTTAATCAAACATCAAAAAGCACATATGCTTTCTAACCCTTTGGATGTGCCTTATATTTTAAATTGGGAATTGGAAGATACTCAAAAACCAGCTATTCAAAAGCAATTGTTTGTTGAGCTTGATGATACTGAAAAAATCATTTATAATTATTTGAAAAAATCAGAAAAAGAGCAGTTGGATGTAATTGCCATACATTGCAACCTCCCTATTTTTAAAGTAGCAAGTGTACTTTTGAATATGGAATTGAAAGGCATTATTAGGCCGTTACCAGGTAAATTATTTGAAATTATTTAACTGTATTTTGTATAATTTAATACCCAACCTTATCTCGTACACGCTTTAAAACCTCATTAGCTACTAATTTTGCTTTTTCAGCACCTATAGCTAATACTTTATCAATTTCGTGTAGGTTGTTCATATAATAGGTATAACGTTCACGTTCCGTTGCAAATTTTTCAATTATCAATTCAAATAAAGCTTGTTTAGCATGTCCGTAGCCATAATTGCCATTTTCATAATTGGCTTTCATACTTTCAATTTGATCGTTATCAGCTAATAGGCGATAAATAGCAAAACAGTTGCAAGTTTTCCATTCTTTTGGTTCTTCAAGAGGGGTACTATCTGTTTGGATACTCATTATTTGCTTGCGCAGTTTTTTATTATCTAAGAAGATATTGATAGTATTATTTCTACTTTTACTCATTTTTTCACCATCCATACCTGGGATGAGCATAATATTTTCCTGGATTTTTCCTTCAGGTAGTACAAAAACTTCTCCCATTTTAGCATGAAAACGAGATGCTACATCTCGTGTCATTTCAATATGTTGTAATTGATCTTTACCAACAGGAATAATTTCAGCATCATATAATAAAATGTCTGCAGCCATAAGCATTGGATACGTGAACAACCCTGAGTTTACATCTTCTAACCTATCGGCTTTATCTTTAAAACCATGTGCTAATGTTAAGCGTTGGTAAGGAAAAAAACAGCTTAAATACCAAGACAATTCTGTAACTTGAGGAATATCACTTTGTCTGTAAAATACGGTTTTTTCAACATTAAGTCCACAAGCTAACCAAGTGGCAGCAACTGAATATGTGTTTGTACGCAACTCTTCAGCGTCTTTAATTTGAGTTAAAGTGTGTAGGTTCGCGATAAATAAATAGGAATCATTTTCTGGTTTTTCAGCCATGTTTATAGCTGGAAGAATAGCTCCTAAAATGTTCCCTAAATGTGGTGTTCCTGTACTTTGTATGCCTGTTAATATTCTTGCCATAGTGTCATTCCTGTGAAAGCGGAAATCTCATTAAAATTAAACTTAGATCTTTTGTGAACACAAAGGTAAATTTTTTAATAGAATAGTATCATTAATTTAAGTAGTTTTGAAGGGTATGAAACTATTCAAGTACATTTTCTGGTTATTTTATCGCATTTGGTTTTATATCCTTATTGCCATTCCAATTATTGTGATGTTTCCCATTCTGTTGGTGTCTATTTTAAAAGAATCTTGGTACCCTTACTTTTTTAGGTTAGCTCGAATCTGGTCAAAGTTTATATTGATTGGCATGGGTTTTAATTATCTAATTAAACGAGAAGAAGTACCTCAAAAGCACAAAAGCTATATGTTTATTGCCAATCATACATCCATGGCAGATATTATGTTAATGTTGGTTTCGGTTAAAAACCCCTTTGTTTTTGTTGGAAAACAAGAATTATCTAAAATTCCACTTTTTGGGTTTTTTTATAAGCGTACTTGTATTTTAGTAGATAGAAGCTCGCCAAAAAGTAGACAGGCTGTTTTTTTAAGAGCACAGCGTAGACTAAAATCAGGCTTAAGTATTTGTATTTTTCCTGAAGGAGGGGTTCCTGAAGAACATATTGTTTTAGACGATTTTAAAGATGGTGCTTTTAGGTTAGCCATTAACCATCAAATACCAATAGTGCCATTAACTTTTGCTGATAATAAAAAACGTTTGTCTTATACTTTTTTTAGCGGTAGTCCAGGACAAATGCGCGTTAAAGTTCATAAGTTTTTGTCAACAAGTGGTTTGAAAACAGAGGATACTAAAACCTTGAGAAGCCAAGCACGAACAATTATTTTAAAAGAATTAGAAAAAACTTTTAAAAAATAAAAAACTGCTCTGGGGAGAGCAGTTTTTTTTCGATATTGCTTTTCGAGTTAGTAAAAAAAGCAATATCCAGATCTAACCAAAAACCTAAAATTTAAATCCGATTCCGGTATAAACACCAATGAAATAAGGGGTGAAATTACCAGATGTATTGTTAAATGTTTTAATTTGATATTTGAACATTGGTTCTAAATTCAAATTTAATTTTTTAGTAAATTTATATTGGAAGCCTAGTCCAAAATTGGCACTATAGCTTATGTTATTTATGTTTGTAGCTTCTCCAATGGGGGTTCTATTTCCTTCAACTTCAGAAAATAACTCATTATCACTTAAAAAGAATGAACTAAATCCTCCAATCAAATTAACCCCTAATTTTTTATTCAATAGGTTGTATTGAATTTCTAAGGGTACTTCTATATATCCAAAAGATTGATTTATTGATGTTTTAGAATTAGATGTTAAATTTACAGCTTCATTAGATTCAAAATTATCTCCACTTACTAAAGCTACATTCTCTAAAGCATTGGCATTTTGAGAAGAAGCTTTAACATTGCTTAATAAACTAGAGCTAGAACTTTTTGATAAGGTTTCAAAAACAACTACATTGTTTGTATTATATCCTAAGTTTACTTTATTAATACCTGAACGGATGCTTAACTTATTATTTACTGCATAACTTGCTGAAATACCATAACTCATATTGGCTTCTGCTGTTTTGGAGTTGTTATTAAACTGTCCACCAATGGAAGAACCTTCACTTAAGGTATTAAAATATACAGGTGCTGCGTTTGGTGTAAGACTCCACCTGTTTAATTGTTTTTCTTCCTCAATAATTTCTTCAGTTTTTTTTAAAAAATCTTCAATGGAAGGTTCTTTGTTTTTTTCTAAGTTCTCTGCAACTTGATTGTCTTCCTTGGGTTGAGTATTAGCTATGGTCGTTGGGTTGTTATCATGAATAGGCTTGCCTTCTTCACTATTGGGAAGCTTTGATTCTTTTTCAGGTAGGTTATAATTATTTTTTTCTAAATTTTTTGCAATATAAGTGGTTTTTCCTACTTTGTTTTCTATATTAAGTTTTGGTTTTCCTGTGTTTATTTTTGGTAATTTGTCTTGGTTAAAACCATTATTTTTTAGTTGTGTATCTTCATCTGAATGATTAACAATAGCTTCATTTTTACCTGTGCTAAATTCATTTTTTAAAGAGGAATTTGAAACGTTTTTGTTACTAATAGAGTTATCATTATTTTTAGTTGGATTAACATCTGTAGTAACAGAAATTGTGGTTTTATTTTCATTAGTTTTTGTAGTACTACTACGTGTAGTGTTTTGAGTATCTACTACATTATTTGAAGGAATGATATTTGTAGTATCATCTAAAAAACTATTTCCAACAGTTAAAAGAAGTAATAAAAGCGCAGCTATACCAACGTAACGCCACCAAATAGGAATTACTTTATGCTTTTTGTTTTTTTGTTGCAATTTTGCTTCAATATTATTCCAAACGGCATCGTTAGGTATTGCTTCAAAGTCTTTGAAGCATTCTTGAAATAATCGGTCTATATTTTTCTTATCACTCATTTATAATGACTGTAAGCTATTGTTAGCTTTATAATTTTCTACGGTTTCCTTCAACTGTTGTCTAGCTCTTGCTAAATTAGATTTAGATGTTCCAATGTTAATATTGAGAAGGTTTGCTATCTCTTTATGTGAATATCCATCTAAAACATATAGGTTGAAAACCAATCTGTATCTATCGGGTAGTTCTTGAATACTTTTTAGAAGAAAATCCATAGAAATAGATTCTTCATCAATATCTACAACGACCTCTTCAGCAATATTTTCATTTACAATATCAAATACCTTTTCTTTTCTATAACGTTGCATTACTGTATTAACTGTAATGCGTTTTATCCAACCTTCAAATGAACCTTTGTGTTTATATTGTTCAATTTTATCGAAAATTGTTAAAAATGCGTCTTGCAGGTTGTCTTCGGCTTCGGCATAGTTTCGCGAATACTTCAAGCAGATTGAAAATAATTTACTCGAATAGAGTTTATATAATTCTCCTTGTGCTTTAGTATCATTACTCTTACAATTTTCTATGAGTTGATTTAAACTCAAATTGAACATGTATTAATTAATGTTAATTATTCCACTACAGGCACTTCGATGCTTAAATATTGGTCTTCATCATTCTCATCTTTTCCTTGCCAAAATTTAAAGATATAAGAGCCATTTCCTGTCACTTGAAAATTAAATGTAGCACTTGTTATTTCGTCTTCCAAATCTTCGCAATCACTTCTGTCATAATTAACATTTATAACGGCAACGGTACGTTCGTTATTTTCTTTGTAATAGTAAAAATCGTTAAATACATGACAACTTGTTGGTCTTAAATATTCTACTGTAATAGGGTAGGTTTCTCCTAAAGTAAATTCATCTGGAATATCCACACTTTCAATAGGTAAAACGTCAAAGCTGTAATTGTAGTTATCATCATCGTTAACATTACAAGACGCCAAAAAAATGAGCGTCAAACTCAAAATTAAAAACTTTTTCATTTTTTTAAATTTCTTTTTTATAATATGTTTTTCTTTAAGATGCATACAAATAAAAAAGGTTGCGTATTAAAACAAAAATTCCCGATTTTATCGGGAATTTTTGTTTTAATACTAGGTAATGACTATTCGTCTCCATCACTGTTAGCAGCTTTGGCTATAACTCGTACCTTAGCTTCTAGTTCTTCCATAAGTTCAGGATTATCCTTTATAAGGGCTTTTACGGCATCTCTACCCTGACCAAGTTTGGTGTCTTCATAACTAAACCAAGATCCACTTTTTTTAACAATTTCATTTTCAACAGCTATGTCTAATACTTCACCCACTTTGCTTACGCCTTCACCGTACATAATATCAAATTCAGCCATTTTAAAAGGTGGTGCTACTTTATTTTTAACCACTTTTACTCTGGTTTTATTTCCTAAAACGGAACCACCACTATCTTTAATTTGAGTTGAACGACGAATGTCCAGTCTTACTGAAGCATAAAACTTTAAGGCGTTACCACCTGTTGTTGTTTCAGGGTTTCCAAACATAACTCCAATTTTTTCACGTAATTGGTTAATAAAAATTACGGTACAATTAGTTTTACTAATAGAGCCTGTTAGTTTTCTTAAGGCTTGAGACATTAAACGTGCGTGCAATCCCATCTTGGAGTCGCCCATCTCGCCTTCAATCTCACTTTTTGGTGTTAAAGCGGCAACGGAATCGATAACTACAATATCAATAGCACCAGAACGGATTAAATTGTCAGCAATTTCTAATGCTTGCTCCCCATTGTCTGGTTGAGAAATAATTAAATTGTCAATATCCACGCCTAAGTTTTTAGCATAATATCTATCAAAAGCATGTTCTGCATCAATAAAAGCAGCAATCCCTCCAGCTTTTTGAGCTTCGGCAATTGCGTGTAATGTTAACGTGGTTTTACCCGACGATTCCGGTCCATATATTTCTATGACTCTACCACGAGGGTAGCCACCAACGCCTAATGCAATATCTAACCCTAATGATCCTGATGAAATAGCTTCTACATCAACTACTGCTGCATCACTCATTTTCATTACAGTACCTTTGCCGTACGCTTTATCTAATTTATCTAATGTAAGTTTTAGTGCTTTTAATTTTGCTTCTTTTTCGCTGCTCATTTCTGTTTATTTTTTCTGAAGTAATGTCTGCTAAATTACTATAACTTTTGTCACCATACAATTTTATAACGCAACCTTTTTACACATTTTGCATCTATAATAATAAACGCGGGAAAATTTTTGCTATGAAATCTATCCCAAATTAAATTTGAGGGTAAGACAAAATTGTTTTACCCAAGAATTTTATCCAATTAATGCCTATTAACCCATTGGTATTTCAGTTACTGTTTCTACGGATATTGAAAGTATGTTAAGGTTAACTTGAAACATTTTTAATTGATTTTAAGGTAATTTTTTTTACGGGTTAATCAGGAAAAGCACTTCTTACCTCATGGAAGTGCTTTTTTTATTCAATAAATTGTGACCTTATCATAAAATTGTACTTTTGCTTTTTAAAATATTTCTATAACCTTAAAAATTAGTATAGCATGCAACTGTACAATAAATTAAGTGCAAAAGAAAGAGCTGAATTAATTGACCAAGTAGGAAAGAGTCGATTAACACTTTCTTTTTATCAATATGCCAAAATAGATAACCCTCAAGTTTTACGAGATCATTTATTTATAACTTGGGACGCTTTAGATGTTTTAGGTAGAATTTACATAGCACATGAAGGTATAAATGCCCAATTATCACTTCCAGCTGATCGATTTAACGAATTTAAAAATCATTTAGATGGGATTGATTTTTTAAAGGATATTCGTTTGAATATTGCTGTGGAGCAAGACAATAAGTCCTTTTTAAAACTAAAAGTAAAAGTTCGTGAAAAAATTGTAGCTGATGGTTTAAACGATACCACTTTTGATGTTACTAATAAAGGTATTCATGTAAGTGCAGAAGAATTTAATAATTTAATTGAAGATGAAAACACAGTATTGGTGGATATGCGAAACCATTACGAAAGCGAAATAGGTCATTTCAAAAATGCCGTTACGCCAGATGTGGATACTTTTAGAGAATCTTTAGATATTATTGAAGACGATTTAAAAACTCACAAAGAAGATAAAAAATTAGTAATGTATTGTACTGGTGGTATTCGTTGCGAAAAAGCCAGTGCTTATTTTAAACATAAGGGTTTTAAAAACGTATTTCAGCTTGAAGGAGGTATTATTGAATACACACGACAAATTAAAGAGCAAAACCTTGAAAATAAATTTTTAGGAAAGAATTTTGTTTTTGATGAACGCCGTGCCGAAAAAATAAGTGATGATGTGATTGCTTGTTGTCATCAATGTGGAAAACCAGCAGATATTCATACCAATTGTGCTAATGATGCTTGTCATTTATTGTTTATTCAATGTGATGATTGTAAAGTAGAAATGGATAATTGCTGCTCTACAACCTGTAAAGAAATTCATGCGCTGCCTTTTGAAGAACAAAAAGCCCTGAGAAAAGGACAGGGCAATAGTAACGATATATTCAAAAAAGGTCGTGCTGACCATCTGCCTTATAAAAAAGATTTAAGGAATATTTTTGAGACTCTCAAAGTAGATAATAAATAAACTAAAGAGATGCAAAAAATAGAATTAATGGCACCTGCAGGAAATTTTGAATCTCTTCAGGCGGCTTTAGATAATGGAGCAGATTCTGTTTATTTTGGTGTTGAACAGTTGAATATGCGTGCTCGAGCTTCTATAAATTTTACTTTAGATGATCTGCCTGAAATTTCAAAACGTTGCAAAGCAAAATATGTTCGTAGTTATTTAACGCTAAATACGATTATCTACGACCATGATCTTTCTATTGTAAAAACATTGCTTAAAAAAGCAAAACAGGCTGATATTACCGCGGTTATTGCTATGGATCAAGCTGTCATTTCAATGGCGAGAGAAGCTAATATGGAAGTTCATATTTCAACTCAAATTAATGTTACCAACATTGAAACGGTAAAGTTTTACGCTTTATTTGCAGATACAATGGTGCTAAGTAGGGAATTGAGTTTGCGTCAAGTGAAAAAAATTACGGAACAAATTGAAAAGGAACAAATTAAAGGTCCATCAGGTAAATTGGTTGAGATAGAAATATTTGGTCACGGAGCACTTTGCATGGCGGTTTCTGGTAAGTGTTATATGAGTTTGCATTCGCAAAATTCTTCAGCAAATAGAGGAGCTTGCAAACAAAATTGCCGAAAAAAATACACGGTAATTGATCAAGAAACAGGTTTTGAAATGGAGTTGGATAATGAATATATTATGTCTCCAAAAGATTTATGTACCATTGATTTTTTACAAGAGGTTGTTGATGCTGGTATAAAAGTTTTAAAAATTGAAGGGCGAGGAAGGGCACCAGAATATGTAGCAAAAGTTATTAAATGTTACAGAGAAGCCATAGATGCTATTGAAAATGGTAGCTATAGTAAAGATCAGGTTATTTCATGGATGCAAACCTTAGAAACAGTTTATAATCGAGGTTTTTGGAGTGGTTATTACTTAGGCCAAAAACTTGGAGAATGGAGTAAGGGTTCTGGTTCGCATGCTACACAAAAAAAGGTTTATATAGGAAAAGGTACTCATTTCTTTCCAAAAGCAAAAGTTGGTGAGTTTAAAATTGAAGCTTATAATATTAATATTGGCGATACAGTTTTAGTTACCGGGCCAACAACAGGTGCAAAAGAATTTGTGGTTAACGAGTTATTGGTTAACGATCAGGAATTAAATGTAGGGACGAAAGGTGATATGGTTACTATACCTTTGCCTTTTAGAATAAGACAATCTGACAAGTTGTATAAAATTGTTGAAAATAAAGTAGAGGCCTAATGGTTATTATTACCTTACAACGTAATAAATGTATAGGCTGTAATTATTGTGTTGAATTGGCTCCAAACCAATTTCAAATGTCTAAAAAAGATGGTAAAACAGTCTTGTTACAAGCTAATAATAAAAAAGGTTTTTTTACATTAAAGTCTAATGATGATTCAATTTTTGAAGATTCTGATAATGCAGCAAAAGCTTGTCCTGTTAAAATTATTAGTGTTAAAAACATTTAATTCTTGCCTTTTTTTAATGTCAGTATAATAATCTTATCTTTACGTCGAGAATATTTATTTGAAACCTGTTTTAAAATAGTTCTGTTGAATTGCCATTCCCACTATTTATCAGGAGGGAAATTAAATGATTTATGAACCTTCTTCCGTTAAAACTTAGTTTTAATTGGAATCAATATATAAAATATATGTCTTGTGCAAGTTGCTCAACTAAAGACGGCCAGCCAAAAGGCTGTAAAAACAATGGTACTTGTGGTACTGATAGTTGTAATAAACTAACTGTTTTTGATTGGTTGTCTAATATGTCATTGCCTAATGGCGAAAAACCTTTTGATTGGGTGGAAGTTCGCTTTAAAAACGGCAGAAAAGAATACTATAAAAATCTTGAAAACTTAACTTTAAGTATTGGTGATATTGTTGCTACTCAAGCAGCATCTGGACATGATATTGGTATGGTTACCCTTACGGGAGAATTGGTGCGTATTCAAATGAAACGCAAAAATATTTCTGAAAAAGCTGATGATATTTTAAAAATTTATAGAAAGGCTAGTCAGCGGGATATTGATGTTTGGAGTGAAGCTCGTGATAAAGAGGAGCCAATGAAGGTGAAAGCCCGGCAGTTTGCTATCGATTTAAAACTTCAAATGAAGATTTCGGATATTGAATTTCAAGGTGATGCTAGTAAAGCTACTTTTTATTATACCGCAGAAGAACGCGTAGATTTTAGAGAACTCATTAAAGTATTTGCACGTGAGTTTAGAACCCGTATTGAAATGAAACAAGTTGGTTTTCGTCAAGAAGCAGCCAGACTTGGTGGTATTGGCTCTTGTGGACGCGAATTATGTTGTTCCACATGGTTAACGGACTTTCGTTCTGTAAGTACTTCAGCAGCAAGATATCAGCAATTATCTTTAAATCCTCAAAAATTAGCAGGACAATGTGGTAAATTAAAATGCTGTTTAAATTATGAGTTGGATAGTTATTTGGATGCCTTAAAAAGTTTTCCGAAAACAGATATTAAACTTAGAACGGAAAAAGGGACAGCTGTTTGTCAAAAAACCGATATTTTCAAGGGTCATATGTGGTATGCTTATGAAGGTGAATGGATGAATTGGCATAAAATAACAACAGCACAAGCCAATGAAATTATTAGCTTAAATAAGAAAAATGAAAAAGTTATTAGCTTAGAAGAATATGCTTCTGATCTAATTGAAGATACTAAAACAGAGTTTGAAAACGTTGTTGGTCAAGATAGTTTAACACGTTTTGATAGTCCAAAACGCAATAATAAACGTAAAAACAATAGAAGAAAAGCAAAGTCGGGAAATAAAAATGTTGGACCAAGTGCCAATAAAAACAATCCAAATTCAAACAATTCAAACAGGAATAATCAAAATAGAAAGAAAACAAATACTAACAATTCAAATAAAAATAATTCTAACCAAAATAATAGAAAGAAAAATAACCGAAGAAAACCTCAAAACAGTAAAAAAAATGCTGCAGAATAAATTTTTGTTTCTTTTTTTAGTTTTTTGTGTATTGGTTTCTTGTGATTCCAATATGGTATACGATGTATATAAAACAGTTCCGAATAAATGGCATAAGGATTCTGTGGTAAGTTTTAATATAACGCCCCCAGATTCTACGAATGCGTATGATTTATTTGTTAATTTAAGAAACACGAATAGCTATAAATTTAGTAATTTGTTTTTAATTGTTGAAATGGTGTTTCCACACGGGAAAACAGTTACTGATACTTTAGAATATCGTATGGCCGATCCTTCGGGAAAATTTTTAGGCACAGGATTAACAGATGTTAAGGAAAATAAACTTTGGTATAAAGAACAGGTTGTTTTTGATGAAACTGGAGAGTATAAAGTAAACATCCAACATGCTATGCGAGAAAACGGAAAGGTCAAAGGTATAACAGAACTTGAAGGTATTACAGATGTAGGCTTTAGAATTGAAAATCCAATAATTAAATAATCACCATAAAACTTTAAATACTTAAAGCATTTTAAAAAAGCTTAAGGCACTTAATCTATGGCAACAAAAAAACAAACAACGGAAACTCAAAATTTTTCAAAATACATTCGAGGGTTTTGGATTCTTTTTTTAGGAGGTGTTCTTTCAATTGTTCTTATTTTTCTTTTAGCATCATGGGGCGTTTTTGGTGACATGCCAGACCATACAGTTTTAGAAAATCCTAAAACAAATCTTGCCTCAGAAATTATTTCTTCAGATGGGCAGACATTAGGTAAGTTTTATTTTAATGATAACAGAACTCCGGTTAGTTATGATGAATTACCTCAGGATTTAATTGATGCTTTAATAGCAACTGAAGATGTTCGTTTTCATAGTCATTCAGGGATAGATGCACGTGGTACCTTGAGAGCAGCTTTAACATTAGGTGGTGGTGGCGGAGCCAGTACTATTTCTCAACAATTAGCAAAACAATTGTTTCATGGTGAAGGCTCTAGAAATATAATTGAGCGTGTATTACAGAAAGTAAAAGAATGGATTATCGCTATTCGATTAGAGCGTCAATACACCAAAGAGGAAATTATAGCTCAGTACTTCAATATTTATGATTTTTTAAATAATGCAGATGGTATTAGAAGTGCCTCTAGAATTTATTTTGGAAAGGAGCCTAATATGTTGAATTTAAAAGAATCAGCTATGCTGGTAGGGATGTTTAAAAATTCAGCACTTTATAATCCAAGAAGGAATCCTGAAGGAGTTAAAAACAGACGAAATGTGGTTTTAGCTCAAATGGAAAAATATGATTATATAAATGAAAGAGAGCGAGATTCATTGCAGCAAACAGCTTTAGATATAGATTATTCTCCTGAGTCTCACAGAGAGGGTATTGCTACTTATTTTAGGGGCTATTTGGATGGTTTTATGAAAGAATGGATTAAAGATAATCCTAAACCAGATGGCACAAAGTATAATTTATATAATGATGGTTTAAAAATTTATACGACGATAGATTCTCGTATGCAACAATATGCAGAAGATGCGGTGCAACAGCACATGTCTAGATTGCAGAAAGAATTTTTTCATCAAAATACGCCCGATAGAAATCCAACGGCTCCTTTTTTAGATTTAAGAAAAGGTGAAATAGACACGTTGATGTTACGATTTATGAAGCAATCGGAAAGATGGAGACACATGAGGTATGATTTAAAAATACCAAGTGAAGATGTTGAAAAATCTTTTTACAAACCAACTGAAATGACCGTTTTTAAATGGGAAAATGGTAAACCTTCTGAATTTGATACGATTATGAAACCCATAGATTCTATACGTTATTATAAATCGTTTTTACGTACAGGTATGATGTCTATGGATCCAGCAACAGGACATGTAAAAGCATGGGTAGGTGGTATTAATTACAGGCATTTTCAGTATGATATGGTTAAACAAGGAAAACGTCAGGTAGGTTCTACTTTTAAGCCTTTTGTGTATGCTACAGCTATAGATCAATTACATTTATCACCTTGTGATGAGTTTCCAGATACCCCCTTTTGTATTGAAAAAAATAAATATGGGAATCCAGAAGATTGGTGCCCTAAAAATTCTGGAAATGATTATGGAGGTATAAGAACATTAAAAAATGCTTTAGCAAATTCGGTCAATACCGTAACGGCTAGATTGATGGATAAAGTTGGACCACAAACCGTAATTGATTTGGTTAGAAAATTAGGTGTTGAATCTGATATTCCACCAGTGCCATCCATTGCCTTGGGTACACCAGATTTAAGCGTGTATGAAATGGTTGGTGCTTACGCTACTTTTGCAAATAAAGGTGTTTATACCAAGCCAGTAATGGTAACCAGTATTACAGATAAAAATAATACAGTATTATATCAATTTACACCAGAAACCCATGATGTTTTAAGTGATGAAACAGCCTATGTTACAGTAAAACTTTTAGAAGGTGTTACTCAAGGAGGTTCTGGTACCAGATTAAGAGGTAGAGGTGCTGATGCTTATAGGGCAGATTATAGAGAAATTATAACAGGGTATCCTTATGAATTTACAAATCCTATTGCAGGTAAAACAGGTACTACACAAAATCAAAGTGATGGTTGGTTTATGGGTATGGTGCCTAATTTAGTTACTGGTGTTTGGGTTGGCGGAGACGAACGTTCTGTACACTTTAAAACCATAACTTATGGTCAAGGTGCAGCTATGGCATTACCAATTTGGGGTGTGTATATGAAAAGTTGTTATGCTGATGAGGATTTGAATATTTCTACAGGAGAATTTGAAGCTCCAATAGAGCTTTCAATTAATGTGGATTGCTCGTTGCTTTCATCAGATGTATCACCTGATGATGATCCAGATACACCAGATGATTTAAACGGATTTTAAAAAAAAAGCCATTCTAAAAAGAATGGCTTTTTTTTATTTTAACGGTTTAAATTTAATTCTTTTTCAATGCTCAGATAACAAGTCTTTTTTTAATATTATCATTGGTTTACTAAATTTGTTAATAGACATTTTGTATTTTTAAAAGGCAAAATTTATTTTTTATGATTAATAAAAAAGTAGCCAATGTTGAAGAAGCACTTCAGGGAGTCACTGATAATATGACTTTTATGCTTGGAGGGTTTGGGCTTAGTGGTATTCCAGAAAACATCATTACTCAGTTGGTAAAACTTGGCACTAAGGGTTTAACTTGTATTTCAAACAATGCTGGTGTTGATGATTTTGGTTTGGGTTTGTTGCTTCAAAAACATCAAATAAAAAAAATGATTTCTTCTTATGTTGGCGAAAATGATGAGTTTGAAAGGCAGATGTTATCAGGTGAATTGGAAGTTGAATTAATCCCTCAAGGAACTTTAGCAGAACGATGTAGAGCTGCTCAATCTGGTATACCATCCATTTATACACCAGCAGGTTATGGAACGGAAGCGGCAAACGGAAAAGAAACGCGTGAGTTTGATGGTAAAATGTATGTTTTAGAGTATGCTTTTAAAGCAGATTTTGCTTTTGTGAAAGCGTGGAAAGGAGATGCTGCTGGCAACTTGATTTTTAAAGGTACTGCTCGAAACTTCAATCCAGTAATGTGTGGTGCTGCTAAAATAACTGTTGCTGAGGTTGAAGAATTGGTGCCTTTAGGAACTTTAGACCCCAATCAAGTTCATACACCTGGCATTTTTGTTCAGCGTATTTTTCAAGGGGCTGTTTATGAAAAGCGTATAGAACAGCGTACGGTAAGAACCAAAAATTAATGTATTGAAATTATGTTAAGTAAAACAGATATAGCAAAGCGAATAGCCAAGGAAGTAAAAAATGGTTATTATGTCAATTTAGGGATTGGTATTCCTACATTGGTTGCCAATTATGTTCGTGACGATATTGAAGTAGAATTTCAAAGTGAGAATGGTGTTTTAGGTATGGGACCATTTCCATTTGAAGGCCATGAGGATGCTGATATCATTAACGCTGGGAAACAAACAATCACTACATTACCTGGAGCCAGTTTTTTCGATTCTGCTTTAAGTTTTTCAATGATTCGGGGTAAACATATAGATCTTACTATTTTAGGTGCTATGGAAGTAGCAGAAAATGGTGATATTGCTAATTGGAAAATTCCTGGAAAAATGGTAAAGGGCATGGGAGGTGCTATGGATTTAGTTGCTAGTGCCGACAATATCATCGTTGCCATGATGCATACTAACAAGGCTGGTCAATCTAAACTGTTAAAAAAATGTTCGTTACCACTTACAGGGGTTGGTTGTGTAAAAAAGATAGTTACAAACCTTGCTGTTCTTGAAGTTATAGATGAAGGTTTTAAGCTTTTAGAACGTGCACCAGGTGTAAGTGTAGAAACTATTATATTAGCCACTGAAGGTACTTTATTTATTGATGGTGTGATCCCTGAAATGAGTTTGTGAAAATATTCTAAATTACTACAAAAACAGACTAAATGTTAAATTAAAATGCGTTTTGTCGATTATTTATGTTTTTAAACTGATAAATAGAATTTTTTTTTGATATTAGCATAACTCAAATTAACCAAATCAAGTATAATAGATTTCCAAATCTACCTTAAACTTTTTGACTTATGAATTTTGCAACAAATCTACATGAACAACCTACTATTAAAGAAAGCAAATTCCGTGAGACACTTCAACAGAATTTGAAATTTTTCAAAAGTTTAGTGTACTTAACCAAAAAAATATTCATGCTATAATTTTCAATTATAGCATGAATATTTTTTGTCAGAATGTATTTGTTTCGCAATTTTTACTTGCGAAACAAATACAAAATGACGTAATAGTTATAAGCCTTTTGGGATTGCATCAATAAGTTTTTTAGTGTAGTCTTTTTTTGGTGAGTTGTAGATAACATCTGCATCATCTAACTCCTCTATTTTTCCTTTATTCATTACCAATAATTGATCAGACATATATTTAACTACTGCCAAGTCGTGAGAAATAAATATATAAGTAAAGCCGAAGCTTTCTTTTAATTCATTTAGTAGGTTTAAAACTTGAGCTTGTACAGAAATGTCTAATGCAGAAACGGATTCATCACAGACAATTAATTTTGGCTGTAATGCAATGGTTCTGGCAATACCAATTCGTTGCCTTTGTCCGCCTGAAAATTCATGAGGATATCTATTAAAATAATTTTCAGAAAGTCCAACTCGGTCTAAAATATCTATGACTTTTTCTTTTCGTTCTATATCTGACGTGTACAGCTTATGAACTTTCATGGGCTCCATAATAGCTTGGCCTATAGGAATTCTTGGGTTTAAGGAGGAAAAAGGATCTTGAAAAATAATTTGAATATCTTTTCTAAGTTTTTTTATCTCCGCATTTTGGAGTTTTGTTATGTCAATGCCTTTGTATAAAATTTTTCCTGAGGTTGCTTTATCCAATTGAAGGATGGTGTTGCCTAAAGTTGATTTTCCGCAACCTGATTCGCCAACCAAACCTAAAGTTTCTCCTTCATATAATTTAAAACTTACGTTGTTTACAGCTTTAAAAGAGCTTGGTTTTGAAAACCAACCTGATTTTGTTAAGTATTCTTTTTTAACATTAATCACTTCCAATAATGGGGGTTTGCTGTATAATGATTGGTGGTTTTTTTTACGCTGTTCAGCGCTTATTATTTTATTTGAAATAGTGTTGTTTAAAAAGTCTTTGATAGTAGGCAGTGTTTTCAGTCTGGTTTTTAATGATGGACGAGAATTTATTAAAGCCTTTGTGTAATTATGTTTTGGGTTAGTAAAAATATTTGTAACCAAACCCTGTTCAACAATACGACCTTTGTACATAACTAATACTCTATCTGCTATTTCTGATATTAAAGCCAAATCATGTGTAATGAAAATAATACTCATTTGGGTTTCAGTTTGCAATGTTTTTAAAAGATTAATAATCTCTTTTTGAACTGTTACATCTAAGGCAGTGGTGGGTTCGTCTGCAATTAAAATGTCAGGTTTGCAAGCAATAGCCATAGCAATCATAACGCGCTGTTTTTGTCCGCCTGAAATTTCATGTGGATAAGCATTAAATACGCGGTTGGCATCTGGAAGTTTTACCTTCTCAAAAAGTAAAATGGTTTCCTTTTTTGTTTCTTGTTTTGTAAGTTTTGTGTGCTGTAATAATATTTCTTGAACTTGTTTTCCGCAGGTCATTGAGGGGTTTAAAGAACTCATTGGCTCTTGAAAAATCATTGCAATTTTCCGACCTCTTATTTGTTGAAGTAATTTTGGTGATATTGTAATTAAATTTTGATTTTTATAATAGATAATGCCAGAATTTATTTTTGAAATTTTTTTAGGAAGAAGTCCTAATATAGCTAATGAAGACACTGATTTTCCTGAACCTGATTCTCCAACAATTCCTAAAATTTCATTTGGTTTTAAGTGATATGAAATATTATGAATTACTTCGTTATTTCCAAAAGAAATTGATAAGTTTTCAATGTTTAAAATGTATGGTTCTTGCATTTATATGTGAATGATTTCTTCGTCAGTTAAAATGGCATCACCACGTAATCTTAAAAATATTTGTGCGACAGCAATTGTATCTTTTTCACAATAAATGATGATACGGTCTATTTCATTTTCTTCATAATAAACACGATATACTTCGCTGCCATCAATATCATCTTTAGGTGATGGAATACCTAAAACATAAGTTAATAGTTTTAATGAAGTGTAACTTTTATAATCGCCAAATTTCCAGAGTTCTAATGTATCCAAATGTGGAACTTCCCAAGGTTTTTTTCCAAAGAGATTTAATTTATGAGGCAATTCAATATTATGAATAATCATTCGTCTGGCAATGTATGGAAAGTCAAATTCTTTACCATTGTGAGCGCATAATAAATGTTTGGTTTCACTAAAGTGAGAAATTAATAAGTTTTTAAAATCTTTTAAAATTTTTGTTTCATCGCCGTAAAAGGAGGTTACTCTGAATTTTCGGAGGTCTCCTTGAATATTGAAATATCCTACAGAAATACAAACTATTTTTCCGAATTCTGCCCAAATGCCAGCGCGGTCATAAAATTCTTCAGCAGTAAATTCATCTTTGCGTTGGTATTTTGATTTGTGATCCCAAAGTGCTTGTTTAGTAGCGTCTAAATCAGAAAAATGTTGAACTTCTGGAACGGTTTCAATATCCAGAAATAATATATTTTCAATATTTAGTTTGGCTATCATTTTTCAAGCATTTTATAAGCTTCATTAATATACACGGAAATATCTTCGGTATAGATGCCAACCTTTTTGTTTGAACCTTTAGAATGTCCTAAACGTACAATAATAACATTGTCATTCGGTTCAACAATAACATACTGTCCTAAATGTCCACGTAACATAAAAAAGTTTTTATCATTTTGTTCTTTTAGCCATATACCGTAACCATATTCAGGGCTTTCAGAAAAGCGTGGTTTAATGGATTTTGCTACAAATGTTGAATCTAAAATTTGTTTGCCATTCCATTTTCCATAATCTTTATAAAGTTTTCCAAAACGTGCAAAATCTTTGGCGTTACTGGCTATACAACAGTAAGCTTTTACTAAATCGTGTCTTTCGCTATCTACTTGCCAAAGGGTAGAATTTTCAGAATTTAAAGGTTTCCAAAAACTTTCTTCTAAATAATTGTATAGTTTTTTGCCAGTAGCTTTTTCTATGACCATAGCTAACATCTGGGTATCGCCACTGGCATATTTGAAAGCTTTTCCAGGTTGATCAACAACCTTTAAACCCAGCATTACCTTTTCTAAATTATCATCAAAATAAGCGCGGGTAGTTATTGATAATGGGGAGTAATAGGCTTCATCCCAATTGGTTCCAGATGCCATACTAGATAAGTCACCCACAGTCATTTTTGCAGCTAAACCTTTATTAAACGTTGGTAAAAAATCGCTAACAGGTTGATCTAAACTTTTTATATAACCTTCTTGAATGGCTTTCCCTAACAGCCCAGAAACATAGCTTTTTGCCATTGAAAACGAGTTTGTTTTTGAATTTTCATTAAAACCATCATAATAGTTTTCAAACCAAATACTATCATTTTTTATAATAACGTAAGCAATAGTGCCGTTTGATTTATTTATTTGGTTGAGAGTTTCGGTTTCTTTAACCGTATTATAGCTTTTATGATATGGCCAAGGTTGGGGTGTTCCATTTTCAACAACTTGGTTGTCAAATTTTTTATAATCTTCTAAAAAGGCTGTTGAGTGTCCAGTGAGGTAAATGGTTCTAACTGCTTTTAGTAAATAATCGGTGTCGGTAATATATAAAGTAGTTATTATTAACCCGAGTACTATTATAATCCATTTAAAAAGTTTTTTGAAGAATTTCATTACAATGTGATTAGTTGATTAAATATAGGAAAAATTTCAGGTATTTGTACTTACATCAAAATAAAGATTGCTGTTTGTATGGACTTTCATGTTCCAATAGCCATTTTTTACGATGTAGCCCACCTGCATATCCTGTTAAGCTGCCATTGCTACCAACAACTCTATGACAAGGTATAATTACCCAAAGCGGGTTATTACTATTAGCATTTGCTACAGCTCTAATGGCTTTAATACTGCCTAATTGTTTTGATAATTCTAAATATGAAAGGGTTTTTCCGTATGGAATTCGTTCTAATTGTTTCCAAACTTTTTTTTGAAAATTAGTACCCCCAGGGTTTAGTTTTAAATTGAATTGTTTTCGAGAACCTATAAAGTATTCATTAAGTTGTATGGCGCAATCTTCTAATACTTCTGGAATAATATTGGTTGTTTTCTCCTCGGTATTAAGTATTGTTATAGACGTTATTCCTTTATGATTCCCAATTATTTTGGTGAAGCCTAAAGGTGATTTGATTATACAGGTTTCCACTATTTCAAGGTGTTTTCGTCTTCAAAAATACCTAGTTTTTTGGCTCGTGACTCCCAGCTTTTTCTTGCTAAATATTGTAAGTCTGAAACACTGTCACTTTCATCCATGATTTCCAAACCAAGTAAGGTTTCAATAACATCTTCCATGGTTACTATGCCACTAACAGAACCATATTCATCAACCACTAAAGCCATGTGGTTCTTGCTTTCAATAAGTTTTTCAAAAAGAGTAGGAATAGGTAAACTTCTGTTAACTACAATAATATTTCGTTTTAAATCTGATAATTTTTTGTCGCCATTATCCAAGGCCATTTCTTTAAAAATTTCATCTTTTAAAACCAACCCAACAATATTATCTGGATCATCAGCATAAATAGGAATACGTGAAAAACGCAAATTCAAATTTTTATGAAAAAAATCTTTAACACTCGTTGTTTCCATTTCTGTTTTCATAACCGTTCTAGGGGTCATAACGTCTTTTGCAAATACCTCCTTAAAGGTTATTAGGTTTTTAATTATTTTACTTTCATTTTCTTGAAAAACACCTTCTTCTTGAGCAATATCTGCCATGGCATGAAAATCTTCTCTACTTAAAACACTTCCTTCATGAGCTTTTCCTCCAATGACTTTGGTTGTTAATTGAAGTAGCCATAAAATACCAGTCCATTTTAAAGGAAAAATCAAAATAGTTAATGCCTTTGAAGTAAAATTTGCTAATTGTTTCCAATAGGTGGCACCTATGGTTTTAGGTACAATTTCTGAAGCTACTAAAATTAAAAATGTCATAACAGCGGAAACGACACCAACCGTATTTATACCAAATATCTCAATTTTAAAAGGTAATTTTTCAGCTTCAATTCCTACCATCATGGCTCCTAAGGTATGCGCAATGGTATTAAGAGTTAAAATAGCAATTAAAGGTTTATCTACATCTTTCTTTAAGCTTTCTAATGTTATTGCATAGTCTTTGTTTTCTTGTTTTTTAAGATTTATAAACGTAGGGGTGACGCTTAATAAAACCGCTTCAAGTATAGAACATAAAAAGGAAAAAAAGATAGATATGGTTGCCCAAAAAATTAATGCGCTCATTTGTGTTTTTTTGTTAGTGCTAATTTACGAAATCAGATTCACAACATCTTTAGCAAAATAACTCGCTATAATATCGGCTCCAGCACGTTTAAAAGCAGTAGTAGTTTCTATTATCACTTGATCGTGGTTTAGCCACCCCTTTTCGGCAGCAGCTTTTATCATAGCATATTCGCCAGAAACTTGATATACCGCTACAGGCACATCAACTTCATTTTTAATATCTCTTAAAATATCGAGGTATGAAAGTCCTGGTTTTACCATGACAATATCGGCCCCTTCATCAATATCTATTAGGGTTTCTCTAACAGCTTCCAATCTATTACCAAAATCCATTTGGTAAGTTTTTTTGTTTTTTGGTACATCAATCATGTCAACAGGTGCAGAATCCAGCGCGTCGCGAAAAGGCCCGTAAAAAGATGAGGCATATTTTGCAGTATAGGCCATGATACCTGTGTTTTTAAAACCTTCTTGTTCTAGTAGTTGGCGAATTTGTAGTGTTCTGCCATCATTCATATCACTTGGTGCAATAAAATCTGATCCTGCTTGGGCGTGTGTTAAAGCCATTCTTGCTAAAACTTCGGCCGATTCATCATTAATAATCATACCGTTTTGCACAATACCATCATGACCAACTGATGAATAGGGGTCGAGAGCTACATCGGTCATCACTAACATATCTGGACATACATTTTTAACTGTTTTAATAGCACGTTGCATGAGTCCGTTAGGGTTTAAAGCTTCAGTTCCTTTATTGTCTTTTAAATGGTCAGGGACTTTTACAAAAAGCAACACCGATTTTAAACCTAATCCCCAAAGTTCTTTAACTTCTTTTTCTAATAAATCTAAACTGTAACGAAAGTAGTTTGGCATGGATGAAATTTCATCCTTTACACCTTTGCCTTCCACTACAAAAAGAGGCACTAAAAAATCGTTTGGTGTTATAATGGTTTCACGAACTAATGAACGAATGGATTCATTAGTTCTTAATCTTCGGTTTCTTCTTAAAGGGAACATTTTTTTGTGTTTTATTGACTTAAACCTAAGTAAGTCCAGTGATTGTCTTCTTTTATAAATATGGATTTTTCGTGAATGACACGTATTTTTCCGTGTTTGTAAAAATACGCATTAAATGTTACAGTCCCATCACTATCGGTTTCATATCCTTTGGAAGTTTCTAAAATTTCTAATTTTATCCATTCTACTGATTTAGCCCACTTTACAATGTCTTTTTTTTCTTTTATTGGACGTGTAGAGCTGTGATGGCTTTGCATTAAATAATCGCCGTTAGCTAATACAAATGCAGAATATCTAGAACGCATCAATTGTTCCGCTGTTACTGCTTTGTTCATGTTTTTATGTGCTTTTTGGCAGCATTGGGCGTAAGTTTTTAAATTTCCGCAGTAACAGTTCATAGTTTTTCTATATTTGAAACTATAAAAATACTAATTCTTAATATGCTCTTTAAAAATTTAAAATTTATTTTTCCTTGGCGTAGTTATCAGGAAAAATTTATAAAGAATATTAGTAAGCATATTGATGATAATCATTTGCATGTAGTGGCGCCTCCTGGCTCAGGAAAAACTATTTTAGGTATTGAAATAGTAAGGCAAATTGGTAAAAAAACTTTGGTGCTTGCTCCAACACTTACTGTTAGAAATCAATGGCAAAACAGGTTGCAAAGCTTTTTTGTAGACAAGACCGTATTTGATGATTTTTCTTTTGACATTAAGAATCCTAAAGCAATTACTTTTTCCACTTATCAATCGTTACATTCTTTTTATAAAACATTTGAAAATAAAGCTGATTATTTTGCTTTCTTTCAAAAAGAAAAAATTGAAGTTATTGTTTTAGACGAAGCACATCATTTAAAAAATGTTTGGTGGACATGTTTATTTCAATTAAAATATGATAATAATATAACTATGGTGGCTTTAACGGCAACACCACCGTATGATAGTGATGCTTTAGAAGTGTCAAAATATTTTAAACTATGTGGAGATATTGATGAAGAAATAGTAGTGCCTGAACTTGTAAAGGAAGGCGATTTATGTCCGCATCAAGATTTTGTTTATTTTTCTAAACCTAAAGAAAAAGAGATTCATTTTATATTTGAATACAGAAAGAAAATTTCAAATTTTATAGATGATTTAAAAGTAAATTCTGAGTTTATTTCTTTTATAAAAAATCATCGTTTTTTTAAAATAACCGAAAATTATTTAAGTGATATTTATAGAAATCCAGAATATTTTTCGGCTATTTTAATTTTTTTAAATGCTATTAGTCAAAAAATATCTAAAGAAAATTTATACGTTTTAGGTTTTGAAAAGGATGAAAAGGTTGATTTTCCTGTTTTTACAAACCAATGGGCACAAGTTTTATTTCAGAATTTAATTGTTTCTGATCGATTTAATTTAATTGAGAACGAATCGTATTTAGAAAAATTAGAAACTAAACTTAGAAGGTTGCATATTTTTGAAAATAAGAAAGTAGATTTAATTGGCAATAATCAACTGTATCGTTCCTTGTCCAGTAGTTCAAGTAAATTGCTAAGTGTAGTTGATATTATTTCTAATGAATATCAAAATTTAAAATTAGATTTACGAGCTGTTGTTTTAACTGATTATATTAAAAAAGAGTTCAAAACTACTGAAGATAAAGCCGTTTATTCCATTGATAAATTGGGTGTTGTTCCCATTTTTCAGCATCTTCGAGTAAGTTCCATTCCAAAAGAAGAAATGGGAGTGTTAACAGGAAGTTTAGTCATTATTCATAAAAGTAATATAGAAGCTTTTGGGGAGATTGAACCGATTGAAAATTACAATGTCGTTCCATTTATACCGGATAGTAATTATGTTGAAATACTTCCAAAAGTTGGTGCAAATCATTTAGTAGATACTATGACTAGAATGTTTGAATTGGGAGTTTTTAAAATTCTTATTGGCACAAAATCTCTTTTAGGAGAAGGGTGGGACGCTCCTTCTATAAACACCTTGGTATTAGCTTCATTTATTGGTTCATATGTGTCTTCTAATCAAATGCGTGGTCGTGCTATCAGAACTCAAAAAGGAAACCTAAACAAAACAGGAAACATTTGGCATCTGGTGTGTTTAGATCCTACGGATGATAAAGGTGGAAAAGATATTGAAACACTAAAACGTCGGTTTGATGCCTTTGTAGGTGTTTCAAATTCTGATAAGAATTATATTGAAAGTGGTATTGATAGGTTGAATCTGCCTGATAATTTCACAGATGTTAATTTTCAATCATTGAATGAAGGCACAATAACTCAATCAAAAAACCGTGCTATTTTAAAAGAAAAATGGCATAATGCCATTGAGGTTGGAACTACAATGTCTAGAGAAATTAAGCAATATTATCAGGGTGATGAGCCTTTTGAGGTAGAAAAAAATAAGACTTTTAATGATGTGATTCGCTATAGTTTTTTTGAATTACTAATAGCTTTATTATTTTTTTTACCCCAGTTTTTTGTTAAGAACTTAAACATTTTAATGACTAAAGGTGTGATCAGTTTTTTGTATACATTATTGCTCGCTTTAGGCTTGTCTTTTGGTTGGAAAACATATAAATCGATTAAAAATTACCTTCAATTTGGGTCATTGCATAAAGATTTAGAAAAAATAGCTAATGCGCTTTTAGATAGTTTGTATGATTTAAATGAAATAACAACTGAAAGAGGCAGTATTAAATTAACTATTAATTCATTGCTAAAAGGTGAGGTGATTTGTGTTATAAAAGGAGCCAGCGAATTGGAAAGTGCTTTATTTATAAATGCACTTCAAGAAATTATTGAGCCTATTAAAAATCCTCGTTATTTAATTGTGAAAACAAATTGGTTTAGAAGACGATTTAAAATTCAAAATTATTATTCCGTCCCAGAATTATTAGGAGTTAAAAAACAACGTTGTGACGTGTTTTTAAAACACTGGAAGCACCATGTAGGAACTTGCAAGGTGTTTTACACAAGGCATTTTGAAGGGCGAAAAATATTGTTAAAAGCAAGATTATTTCACCTGTCAAATTCGTTTAAAAAAACTACTAAAAAAGCAGTTATTTGGAATTAATAATTCACACCCAATCTTTTGGGTTTCTTAAAACGTTTATAAGTTTTTCTTCTCCGCTTCCTGTTTCTGGATGATAATTATACACCCATTGTACATGTGGTGGTAAACTCATTAAAATACTTTCAATACGACCGTTGGTTTTTAGGCCGAAAAGGGTGCCTTTGTCGTGTACTAAATTAAATTCTACGTAGCGTCCACGACGTATTTCTTGCCAATTTCGTTGAGCATTTGTAAAAGATAAATCTTTTCGTTTTTTCACAATAGGTATATAGGCTTCTAAGAAGCTATTGCCTACTTCAGTTACAAAGTTGAACCAATTTTCTATAGACATGTTTTTTGTAGCCTTACAATAATCAAAAAACAATCCTCCTATGCCTCTGCCTTCTTCACGATGTGTGTTATAAAAGTATTCATCGCAACGTTTTTTGTATGCTGGATAAAACTCTGCATTGTGTTTATCGCAGGCAGTTTTACAGGTTTGATGAAAATGTATAGCGTCTTCTTCAAATAAATAGTAAGGTGTTAAATCCTGTCCGCCACCAAACCAACTATCAATAATATTTCCATTTTCATTATACATTTCAAAATAGCGCCAATTGGCATGAACGGTTGGTACCATGGGGTTTTTTGGGTGTAATACTAAGCTCAATCCACAGGCAAAAAAATCAACATCACCAACATTAAAGTAGGTTTGCATGGATTTTGGCAATTTACCATAAACCCTAGATATATTAACCCCACCTTTTTCAAAAACGTTGCCGTTTTCAATTACTCGAGTTCGTCCGCCACCGCCTTCTGGACGTTCCCAAATATCTTCTTGAAACTTTGCTTTCCCATCAATGGCTTCTAATTTGAAACAGATGTTGTCTTGTAAGTTTTGAATGTACTGAAAGAATTTGGTTTTCACTTTTTCTTTTTATCATTTAAAATAATGTAGCCAATTATAGCAGCAACCACAGAACCTATTAAAATACCAATTTTTGAGGAGTCAACATATATAGGATCTATAAACGCCAAGCCTGCAATAAAAATAGCCATTGTAAACCCAATACCAGCTAAAAATGACACACCAATAATATGTCTGTTACTAATATCAGCAGGTACTTCAATAAGCTTTAATTTTCTAGCTATGAATATAATTGAAGTTACTCCAACACTTTTACCTACTACTAAAGCAATAATTATTTTTAGTATTAAATTGTTATCTAAACCTATATCAGTATGTAGTGAAACACCTGCATTGGCCAAAGCAAATACGGGTATGATTAAATAGGCAACCCAATCGTGTAAATCATGTTCTAAATCTTGAAGTGGTGATTTAAATTTGTTAGCCCAATTCTGTAAGTTAATCATTTCTCGAATTTGATCTTTAGAAAGAATAGGTTCTTTTAAATCTGCAGCTTTCTTTATGTTTCCCGTAATAGTTACTAAATTATCAACAAATTCGTTGGTTTTAATCTTTTGGCTAATAGGCACAGAAAATGCTAATAATACACCAGATAATGTTGGGTGAATACCTGATTTTAAAAACAAGGTCCAAATGACAATGCCTAACACAATCATTAAAAATTTGGTATAATAACCTTTATAGGATAGTAGATATAAAACTCCTAATAATAATAGTGCAATACCTAACATGTCTATTTGAATATCACTGCTGTAAAATATGGCAATTACTAATACAGCAGCTAAATCATCTACAATAGCAAATGCCGTTAAAAATATTTTAAGGCTTAATGGAACTCTGTTTCCAAGTGCGTTCAGTATGGCTAATGAAAATGCTATATCAGTAGCCATTGGTACTCCCCAACCTTTAAGGGTGTCAGGGTTGGTATTAAGTACAAAATATAAGGTTACAGGAAGTATTATGCCTCCTAAAGCACCGAATAAAGGAAATGCGACTTTTTTTAAAGAATTAAGTTCGCCAATAAGAAATTCTCGTTTAATTTCTAAGCCTATTAAGAAAAAGAAGATAGCCATTAGACCATCATTTATCCATAATATAAGTGGTTTGTTTAACTCGAAACCTTCGGAAGTAAATCCTAATTTATATTGCCATAAAGATTGGTAGCTTTCAGCTAATGGTGAGTTTGCCCAAATAAGAGCCATAATTGTTGCAAACAGCAATAAAATACCACTTGAACTTTCAATTTGATAAAATTTTTGAATCGGGGATAAAATATTTCTTTTAGCCATTTATTAGTACTTTTTGTTATTTATAGTTTCTATTGTCTTTATTGAAGCAGCCGTAACAGATAGTGGTAGAACTAAAATCACTCCAAAAAAAGGAATGAATAAAAATAGTAAAAATATGATGCCATTTCCTATTGCTAAGCCTTTATTTTTGTTAATAAATTGTAAACTCTCTTTGTATTTAAAGTGGCGTTCTAACGTGTAATCCATATTTCCAAAACCTGCATAATAAGCTTGAACCATAAATAGTAAAATGGTTGAAAATATATTAATTACAGGTATGAATTTTAAAAGTAGAATTGGAATGGTGATTAATAATTCCATGATAAGATTTCTGCTGTTAATTTTGATGCCTCGCCATAGTTGTTCAGAAAATGTGGTGTTTCTATTTGAACTTGGTATATTTCCTGTTAAATAGGCTTCAATTTTTTCTGAAACAGGACTCATAAATGGGGCTGATAGAGCCATAATAATATGCTTAAAAAGAATTAGTCCTAAAATAATGATTGTTAATCCTCCAATAAACGAACTAATAGTAGTAAAGATTTCTTTACCCCAGTTCCAAATCCAAATTTTTGAAATAAAAGTTCCTATATCATCTGATAGTCCATAGGCTGAGCTAAAAATTACGATAGCTGTTATAAGACTTATTAGCATTGGAATAGCAAAGTATTTCCAGAGTTTTAGTTTTGAAATTAAACTAAACGCACCGAAGTATGCTTTGATTCCTGAAATGATGTTTTTAATCATATCGCAACTTTTGTTTAATCGATTGAACAGTCTGTGATAGCTACTCGCAGAAAGCCCGTGATGAAAGTACTGCCGACTTTTTATAGTTGTAATTTTCGATTGAAAATCTGTGACTTAAAAAATCGGGTTACTCTCAAAAATTTTTAATTTTCGTATTCTTTTACAGCATCTATAAATGCTTTTGCATGGTCTAATGGAATATTTGGTAATATACCATGGCCTAAATTTACTATATATTTATCTTTTCCAAATTCGTTAATCATTTGGTGTGCCATTTTCCTAATTTCAGCTGGAGGCGATAATAGTCTTGAAGGGTCAAAATTTCCTTGAAGAGTTATATTTCCACCAGTTAAGTACCTTGCGTTTCTTGGAGAGCAGGTCCAATCAACACCTATTGCCGAGGCACCAGATTTTGCCATATCATTCAGTGCAAACCAACAACCTTTTCCAAAGGCAATTACAGGAGTATCCTTTTTTAGTGCATCAATGATTTGTTGTATATATTGCCAAGAAAATTCTTGATAATCAATAGGAGAAAGCATACCTCCCCACGAATCAAATACCTGAACAGCATTACATCCAGCCTTTACTTTTTCTTTTAAATAAGCAATGGTAGTATCTGTTATTTTTTGAAGCAATTGATGTGCTGCAACAGGGTTTGTAAAACAAAATTCTTTGGCTTTATCGAAAGTTTTACTGCCTTGGCCTTGTACACAATAGCATAAAATTGTCCATGGTGAACCTGCAAAACCAATTAATGGAATCTCATCATTAAGTAATTCCTTGGTGGCTTTTATGGCTTGATATACATAATCAAGTTCCATTTTTACATCTGGAACAATAACATTATCTACAGCTTTTTGAGTGCGAATTGGATTTGGTAAATAAGGACCAAAATTTGGTTTCATTTGTACTTCAATATTCATAGCCTGTGGAATAACTAAAATATCGCTAAATAAAATAGCAGCATCCATACCGTATCTTCGGATGGGTTGTACGGTTATCTCACTTGCTAATTCTGGAGTTCTACAACGTGTAAAAAAATCATATTTTTCACGTATGGCTATAAATTCTGGTAAGTAACGCCCTGCCTGACGCATCATCCAAACAGGAGGACGGTTAACGGTTTCACCTTTTAATGCTTTTAAAAATAAATCGTTCTTCATATTTAGTTGTTAGCAATTGGCTTTTGGCACTTTGCATTTTAACGGTTTTTATTTTATAAATTAAACTGTTTATCATTTTTGCTTCTTTTTGAATTAAATCAAAAACGATTTCAAACTCATTGGACTTTTTAAATCAATTTTAAAGTCTTTACTCTTTTTATGAGTCTTTGACTCTTGGGCTTTATCAGCCTCATTTTTATACACAATAGCGTTGCTAATAGTTAAATACCAATGGCAAACAACTATCAAATATAGTGTAGATTAACTAACGTAATCACACTTTCTACTGTTGGTAATTTTGAAATTCTTACGTCTTCAAAATGTTTTTTTGCCTCTTTAGCTGTTGTTTCACCAATACAAAAAGCAATCACTTCCAAATTGTTTTTTTGAACAAAACTCTCAACAGTTGAAGGACTATAAAACATAGCTGCTTCAATTGAATCAGCCACTTTAATACTATCAAACTTGGTTTGATAGGCTTCAATTTCATTCACTTTTATATTATTTTGAACTAAAATGCTTGGTAATTCATCTAGTCTGATATCGCTACAAAAATAAGTAACTTCTTTACCGTCCATATACTTAACCAAATAGTTTGCAAGTTTTTTAGCATTATGCTCAAAATGAGTAACTTTTCCAATTTTTTGCTCTATTAGGCGTTTTGTTCTGCGACCAACACAATAGATGTTTTTAAATTGTAATTCGATTGCAGAAAAGTTTGTAATTAAAGAATCAACAGCATTTTTACTGGTAATAATTACGTTTTGGATTTCATTTTTTAAAAAGCGTGGATGAATTCTATTCAAACTAATTTTTATAAAATCTGAACTTTCAACAATTACTTTTTCATTGAATAATAAACGTTGATCTTCAGTAAGATTTTTGGTTGAAAATACATTTGTTTTTTTATTGGTGTTTTTAATGTTGTCCATTAAGCGTTTGCCACCTCTTTCTATTACAAAATCGGCACAATATTTAGCCATATCATGATGCTCTCCCACTTTTTTTACACGAGTTACATCAATTCTTTTGCTTCCGTCTTCACTTAGTAGAACACCTTTAAAGTTAATTTCCTCGTTTTTGATATAAGCCAAAGCACCAATTGGTGCAGTACAACCGCCTTCTAATCTATTTAAAAATTCACGCTCAATCGTGGTGCAAATTTCTGTTTCTTCATGGTTTAATTCTTTACAAGCAGCTAATATAAATTCGTCATTTTCTAAAGCAGTAATCATGATGGCGCCTTGTGCTGGTGCAGGAATCATCCAGTCTAAATTAATAGCTTCTTCTGGTCTTAGCCCTATCCTTCCAATGCCAGCAGCAGCAAAAATAGTAGCATTCCATTCTTCGTTATTTTTTAATTTTTGTAAACGTGAATTTACGTTTCCTCGTATGTCTACAATGGTATGTGTTGGAAATCTGTTTAACCATTGTGCTCTGCGCCGTAAACTACCAGTAGCAATAATAGCATCTTTGGAACCTAAAAACTCTTCATTGTTTTTAAAAACCAAAGTATCATTCACATTGCCTCGTTTTATAACAGCAGCTTGTACTATGCCTTTGGGTAATAAAGTTGGCACGTCTTTCAAGGAATGTACTGCAATATCAATATCATGATTAAGCATGGCAACATCTAAGGTACGTGTGAAAATACCGGTAATTCCTAATTGATATAATGGTTTGTCTAAAACTAAGTCGCCAGTAGATTTTACAGGAACTAATTCTGTTTTATGACCTAAACTTTGTAGTTGACTTTGTACTATTTTGGCTTGCCATAGTGCTAATTCACTATCGCGTGTCCCAATTCTTATGGTTTTAGACATGTGTTGACGGTTGTTCTAACTGGAAGACTTTTTTTATGAGTTCCAGACTATCATCAGTAGAAACGTCATCATCTTTCAAATGATGCGCAAAATGATTGGTTATTTTTTGAATGATATTGTTGCTGATTATTTCGGCTTGTTCTTCATTAAAATCAGCGTTTTTTTTGCGTAAAGCATCCAATTCTGCTGTTTTAAAATCATTCAATTTAAGTTTAAGTGCTTTAATGGTAGGTGCAAATTTTCGAGTTTCCAGCCAATTATTAAATTCAGTTTTCACTTCTTCAATTATATGTTCAGCTAATGGAATGTGCTTTTTACGAGCTTCTAAAGTTTGGTCGGTAATTTTAGATAAATCATCCAAATGTATTAATGATACATTATTTAATTCCTTAACATTATTATTTACATTTTTGGGTATTGATAAATCTAAAATCAATAACGGTTTTTTAGATTGAACAATATGTTTATCTATGGTTGGGCGTTGTGCACCTGTAGCTACAATCAATATGTCCGAATGTGAAATTTCTTCTTGTAAATTAGCATAATCCTTGACTATTAAATTAAACTTTCCAGCAATTTGTTCTGCTTTGTTTTTTGTTCTATTAATTAAGGTAATATGTTCATTTTTGGTGTGTTTAACTAAGTTTTCGCATGTGTTCCTACCAATTTTACCTGTTCCAAACAATAATATGTTTTTATTTGAAACGTCTTGAATGGTGTTAAAAATATATTGAACTGATGCAAACGAAACAGAGGTTGCTCCTGATGAAATATTGGTTTCAGTTTTGATGCGTTTACTAGCTTGAATAACAGCGTTTACCAACCGTTCTGAAAAATTGTTAAGTAAACCGTGTTTTCTTGATAATTTTGCACTTATTTTTAACTGGCTTATTATTTCAAAATCACCAAGAATCTGGCTATCTAAACCAGAACCCACGCGAAACATATGCGCAATAGCTTCTTTGTTTTTATAAACATAAGCTACTTTTTGAAACTCATCAACGGTACCGCGTGTATTGTCACAAAGTAATTGGATAAGTTGGAAAGGGTGCTGGGCGAAACCGTAAATTTCCGTACGATTGCAAGTTGAGGTTATTACCAAACTTTCAATATTATTGTCTTTAGCTTGTTGAAGTAATGCTAACTTAGCATTTTCATCTAAACTAAAGTGCCCACGCGTGTCTGCATCGGCTTTTTTATAACTCAACCCGATGGCGTAAAAAGAGTTACTTTTTGAAATATTGTACTGCTGCATGCTGATACCTGAAATTGTCAAGCAAAAATATGTTGATGACTTGACAAAAAGTAACGCTAAAAGAACTTTTAGTATCGTTTGTGGTTTTTTAACGTTGTTTTTTATTAAATTATGATAATTGTCATATTTTTGTAGGGAATTAGGCGCTTTTTAGGCAATTAATTTAGAACGAATCTAAATAAATATGTTATGAATCATGAAACAACCAAGCGTAAAAATGTCGCTCAAAGTTCTTTTGAGGAAACTAAAGTAGATGATGGGTTTTTAATTCTGTCATATAAAAATGAAAGTATCGAAATTCAAAATGTTGTAAAAGAAATAGATAGCGACTACATTCAATTTCACTTTTGTGTAAAAGGATCTAGCCAATTTTTATTTAATGAAGGACATTATAAATTAAATATTTTAGAAGAAAATTCTTTGTTACTTTATAATCCGCAGCGAGATTTACCAATAAATTTAGAAATAAATCCACATTCTTGGATAGTTTCTGTATTAATTTCTATTAAAAAGTTTCACGGTTTATTCTCGCAAGAAGCACATTATATTTCTTTTTTAAGTGAAGATAATAAGGATAAAAAGTATTATAAGGATGGTGTTATTTCGCCATCCATGGCTATTGTGTTAAATCAATTGATTAATTACAATCTTAATCATTCAATTAAATCACTTTATTTTAAAGGCAAGGCATATGAATTGCTAAGCTTATATTTTAATAGAAGTGAAGATGCTGATGTAGAGCAATGTCCGTTTTTAGTTGATGAAACCAACGTGATAAAAATTAGAAAAGCTAAAGATATTATTGTGTCTCGTATGGCAGAGCCACCAACTTTACAAGAATTAGCAGATGAAATAGGATTGAATCTTAAAAAATTAAAGGAAGGCTTTAAGCAAATTTATGGCGATTCGGTATTTAGTTTTTTGTTTGATTATAAAATGGAGGTTGCCAGAAAATTATTAGAAGCTGGTAACGATAACGTTAATGAAGTAGGGCATAAAGTAGGCTATAGTACAGCCAGTCATTTTATTGCAGCTTTTAAAAAGAAATATGGAACAACGCCTAAAAAGTATATTATGTCTTTGGGGTAGTTTTGTAAGTAATGTTACATTTTATTGATTATTTGGTAACAAATGACTATCTTATTCGTTATAATTTAGCAACTTTAAAACCCCCTATAATCATGAAATACCTAACACCAGAAATTGCGGCCTTAGCTAAAAATTATAATTCAAAATCATTAGTGCGTTCTAATACATCTTGCGGTATTTTTCAAGACTGTGACTACAATGAAAAAAGGCCAAAACCCTATTATCAGCAAGAGATTGAAAAAAACATTAAGTAATTATTTACTGTTAAATATTAGCTTACAGATTTCTATTGTATTTTTGCAAGATGAAAAAAGGAATCTTACTTGTTAATCTTGGTTCTCCTGATAGCCCCGAACCAAAAGATGTAAAAAAGTATTTAGGCGAATTTTTAATGGATGAGCGGGTTATTGATATTCCTTATGCTGCTCGTGCCTTATTGGTTAGAGGCATTATTTTAAAAACACGTCCTAAAGCTTCAGCAGCTGCGTATAAAAAAATATGGTGGGAAGAAGGCTCGCCACTTATTGTAATATCAAAAAGACTTCAAAATAAAATACAAGAAAAAGTAGCATATCCAGTTGCTTTAGCCATGCGTTATGGAAGTATGACAATTGAAAAAGGGTTGCAAGAATTGGTTGATCAAGGAGTGGAAAAGGTGTTGTTGTTTCCTTTGTATCCGCAATTTGCCATGGCAACAACAGAAACAATTATGGTATTGGCAGAAAAACTTCGAGAGGAGCATTTTCCAAATTTAAAAATTGAATCTGTGCCTGCATTTTATAACAAGCCTGATTATATTGAAGTGCTTTCACATGCTATTAAAAAACATTTAAAAGGGAAAAATTACGAGTATTTACTATTTTCATATCACGGCATACCAGAGCGTCATATTCGTAAAAGTGACGTAACAAAATCGCATTGCAAAATAGATGGTAGTTGTTGTGTAACCCCAAGTGAAGCACATGAGTTTTGTTATAGACATCAATGTTTGGAAGTTACTAGATTGGTTGCAGCACAGCTTAAACTTAAAGAAGGTAGCTATTCAACGTCCTTTCAATCACGATTAGGATTTGACCCTTGGTTGTTGCCTTACACAGATAGAACTATTGAGCGTTTAGGGAAACAAGGCATTAAAAACATGGCTATAGTTACGCCTGCGTTTGTTAGTGATTGCTTAGAAACCTTAGAAGAAATTGCCATAGAGGGTCAGGAAATTTTCCATGAAATGGGTGGTAATGATTATACAACGGTTCCGTGTTTAAATGATGATACAGAGTTTGTAGAATTACTATCTAAATGGATTGCCAATTGGGGCATTTCTAAAACGGAGTTGGTATAATGGCAAAAATATCCTCACAAGATTTAGGAGAACAACCCATAAGTAAACTATTAATAAAACAAGCAGTGCCAGCATCTATAGGTGTTTTGGTTATGTCTTTAAATATTCTTGTTGATACCATTTTTGTTGGCAATTGGATTGGATCTACTTCTATAGCCGCCATAAATGTAGTATTGCCAGTAACGTTTTTTATTGCTGCATTAGGGATGTCTATAGGGGTAGGTGGAGCATCTATTATTTCTAGGGCTCTAGGTGCAGAAAATTATAAAAAAGCATTAAAAACATTTGGAAACCAAATAACATTAACATTATTACTAACTGTATCGTTAGTAGTTTTAGGTTTAACATATATTGATAGCATTGTAGATGCATTTGGAGGTAAAGGAGCAATTTTTCAACCTGCTAAAACCTATTATACTATTGTGCTTTATGGCGTGCCAATATTAGCATTATGTATGATGGGAAATACAGTAATACGCGCAGAGGGGAAACCTAAGTTTGCTATGTATTCTATGATGATCCCTTCGATTGGAAACTTAGTGTTAGATTATATTTTTATCAATATTTTAAATTTTGGCATGGCAGGAGCCGCATGGGCAACTACGTTGTCACACTGCGGAAGTTTGTTTTATATTCTTTGGTTTTTTCTTTCAAAAAGGTCGGAGTTAAATATTAATTTTTATCATTTTGGACTTAACTTAAGTATTGTTAAGGAAATAAGCTCCTTGGGTTTTGTTACTTTGGCAAGGCAGGCCGTTGTGAGTATCACTTATCTTTTTATGAACAATATTTTGTTTGATTTGGGTGGTGAAACATCTGTTACCGCTTATGCTATTGTAGGCAGAATGCTTATGTTTGCTATGTTTCCTGTTTTGGGTGTTACCCAAGGGTTTTTGCCTATTGCTGGTTTTAATTATGGTGCTCAAAATTATGAGCGGGTTCGAGAAACTATTAATACAGCTATAAAATATGCTGCAATTTTGGCTACTTTAGTTTTTATTTTATTGATGCTTTTTCCTCAAGCCATTACCAAAATGTTTACAACAGATTTAGAGGTTGTTAAACAAACGCCAAGTGCTATGCGTTGGGTGTTTGCAGTTACTCCAATTATTGCTGTTCAGCTTATTGGAGCGGCTTATTTTCAGGCTATAGGAAAAGCTGTCCCAGCATTATTATTAACATTAACAAGACAAGGCTTTTTCTTTATTCCGCTAATTTTAATTCTTCCTAATTTTTACGGTGAATTTGGAGTTTGGGTATCGTTTCCTATATCAGATGTTTTGGCTACAATTGTTACCGCTTATTTTTTAAATAAAGAAATAACTAAGACTCTATCTGTAAAAAAGAGTTTAATTTCATAAATAGTTTCAATGGAATATTACAACTACATTAAATCATTTCACCTTATTTTTGTAATAACTTGGTTTGCTGGGTTATTTTATATTCCACGTTTATTTGTATACCAAATAGAATCTTTCCACAAACCATTACCAGATAAAGAAATTTTAGGTAAACAATTAAAAATCATGGCAAAGCGCTTGTGGTACATTATTACCTGGCCATCTGCTATTTTAGCAATTATTTTTGGTGTTTGGTTGCTAATTTTATCACCAAGTTGGCTTCAACAATCATGGATGCATGTAAAATTAACATTTGTTGTTTTACTGATTATTTACCATCTAAAAACGCATTACTATTACAAACAACTTCAGAATGATATTGTAAAAAAAACATCCAATTATATGCGTATTTGGAATGAAGGTGCTACGTTTATTTTGTTTGCAGTTGTGTTTTTAGTTATTTTAAAAAGTGCTATCAATTGGGTTTGGGGTATTGTTGGTATTCTTGTTTTGGGGATTTCAATTATGTTAGGGTTCAAAATTTATAAAAGGATTCGCGAAAAAAATCCTAAAGCTTAAAAAAATTGGAATAACCTTATATCTTTTGCTTTTGCTATTTTGAAACAAAGAGTTAATTATAACTTTTACATTTGTTTCAAAGTTTTTTTATTCGTGGTTTTAGCTAAAAGGAGTTGTTGCAATCCATAATGCAAAACAAAATTATGATAAAATTTCATAAATATATTTTAAAAAAGCTTTAGCGTTCTTTGGTTTGATTATTGCTATATTTAAGAATTGTAATTTTTAAATAAATCACCCTCATAACGTTATATTATAAAATGAGGTTATACATGCTACAATTGCCCAATAAAAATAATAAATAATACACTTGAAACTAAAAAAACTCTCTTTACGTACGCGTATTTTTATCGCCATGATTTTATTGGTGCTAGTAGCTTCCATTCTTATTGTTTTTGTTGCCATTCAGCACTATACTGAAGAAACTCAAGATTATCATAAAGAACGGTTAGAGCGTAAAGAATATGCTATTCAGAGACATCTTCATAATGTTTTAAAAGAAACGTCTTATCCTGTAACTACTGAAAAAATTCCTTTAATTTTTAAAGATGAAATTTATAGAATTGCAGACGTACATTCGCTTCGAATCAATTTATATGATTTAGAAGGTACACTATTAATTTCATCAAAAGCAAGTTTTTCTAATGAAAACTCTTTAAAATGCTTAAGTGCAGAAGTATTGAATGGTGTTTCTAATCAAGCTGCTCATCGGGTTATAGAAATAAGTCAAGAAAATGGCGAAACATTTCAATCATCCTATTCTTATATAACAGATCAAAAGTTTAAGCCGTTGGCTATTTTAAATTTACCTTATTTGGAAAACGAGGAGTTTTTTTCTAGAGAGCTGGATGAATTTTTAGAGCGTATTAGTTACACCTATTTGTTTGTTTTACTTGTTGCTATTAGCATAGCATTTATTTTGTCTAAATACATTACAAAATCGCTTAAAACTATCAGTGATAAAATGAATATGACCCGTTTAGAAATGCGGAATGAAAAAATAAATATTGATGATACAAGTGAAGAAATTTCTACCTTAGTAAGTTCGTACAATAGCATGATTGATGAATTAGAGGAAAGTGCGGTGAAATTAGCGAGAAGCGAGCGTGAGCAAGCTTGGCGTGAAATGGCAAAACAAGTAGCACATGAAATAAAAAATCCATTAACCCCCATGCGATTAACAGTTCAAAATTTTCAACGAAAGTTTGATCATAATGATGCAGATATTTATAAAAAAGTGGATGAATATTCTAAAACATTAATCCAGCAAATAGATACTATGAGTTCGATTGCATCTGCATTTTCAAATTTTGCTAAAATGCCAGCGCAACAAAATGAAACTTTAAATGTTGTAAAAATTGTTAGATTAGCATTAGAAATCTTTAATGAAGATTACATTATATTTTCAGCTGATGAGGATGAAATTATTGCTAAATTTGATAGAACCCAGCTTATACGTGTTGTTACTAATTTGGTTAAAAATGGTATACAAGCTATTTCTGATGAGCGTTCACCACAAATTTTGGTACATGTAGGTTTGATAGATAGTGAGGTTGTTATTACAGTAGCTGATAATGGTGTAGGTGTTTCGGAAGAAAATAGAGTGAAGGTTTTTGAACCAAAATTTACCACTAAAACCAGTGGAATGGGACTTGGTTTGGCTATGGTAAAAAATATTGTTGAAACCTACAGAGGTACTATTAATTTTACTTCTGAAATTGAAAAAGGAACTGTTTTTACAGTTACGTTTCCAAAAGCTTAAGTAGTTTTTTTAATAAAGATACTATACATAATTGAACTGAAGCCAAGAATCCAGTTAAAAATTAATAACTATGACATATAAAAATATTTTATCAACACATCAGAACAGTATTACAACCATAACTATTAATCGTCCCAAAAAATTAAATGCTTTGAATCGGGAGACGATTCAAGAGTTGCATAATGCATTAGAAATTGCTGAATTAGACAAAAGAACTAAAGTAATAATTATTACGGGTAGTGGTGAAAAAGCTTTTGTTGCAGGCGCAGATATTAGTGAGTTTGCCGATTTTGATGTTACTGAAGGCACAAAATTAGCAGCAAAAGGTCAAGCATTATTATTTGATTTTATTGAAAATTTATCTAAACCAGTCATTGCAGCAATTAATGGTTTTGCATTAGGAGGTGGATTGGAATTAGCTTTAGCATGCCATTTTAGATTAGCAAGCGATAATGCAAAAATGGGCTTGCCAGAAGTGTCCTTAGGGGTGATACCAGGTTATGGTGGAACACAACGTTTACCACAGTTAATAGGAAAAGGGCGTGCTATGGAGTTAATTATGTCTGCAAGTATGATAGATGCTACAACTGCTGAAGAATATGGTTTGGTAAATCATGTTGTTTATCAAGAAGAATTAATACCACTCTGCCAAAAAATAGCTGCCAAAATTTTACGAAATTCATCCGTAGCAATTAGCTCAGCTATTAAGGCTATTAATGCCAATTTTAATGATGGTATAAACGGTTTTGAAATTGAAATTAAGGAATTTGGAAACTGCTTTGGTACAGCCGATTTTGAAGAGGGTACTACGGCTTTTTTAGAAAAGCGAAAGGCCAATTTTCCTGGGGAATAAGTGCGGCTTTGTGCAATATGAGTATGGTTTTGGGGTCTTTTAACAATATTAAAAGAAATTAAATATTCTCTTTTTATAGAAATCTTTACAAAGTTTTTGTTGAGCCTATCTGCTTAATTTAGTTGTTTTGAATTATAAAATAATATCCTGTTATATGCATATAACAGGATATTATTTTTAGTTACTTAAATTTAAGTTTATTTACTTTTTAACAATTTTCAAGTTAGCTACTTTATTACCTTCTCTAACTTTAACAATATATAACCCAGAGTTTAAATTACTCATGTTTATAGTGTTTCCGCCAGTTCGTGTAACCATTTTACCTGTTAAATCAAATATATTAACTTCTAATGAGTCATTATTTAAAGTTTCGAGATGTAAAAAGTCTTCTACTGCATTTGGGTATGCTTTAAGTTCATTTTCTCCAAAAGCTACATCATTTATGTTTAGATAAGCGCCATTGTAAACTGATGCTATTTGTGATCCTGAAAGTTCAAAATCATAAAGTCTAACATCGTCCATGGCACCGCCCCACCACCATTTAAGTTTATAATCACCTTTAGAACCTATATAAATTAAATCCTCAGTTGTATTAATTTTCATACTACTATTGTCACCCCCACCATCTGTAGTTACCTGAACACCATCTACATACATTTTAACATCTGCTAATGTTCCATCAGAAGGATAGGTATATGCCACGTGATGCCATGAATCATCTACTATTGTAGCTGATGAAAAATTATAATTAACCGCACCACCTGCTAATCCTAACACAAGGTTTTCTGGGTTAACATTTATTTGAAAAGTACATCTGCCATAAGGATCAATACTTGCTGAAGCAGCAGGATTTCCTAAATTCAATATCGCTAATGTTGGTTTATTTGTAGGATTAGAGTTTAATAATACCCAAGCTGTAACTGTACGAGCTTCACTACCATCAATACTTGAGTTAGTAGTAGTACGAATATCAACTGGATCATTATTGTTTACAAAATAATAATCAGGACTTGGCGGTGTTGAAGCAACATCAAATAAGCTCCAGTCTAAACAGTAGCTCCCTTCTTTAGAATTACTACCATACTTTACCACGCTACCATAATTATTTGGGTCGTGAACTTGAACAGTGTAATTGCCGCTTCCTCCTGCATTTAAATTGTTTTCAAATTGTAAATGTAGAAGGGCTTCAGAATCTTGTGCTTGTAAATTTATACTTGCCATAATAGCAAGAATAAAAAGCATTGTTTTTAAAAAAGTAATTTTTGTTTTCATATGTAATATATTTAATGGATTAATGAAATTAAGTTAGGGTAAAATAATGTTATATAATTGTTTTTTAGACGAATAACAGCTGTACTTATCTAAACAACAATTTTTAATAATTTATAAATGTATAGGTAAAGTTTTCATTTTTAGATTCATCCGATTCACTTAGTTGTAGTTTATATATTACAGGTGTTTAGGAATTGGATGAATCTAAAAGTGATAGAATTTTAATAACTTATTTCATTATAAGCTTTAAATTACCTTGTCCTGCATTATTTTCTATAGATACAAAATATAGGCCTTTAGCTATAGAAGATAAATTGAATGTATAGTTGTTTAATTCTTCAGCGGAATCAAAATAATAAGTTTTTAAAACTTCTCCAGAAATAGTGACTATTTGCATTACTGATTTACCAATAGTTGCTGAAGTTGATATTTTAAAGATTCCATTGGAAGGGTTTGGGTATGCTTGTAATTTGTAATCTGCTACATTATTGATTTCTTCAATGTCTAATGTTCCTTGTATTAATGGTGTGTTGCTAAAGTTAATAAGTTGTGCATCAATATAATACTGTGCTTTGTAAGCATCATTACAATCGGAACAAGTAACACCTGTGATACATTCAGGGTTATTAGGATGGCAAAAGTCAATATAAGTTGGATCAAATCGATAACTAAAATCAACAGTACCATTGACAATGTGAGAGGTCATATCAACAATATCTGGATGAGCAATAGCACCAGGACACCATCCAGCTCTGCTATGATACCATGTGCCTCGTTGTCCAGTACAATTATCTGGGTTAGGGTCGCAGTTGTTCCACAAGTTTTGAGTGTAATTTAGTACTCCATCTACATCAATATAATTGGTGGCATTATAAAATTCAGCAGCATTTTGAGAATTATTACTTCCCCAACCATGTCCAGTAGTAGATAAACGTAGGTGAGAACTCAATACATTATTATTATATGTATAGTTTGCAATAGGAACAGGTTGAAGGTCATTAGGATTACCTAAATCCCATGATCCGTCCCATAATTCATCTACATTAGAATATAGATATTGAGGTGTGCCTTGGTGAAAATCAAAGTCTAAGGATATTTGCCAACCTCCAGTTCCCCAGGTATCAATATACATTCTAAATTCTACTTCACCTTGAAGCAGACTTGCATAGTCTGTTAAATCAATAGTATGATTACACCCTACTCCATATGGAGTTATATAGCGAATAATTTGAATCCAGTTGCCATCAGGTCCCATAACATCAATAAAAGCTCTACGATCCCAATCATCACATCCTCCTGAGATAGAAGGGCATTCAACCAGTAAATTTCCAATAATTTGGTCGTAACTTCCTATGTGTTGTGGCATTGTATAGGTTCCATAATGCCATTGACGAATTGTGCTATTAATTTCTATTATTGCGTCTTTAATTGTTTGCACATTTTGTGTGGCTATAACATCGGTAACTTCAATAGTTTTTGTTATAGTGGTATTTACGCCATTAGAACCGTAAGCAGTTATATTTATTATATGTGATCCATAAGTATCTGGAGTCCATAGTGCGTAGTGTAAGTTGTTTTCACTAACTACTGGAATTGCTGTGCCATCTACTGTAATCTCTATACTATTTATCGTAATAAAATCAGCTTCTTCTATCTCAGATGTTACATAAATAGGGTAGGCATAAAATGCAGGCATTTCTATTGGGTAATCTTCTGTAAGTCGTGTTGAAACAATAGGTGAAAAAGTGCTAAGATCTATAACCTCAAATTGTAAAAAAGTCTGTGCAGGGTAATAATTTTCATTTCCTGCTTGTGCTGCTTTTAAGGTTACAGTGCCAACAGTACCAGTCAAAGTTACTATATTGCCATTGATGGTTGCCGGTCCTGATTCAACACTATAGGTTATATCTGTGAGTCCTGAACTGGACGTAGCAGATACCGTAAATGGATCGGCATTTGTGGCTTGTTTTGATACAGGGTTAAATGTTAAGATTTGATATTCTATGTCTCCTCCACTTCCAACTAAATCAATGGAAGCGTTAGCTGTAATATGTGGAAATTCACCATTACCAGTAGTGTCATTTTCTTCTGGTGGATAATATGAAAAGGCAAAATGAGTTGCTATAATATCTGGACTTTGATCTAAAGTTGCTTGATCAACGATAAGCGGGTTATTGCCATTCCCCATTCCTAATTGTCCCGAATTATTATATCTCGGTTGTCCATTAGCATGAATGACTCTTATTATAGGAGCATAATGTGCGCCATCCACAATTCCTCCATTTTTATAAGTATCATTAGTACCATCATTGGAAACATTAAAAACGGTATATGTTTTTGTAAATGTCCCATCTCCATTATCTACCGTTTCAGTTTTGTAAAATCCATTATTTACATCGGCATCATTTAATAGTCCCATAAGCAAATTCATTTTATCATCACCTCCTGTCCAGTTTACACCATCATCAATTGGATTACCAGCCGTATCTATAGTAGAAAGGCCGTTTGGATATAAGTAAAATCTTAAACTTATAAGGTTGTCTGCATCATTGGGTACATTGCTAAATTCAAAAACCATTGGCTCAGTGGCAGCTAAAGTTCCATCAGGATGAAATTCTGCAGGTTTATTTATGAAATTAAAGCTTGCTTGGCCAAAAGCTACAGTTGTTGAAACGAATAAAATCGTTGACATTAAATTTTGGAGTAATTTTTTCATCATGATAAAGTTGTTTATGGATTAATAAATATGTTTTTATTATATATAAATATCTGTAAACGATAAGGTTGCTTTCGAAATGAGGTCAAACTAACTTATAAAAAATTAAAAGACTTATATAATTTTTTCCCTGAAGACTAACTGGTCTTCGTTAGATAACATTATAGAAACGATTAGTGTTTTTTTACTAATACATTTGTTATTATATTTTTATTAAAAGTTTCGTAATTAATTACTTTAATTCTGTTTTTATCAAGTAATCTTTATATCACTTTAAGAGATACATATTTGTTAATAACCTATTCTTGCTTTAACATTTATTAAAACATATAAGTAGTAATTTTAAAGAGCAACTTAAAATAACAATCTATTTTTTTATTATAATGAACCCAAAATCTACCATAAAAGGAAGAGGTGCGCAACAACATGTACCCAATCGTTTTTTCGAATTAAGTCATGAAATGCGAGATGATTTTCTTGAATTTTGTAAAAAAGAAGGGGAAGTAAGCGATAAAAACAAAACACTTTATTTAGAAGTGTTTCCAAAAACAATTGTCAATAAAGTAGAGAGTCCAGATATTGGTATGAGCTATTCTATGAATGCATATCAAGGTTGTGAACATGGTTGTGTTTATTGTTATGCTAGAAATAGTCATGAATTTTGGGGCTATAGTGCAGGCTTAGATTTTGAGCGACGGATTATGGTGAAAAAAGAAGCACCTAAGCTTTTAGAAGCTTTATTAAAGAAAAAAACCTGGAAAGCTTGCCCTATTGTTATGTCTGGAAATACCGATTGCTACCAGCCTGCAGAAAAGCAATTTGAAATAACTCGAAAGTGTTTAGAGGTTTTTTTAAAATACAAGCACCCAGTATCAATTATTACAAAAAATGCGTTGATTTTACGTGATTTAGATATATTGAAAAAGTTGGTTGTAGATAATTTAATTTGTGTAAATATTTCTATAACCACATTATCTGAAGAAACCAGGCGTATTTTAGAACCTAGAACTACCACTATAAAAAAACGACTTGAAACAGTTAGAGTTTTGAGTGAAAACGGTATTCCTGTTAATGTTATGTTGGCACCGATTATTCCATCCATAAATAGCCATGAAATATTACCTTTAGCAAAAGCTGTATCCGAACATGGTGCAGTATCTATAGCGTATACCATTGTAAGGCTTAATGGTGCTATTGGTGCTATATTTACAGATTGGATACATAAAAGAATGCCAGATAGAGCAGCTAAAGTATTACACCAAATAGAAAGTTGCCATGGTGGAACATTAAATGATTCGCGTTTTGGTACTCGCATGCGTGGTGAAGGCAAAATTGCAGATCAAATCGATACCTTAGCCAGATTAGCTCATAATAGGTATTTTAAAAATAAGAAAATACCCAAATTAAATGTGGACTTGCATGAGCCTTTTAAAAATGGGCAATTGAAATTATTTTAATCTTTATAGGAGAAGATTATTTATCTACAAATTCAGTATCACTTAATGTTTTCATAAAGGAAATTAGGTGGGCTTTTTCCGTTTCTGTAAGTGTAATTTTATTATCATTTTCTTTAAGAAAAGGGTCAAGATTATCGGAATCTAAGACTCCATAATCAAAATAATCTAAAACCTCTTTTAGGGTAGCAAACTGACCAAAACTTCCATAGGGAGCAGTAAACTCAATGTTTCGTAATGTAGGTACCCGAAAACTCATATAGTCTTCAACTAATCCTGTGACTCTGGCGCGTCCTGCTTCTTCATTATCAGGGTTTAAAGGGAATCCAATGTTTCTAAAACTTTGATCGGTGAATAGTTCTGTACTGTGACAACTTATACATTTATCTTGAAAAATTTGATAGCCTTGTGCTTCTTCTTGGGTAAAACTTTCACCTTCATTTCGTTTTACTTTATCGTATTTGCTATTGGCCGAAATTAGTGTGTATTCGTATTGTGCCATGCTATTATATATACCCCCAGCTGTAATACCTTCTCCGTTAAACGCTTTATTAAACAAGTCAATGTATGATTCATCTTTTTCAAGTTTATTGATAACTTCTAATATTGAAGAATCCATTTCTTCATGTGTTATTATGGGTACTAACGGTTGATTTTCTAACTGACGTTTATTTCCGTCCCAATTATAAACTTGCATAAATGCTAAATTTTGAATAGGAGGAGCATTTCTAAGACCAATTCGTCCTTCAATTCCAATACTTTTTGCATGATGGTCTGCAAATGCATTTGCTTGAATATGACAGCTTGAGCAAGAAATAGTATTGTTTGCACTTAGTTTTTTTTCAAAAAATAATTTTTCACCTAATTCAACGCCATATTTTGTTGGAGGGTTGGTGCGTACTGAATTGTTTAATTCAGGAAAATCTATAGGAATATTAAGTGTTATTTCTGGATTGGTATAAGAAACAAATTCAGTATTCTCATTACTGCAAGATAGCAGCAACAGGGCTATACATAGGTTCCTTATTAAGTTTGCCATTTTGAAATAGAATTATTCGATGAAATAATTATATAAGTCGGCTTGGTTTTGTATGTTAAGCCGACTCATGAAGTTTTTTAATTTAGTTTTCTACTGCTGTAATTGAGAACATTCCAGTAATATCAGTAGTACCATTGCCACCTAAGTTATCCACAAACTTAGACATTGTTACAGATGTGTGAATGCTTGGTGTTGCATTATCAGCTTCTAATATTATGGTATTGCTTTTTCCGCTTAATAAAGCATCAAAATCAGCTTCAATTTTTATAGTAGGAGCATGGTTGCCTACAATAGCATTCGTAGGAAGGTTTAATGTAATATCTCTATAAGCATCAAAACCTGGCACGTACGTGTTTTCGTCACCTTCAGTTCCTTCAACTGTACTACCAGAATGGAAAGATAATTGATTGTTTTCAACTCCATAAAAACCTTCAATCTTTGTAAAACGATATCCTGTACCCCATTCCCAATGCATTTGGGTATCATTTGCTCCTGCTGTAGCATAAAAATTAGGAAAACTTACTTGGTCTAATGTGTTTAAATCAGATTTTACACCTAATCCAAATTTTATAGTACTATATTCATCGGTAGGAATGTTACTTAAAACATACTTTAATGTTTCTGCTTTTGATTGGTTAACAACGGTTGCGCCATTATCCAAATTATTTACATTATAAGGAATTTCAATTCCATCTGCTTTTATAAGACGAATGTTAGTTATTACATATTTTAATTCTTCAAAATGATGTATTTGTCCTTCTACAGATGTATTGACTGTAGCTGAAGTAGATGTTGCATTACCAAGAACAATCGTAGTGCCATTAAATGTGTTGTTAAATTCTAATATTACATTATTTGCAACAGGCATGTCATCATTACTACAGGATATAATTACTAATGTGGTAATTAATAATAAAAGATATTTCTTTAAGTTTTTCATTGATTTTGTTTTTATTGTTTATTTGTTGTTAATGTTTAAAAATTTATTTTTAAAGACGTAAAAATATTACGACCCATTCTTGGAATGTTTCCCCAGTCTGCATAGGTGCTGTAGAACTCATTAAGTACATTCTCTACACCAATTTGAAGTACAGTTTTTTTATTTTTGATATTAAATGTGTAATCTGCAGAAACATTCCAATTGGTATAGGAAGGTGTTCCATCTTCACCATATTCTGGGCTGTAATTGTCTTGTTTAAAATCGCCATTTAGTGATGTTTGAAATCCAAATTTTTGATATGAATAATGCCATGAGGTTTGATAACTTAAAGGACGGATAAATGGCAAATTATTTTTGTTATCATCTAACCCTTTAGCGTAAGTAAGTGTGCCTCTCCAGTGAAACTTTTCTGAAATATTATAATTTGCATTCAGTGAAAAGTTAAACAATGTAGCACTATCCAATGACGTATACCCCTTTACACCAACAGATTGATAATTCATTGGGCTCCCAGCGCTTAATATTCTTCCAATAATGTAATTTTGGATATAGAAATAATTTACTTTGGCTTGAATGTTTACTTTTTTATTTTTAAAGCCCGCACTGGCATTTGTTTCATAAGAAATTTCATTTTTTAAATTGGGGTTGCCAACATAATCGTAACGGTCAAAACTATTGTATATATAATAGCCGTAACCTTCAGAAACAGAAGGTGCTCTATGCCCATAGCCACCACCAAAAGAAAAATTGAAACCCCTCGTTTTTAATTGATAGTTAGCATGCAGATTTGGTAAAAATCTTGTTTTTTCTTGAGGGGATCCTGGATGAAAAATCCAATTAAATTCAGCATATTTTGAATAATTGTAATTTAAACCTACAGTGCCTCCAAAGTTTAACTGACTTATTTTAGACATATCCCAGCTATTACTTATTGAAAGTCCAGCATAGCGAGTAGTAACCCATGGCCAACTGTAAGCAAACATAGTACGTTCGCTTCTGTCTTGAGGATACATCCGCATTTCTGCAATAGATAAATTATCGTAAATATTTAGCTGTATTTCAGAAGCATAGTTTTCTTTTTTCAAGTTCACTTTGGATAGTAATCCGTATGTTGTACTCCAGCCTGGCATATCCATATGTACTAAGTTTTCAGGGCGCGTGGTATCATCCATATAATGTTCAACCGCATTGAAATATAATTTAGTGTCCCAAACCCTTACAAGTCCATTTTCAAAAAATTGTTTATAAGCTGCTGATGTTATAAGGGCTCTTGATAAGGATAAATCCATAGGAAGTGCTGGATATCCAACATCTGTTGCTTTATCAAAAATAGCATCAACTCTTACAGAAGATAAATAGCTTGTTTTAAACGCAATTCCGAATGATGTGTTGAATTTATTGTACTGCGAATGGTTTATTTTGTTATTATTTCCGTCAGAATAATTTTCAGCTTTTCGATATGATATACTACCATCTGCTACAAATTTACTACTTGAATATGACAGATTTCCCAGATTGAAAATTTGACTGTTATTAAACTCAAAACCTGTTTGATAGGCACCATTCCATTTTTTTGAAAGTCCAAAAGCCGTACTTTTTCTTTTTAAGTCAATACTTCCTGCAAGAGTTGCTCCGTGTAAACTACCTTCTTGGCCTGATTTTATAACAATTTCTGAAAGATTATTACTTTCAACATAGGATGTTATAGGATCCATTTTATCGGTACAAGCACCAAAAATATGCATACCGTCAATAGTCATGATAGAGCGTTCTGTACTCATATTATTGAGTAATGGTTCCCACGCATAAGCACCACGTTTAATAAAACTTATATTTTCGGAAGCTGCTAAAAATTCATCTACAGAAATAGCCATTTTCATATCTGTTTCTATTTTCTTTTTTTTAGCGGCAATAATAATAATTTCATCTAAAGTGCCTCCTAAGCTATCTTTTGCAACTGGTTTATTTTGAGCATTTACAATTGTAATCAGTAAAAGTGATACTATTAATGGTGCTTTCATTTATTAAAATAATATGTCAATATAAAGTTCACTTTTAGCTCCTTCTATTCCAGGTGTAAAATCAGTTGAAACTTCGGTGCCTTTTATGGTTTGCCCATTTTGATTCTGAAATATAAAATTCAATGTCCAATTTCCAGTCATAGTATAATTAACAACACCGTGGTATAAGCCATCGCTTTGTTGTGTTAAATCTAGGTTGTTGGGTGATGAATGATTTCCCATTGAAGGTTCTGGCATTCTCGGGTCCAATAGTAAAGTATGATTTTCTACAATTGAATAGGAATATTGTGATGGATCAGGAAATATTCCTGCTGGATTACTTGGCTTATTGTATCTATAAATACCCGCAATTAAATCATTTTCTGCAATTGCAGGACTTTGAGGGTAAACCAATGCAATAAAATATTGTTCACCATCATTTCCTGTAAATGCTGTCATGTTTAGGTTCATATTTGTTTGTTCTTGAACAGAAATACTTTTATTAGTTGTGAATAATTGGCTGTTGTTATTATAACCAATATACAGCTCCCAACTAATGGTGGTATTGCTTTCATTAGGAAATACAACATACCCCATATAGTAGTTATTAGTTGCATCATATTCTAAATTATATTTATGAGGACAAGAAAGCTTATTGCCATTAGCATCAGTCATTATTGGTAAAAAAGTAACATCAGAATTATTTAAATTTTCATTGTTTTGTGTATTGATAATTTTTAAATGAATTTCATTATAGCCTTGATAGAAAGTTCCATTTAAGGCTTCAATACTAATTGAATAGTTACCATCATTTAACGATATTACTTCTTCAAAAACAATAAACTCAGTAGTTTCTACTCGTATTTCATCTTCGTAATTTGTTTTATCTATGGTACATGAAGTAACCACAACAAATATTGTAATTACAATAAAGTGTAAAAATTTCATTATTTAAATGCTCTTTAGTCCATCAAAGCCCAGTACAAGTTAGTGACTTTAACAGATTTATTATTTTGTTTAAATTGTTACGAATATGTTCCTTATAACTTTTATAAGTTGTAGGTAATCAGAATTATATCCTAATTATTGTTTGTTTTAAATTATAAAACGCTACTATAATTATAGATATATTGGTATTATTATAGGAACAATGATTTTTTGTATTCTGTTAGGTTTTGTATAGTATTATAACTCCTAAAAACAAGACATTGAAATTCCTGTTGAAAAAATCAATATAAAAAACCTAAAAAAATAGCAATGAGTTTTAAACTTTAGGAGGGTGAAATATAGAATTTATATCTAAAAAGGAATATGATATATTATAATCTGATGGGATATTTGCTTTAAGAGTATATATAAATATGGATGATACTGATGTTTTAATTATCTCTTGAAAAAAAACTACACTTGTTTCAATGGAAGTTTGCTTTTTGTCATTACCAGTTTCTGAAGTTTCAGATGCTTTAGCCATTTCTTTTGCTAAATAACATTTTCCGTTACACTTCATTTCAACTATTTCTTTATTTTCACAAAGTTCATTTTTTATATAATCATAAAAAGCAACATATTCCAATACAGGAAGTATAGGCTTTAAAAGCATAAATAGAGCAAATATGATTGAGAATATTTTCAAAAAAAACAGCTTATTTTTGCAAATATAATCAATGGAATTTTATTCCATTAATAAAATTTATAAATAAGTATTTCAATCAAGGTAGTGTTAAAAAGTATTAAGGTGTATGTGTGTAAACCTTTTAGAGTAGAGTCATTTTAGTTAATGATTTATTTTGTTACCTATTAAATTTATCAAATAATAGGGTAGTAAGCATCCAGTATACTGAGCAATATATAAAGGTTGCAATAAAAAACACAAATTCCCATTTTGTTCCAACAAGTAGGGAAAAACAAAAAGATAGTATTATAATGTTTATAAAAGCCCAAATAATATGTAAGGCTATTTTTTTTGTTTCCCAATTAAGACTTTTGAGAAATATTAGCTTTTTTTGATTTAAATTTTCAGAATTCATTTTGTTTTCTGATAAATTGGGGTTTATGTTTGTACTAAAATTGTTTGTCAGCTATGTAATGAAACATATAATGACTTTACCTGAATTTGATAAAGTCATTATACGTTAAATTTATGTAAAATTAGTGCTAATCAGTATTTAGAAATTTTTAGCTCCAAGCAAATTTTTTAAAAAAATTATAACTTGGTTTTTCTTCTTGATTAGTAATAGAGTTACTTGATTTTTCTATTTCAGAATTTGAAGTTTTCTCTTTATGAATTTGATAACAGTAATAAGTTTGGGATATAAACATAATATAAGGATTTTATAGTGGGGTATTATACTCTCTTTTGTTAACTATACTATATAGTGAACATTTAGGTTTTAATTAATAATTTTTGTAAATTCTCTGTCTTCTGTATGAAAGACCATTTTGTAACTTCCTATTTTTAAGTCGCTTAGTTTTAAAACTCTTGCAATGTTTTGTGTGTTCTCTATTTTTTCTGAATACACAAGTTCATATTCATTAGAATCTGTATAGAAAACTTCAATTTCTAATGGTGTTTCGTCTAAGGTCAATCTGGTAATATAAGCCATATCGTCTTTAACCCTAACCAATGGTTTAAAAATGGTTTTCTCTAATTCTTTATTAAAAGAAACGATGTTTGAGTTTACAGAAAATGGAATGATATTTATTTCTACGTCTTGATCTAATTCAAAAATGTATTTGCCATTTGGTAAAGTAGTTAAATCAAACCCTTTACTATATACGCCTGGTTTTTGTATAAGCTCTTTATATAATATGATACCATTGTCGTCTTTTATAGACAATAGGTTACCTTTTTTTACATTTTCTAAGGTTAATGAGGTTTTTTCAGCATCATTTTTTATTGTAAAAAATGAAGATTCATTTGCGAAGCTTAATGAAGTAGCAAGCATAGTTACCATTAAGATTCCTTTTTTTAAGTGATTAATTACTTTTTTCATGATTTGGTATTTTTAACGTTCAACACTACAAATATATAACCGCTTTTTGTTATGCAAAACACTGATATTTACATATTTATATGTTATTTTATCTGTTATTTTAATGTTAAATTAATATAGAATATAAGGGTGTTAATACTGTATATATAGCGATAATCATAAATTTTTGGTTTCACTACTTTATTAAAATATTTATAAAAAAAGATTTAATGCATGAGCATGAAGACGTTAATTTTAAAATTTCTGAAAAAAAAAGTGGGCTACTTCAGCCCACTTTTTTTTCAGAAATTTAATCTTCTTAATTTATAAATTCAGAGAATTCTTTACCTTCAGACTTGAAAACTAATTTATAGCTACCTTTTCCTAAACCTGTTAATTCATAAATTTTTTCTATGTTCTGCGTATTTTCTATTTTTTCAGTATGTACAAGCTCAAAAATATCAGCATCTGTAAAATAGACTTTAATTTCTAATGGCTCTTTATTTAATGATAATTTAGTGATATACGCCTTTTCATTTTTAACTCTTACTATTGGTTTGTATATGGTTTTTTCTAATTCTTTATTAAATAGTACAATATTAGAGTTTACTGAAAACGGTATAGTGGTTATTTCCACGTCTTTATCAAGTTCAAAAGTGTAGTTTCCATCAGGAAGCGAAGTTAAATCAAATCCCTTAGTATAAATTCCTGGTTTTTGTATAAGCTCTTTATATAATGTCATACCGTTATCATCTATAATAGATAATAGGTTTCCTGCTTTTACATTTTCTAAAGTCAAAGAGGTTTTTTCAGCATCATTTTTAATTGTAAAAAATGAAGATTCATTTGCAAAACTTAACAAGGTAGCAAACATAGTTACCATTAAGATTCCTTTTTTTGTGTGTTTAATTTCTTTTTTCATGATTTGGTGTTTTTAACGTTCAACAATACAAATGTAAGTTGTATTTGTTGTTTGTAAAACATTGATATTGATGTATTTATGTGTTATTTTAACTATTATTATATTATCATTTTTATGTTAACTCTAATAGCTTAAATAGTATAAATAAAAATATGGGATATAAAAAAGTGGGCTATATAAGCCCACTTTTAAAAATAAATTAGTTAGTGTGTTAGTTTAAGAATTTAGTGTATTCTCTTCCTTCTGAATTAAATACAATTTTGTAAGATCCTTTATCTAATCCAGTTAATTTAAACACTTTTTCAATATTTTGTGTGTCCTCTATTTTTTCAGAATATATTAAAGAATAATCATTAGATTCTGCAAAATATACTTGAACTTTTAATGGTGATTTGTCTAAGGTTAATTTAGAAATATATACAATATCATTTTTAAGATTAGTAATTGGCTTGTATATTGTTTTTTCTAATGCTTGATTAATTTCAACTTTATTAGCTATTACTGAAAATGGAATTGTACTAATTTCTACATCTTTGTCAAGTTCAAAAACATAATCTCCATTTGGAAGTAATGTTAAATCAAATCCTTTAGTATATACTCCATTTTCTTTAATTAGTTCACTATATAAAGTAATTCCATAAACATCTTTAATAGATAATAAGTTTCCTTTTTTTACATTGCTTAAAGTTAATGATGTTGTTTTTGCATCATTTTTAATTGTATAAAATAAAGGCTCATTTGCGAAACTTAATAAGGTGGTAAACATAGTTACTATTAAGGTTCCTTTTTTTAAATTTTTAATTATATTTTTCATAATATGTTTTTTTAATCTTCAACACTGCAAAGATATGCTGGTGTAACACCCTGGAAAACATTGAAATTGACTAATTTATATGCTATTTTATCTGTTAAGTTAATGTTAACTACCCTAATTGTTAATATAGCATACACTCAAGTTAAAAGAGTATATTTTGCATCCTTTAATAGTGATTTTAACCAAATAATTTTCAAAATAACCTAAAAAGTATATTAGATTGTTATTTTGGTATATATAGAATAAGTAAAAGAAAAGTTAATGTATTTTATAGACACAAAATTCTTTATTTAATTAGATGATGTATGAGTGAATGACATTATATATTTGTCGCCGTCTTTTAAATGTAAATAAAGTTTCCTATAAGACTTGTCATTTATTCGTTTTAAAAATAAGAATGAGGCCTGAAATACATAAAATGGCAATTAATAATTTTTCAAGATTTCTTTATTTATTCTTGTAAAAGTTCGTTTCCCTAAGTACTGAGCAAAAAGAAAAAATAGAAATACCAATTAAGCAGTTTTTAAATGATTAAAATTTATAGTTGAAGCAGGAATTAGGGTTATAGTAGCAGGTCCTAAAACATCAATCATCGTTGCTCTAAAAGCTTTAATGTCTTTTACGGTGCTTCCTTATAATAGAAGGGCCTCCTGTAGAAAATACACCTGAAAAAAAGCCAGCAACCGCTCTAAAGGTAAGACGCCTCCTTTATTTAGCCTTATTTTCTTTTTAATTAATAAAACATAAGATACATATAGTAAAATAATAACTACAAGTCTTTTTTTTAGTAAAATTGGTTTTGAATAGTAAAGCATGAATATGCCTAAAATAACTCCTACATCTGATCTTATAGCTAGTATTAAAATTATTTTGGCTCAATCTCAAAAGTAAGTTGAAAATAGAGCAAAAAAAAAGTGGGCCACCACAGCCCACTTTACCAACTAAACTAAACTAAATATAAACATTAATTCAAACTAAAAAACTAATGTGTTTTGTAAACTATTTATAGATATAATACTATAAATGTCTTTTTTTTTGTTACTTTATGGTAGATATTAATTAACTAAATAATGTTACCAACTTTCTACACGACAAATATATAACCGATTAACGTGCTACAAAACAACAAATTTGACCTATTTGTATGCTATATTAACTGTTAATTAATTGTTAACAGCACGTTAAGGTAAAATAACATATAATAAAGTTAAATAAATATATAATGTATACACATTAAGTATTAAATTTGCATTTAAATTACCTACTCATGATAAATAAGAAACCCACTTTAAAAAAACTAAGCCCGAGTTTTGGAAGTTCTATAATGGTGAAACAGCATGTGGATAAGGTAGATAGAAATGCTGCCTATTGGCATTTTCATCCAGAATTGGAACTTATATACATTAATAAAGGGCAAGGAAAAACACATATTGGAAATCATCTTTCATATTTTAATAATAGTCAACTTATATTAATAGGTTCTAATTTACCTCATAATGGCTTTACAGATAGACTAACAGCCAATGGAACTGAAACAACGGTGCAATTTAAATCTGATTTTTTAGGAGATAGTTTTGCAAGTATTCCTGAAATGGCTACAGTCATGTCATTATTTGACCGCGCTAAAAAAGGAATTCGTTTTAAAATGGAAACAAAAGCTGTGATAGGTCCTAAGATTGACAGCTTGATGGAATATACAGGTTTAGAACGTGTTATCAAGTTTTTGGAAATAATAAATTATTTAGCATCCACAGATGATTATAGTTTGCTAAATGCTGATGGTTTTGCTTTTGAAACCGAGGCTCAGGATAGCAGTAAAATAGATGTCATTTTTAAATACGTAAATAAAAACTTTCAAAACCACATTGCTTTAGATGAAATTGCAGATGAAGTAAGTATGACAGTTCCTGCTTTTTGTAGATATTTTAAAAAAGCTACGGGAAAAACATTTACACAGCTTGTTAATGAATATAGAGTTGTACATGCCACTAAATTATTAAATGAAAGTCAAATGAGTATTGCAGATATCTGTTTTGAGTGTGGATTTAATAATTTTTCTCATTTCAATAAACAGTTTAATGAAATTACTGGAAAGAGTGCTTCTAACTACAGAAAGGAAATAAAGTTAATTATTCAATAAAAAAAACCTAAGGCCATGGAAGAAAAGATAAACGAGGCTTTACAGTATTATCTCTATAAACGAGAAGGTATATTAAAATATATTAATGGTAATGATAATTTATCAGCAGTAGATATTATTGAAAATGCAGAAGAATTATCGATTTTAGAAGCAAAAATCTCGTCTTTTCAACAAGCTCTTGAAGATTAATAATCAAATTAAAGAGTTTTAATTACCGTTCCATTCTTTATAAAACTGATTTAAGAACGTTTCCATAAACGTATGACGTTCTTCAGCAATATCTTTACCAGTTTTAGTATTCATTTTATTTTTTAAAAGCAGTAGTTTTTCATAAAAATGATTAATTGTAGGTGCCGTTGACGCTTTGTATTCTGCTTTAGTCATGTTAAGTTTTGGTTTAATTTCCGGATTGTATAATGCTCTATTTTTAAAGCCTCCGTAGTTAAATGTCCGAGCAATACCAACAGCTCCAATGGCATCTAATCTATCTGCATCTTGGATTATATCTAATTCAATAGATGAGAATTTTTGAATTTCATTGCCACCTTTAAAGGAAATATTTTCAATAATTTTTACTACATGATTAATTACTGTTTTATTAACATTTAAATCAAGTAAAAATGTACTTGCTATTTTAGGTCCAATGGTTTCATTCCCATTATGGAATTTACTATCAGCAATATCATGAAGTAAAGCGCCTAATGATACTATAAAAGTATCGGCTTTTTCATTTTTTGAAATCAATAAAGCATTTTTGTAAACACGGTATGTGTGAAACCAGTCATGACCGCCCTCAGCATTACTAAGGGATGTTTTTACAAATTCAATGGTTTTATTGATGATTTCTTTTTGTGTCATTATAAACTTAAAAATAAAAATCCCTTTCGATTGAGAAAGGAATTAATAATTTGAAAAATAGTTCAACTATTTTGCTATGGCTGGAGTTACCCATTTAAATTGAAAAGAATTTTCTGGTATTTTCATACGTTCTGACAACCTGTACATTCTATCGGGTAGTTTCATCAAATAATCTCTTGCTTTTTCGGCTTCATCAGTAAGATTTGTGATTTTGTCAATTTCCCAGCGGTTTATTAATTTTTGTAAAATATCAACATAATCTTTAGAAGTATAAACTCCAATACGTTGTGCTGTATTTGAAAATTCTTCAAATGCAGTACTGGTTTTGCCACCCGATTCTCTTAAAAAATGTGCAGGCATGGTAATTTTTTGTTTCATCATATAATGAAAAGCCATCATCATTTGACTGGGGTCTACCTTAAAAATACGTTCAACAAAATCTGCATATGCATGGTGGTGTCTCATTTCATCACCAGAAATAATTTGGCACATTTTACCTAATTGTTTATTTCCAGCCTTTTTTGCAATTTTTGCTACTCGATTATGTGAAATGTAAGTTGCTAATTCCTGAAAACTTGTATAAACAAAGTTTTTGTAAGGATCTCTATCGGTACCAATATCAAAACCATCAGAAATTAAATGCTGTGTTGTAACTTCAATTTCACGCATATTAACCCGACCAGAAAGGTAAAGGTATTTATTGAGTACATCACCATGTCTGTTTTCTTCAGCAGTCCATTGGCGAACCCATTTTGACCAGCCATTTTGACCATGTACTTGATCTACACCTTCAACATCCATTAACCATGATTCATAAGTTGGAAGAGCTTCTTCCGTAATCATATCACCTACCAAAACAACCCAAAAATCATAAGGTAATTCTTTTGAGAGCTCTCTAATTTCTTCAACTTCATTAAAAAAATCATCCCCTTCAGAATTTGGTAAAAAATCTGTAGGTTGCCATATTTTTTCAGGTTCAATTAAATATTTTTGAATTAAAGTATCTACGTCTTTTTCCAAAAACTTCATGACCTCAAATCTCACATTCTTTAAAGACATAATAATTAGTTTTTATGTGTTATTTGTTTTTTTATAGTAGTTTCAACACTATTTATAAGTTCCTCTGAATTTACAAAGGTATCTATTTTTAATGGTTTGTGTACAGTTAATATAATATGTGCCCCTAATCCCAATGGAAATTTACCATATTTTTGTGTTTTCCAAGAGTTATTTATAGTTAATGGCACCACAATAGCTGATGGTATTTTTTTTAATAAAATATCTAATCCTTTTGTTTGGAATGGTTTAGGGGTTCCGTCTTTACTTCTTGTGCCTTCTGGAAAAATAACAGCAGCATGTTTTGATGTTTCTATATATTCTCCAAATTTAATCAAAGCAGGAATAGACTGACGAGGATTTTTCCTGTCAATCAGTACAGAACCACCATGAGTTAAATTATAAGAAACACTAGGAATACCTTTTCCTAATTCAATTTTACTAATAAATTTAGGATGATATTTTCGCATATACCATGAAATAGGAGAAATATCAGTCATGCTTTGATGGTTGCAAACAAATATAATAGGTAGATTGCTTGGAATATGATGTGGATTGTTATAAGAAAAACGAGTGCCTAAAATATTTAAGCAACGCATTAGAAAAAAATTCATGCAATCTACACTTTTCTTATGTGCTTTATAACCAAAGGTATTAAAACAAAACCATTGTATACCGTGAAACACTAAAAGCGTAATACCAAAGCATATAAAATAAATAACCGATAAAGGATACGATAAAAGTTTCATCATACCTCAAAAATAATAAAAACTGCCATTTAATAAATAGGAAGGCAGCTGTTATTTTCACAGTTTACTTTAGATGGGGGTAATACAAAAGCACAATCAGAAAAAACGCCCCATTTTGTGTTAAATGCCGCTTCTTTTTTATTGTAGTCTTTAACCAAGTTTTCTAATTCGTCTACATTTATAGACGTAGAATAAATCAAGTAACTCCATGGCCCTCCACAGGGCTTACTACCAAGAGCTATATATTTACATTCAGTTGTTTCATCACAAATGGATGCATTTGCTAAAGTTTCTATATTTGTTTTTAAATTGCTTAGTTCCTTACGTTCTTCTTCTTGAGTTTTAGATGTATCGTTGTTATCTTCACATTGAAAAGCAACTAATGAGAAGCATACAATAAAAAGAAATATAATTGGAAATGATTTTTTCATCTGCTAAGGACGTTTTACTTATAAGATGTAAAGTTGCTTAAAAGGTTGCGTTTAGATATAAAAAAACCACAATATACATATCGTGGTTTTTATGTTCTACGATTCCTAATTTTTATGAAAAAAAAAGGATTTAATTTTAGCAATGTGCATTATAAGCATCCTTAAGGTTATCAGCAATTAATTCTGCTGGTCTGCCTTCAATATGATGACGCTCTAACATATGCACCAATTCACCATCTTTAAATAATGCCATACTAGGTGAACTTGGAGGAAACGGTACCATGTGTCCACGTGCTGCATCAACGGCTTCTCTATCAACACCTGCAAAAACCGTAACAATATGATCTGGTTTTTTAGTGTTTTGTAAACTCATTTTTGCACCTGGACGCGCATTAGCAGCCGCACAGCCACAAACTGAATTTACTACAACTAAGGTAGTGCCTTCTTTTGCTAATGCAGCATCTACCGCTTCGGCAGTATGCAATTCTTCAAAACCAACTGTTGTTAAATCTTCACGCATTGGTTTTACTAATTCTGCTGGATACATATTTTTAAATTTAAAAAATTAACATTTTAAGACTGTAAAGATACAGAAAATTAAGTGTTCGGTCGTAGTATTGGGCTTCACCTTTCATTGTTAAAAATAATTCTAACTATGAAAATAATAGTAAAGGAATGAGTGTTTTTGTAACAAAGAACTAAAAAACCCAACTAACAATCTTATATTTGAAACTTAAAAAAATAACGTAAAATTACATGAGTATTTCAAAATGGATTGGAGGCGCATTAGGCTGGTCTTTTGGTGGACCAATAGGCGCTATTATAGGATTAGCAATAGGAAGTATGCTGGATGCGATGACTGATAGTAAAGGTAGTCCATTTGTAGATCAAGGCAATTCAAACCAAGGGCGAACCACTTATAGAACACACACACGACCACAAACCCAGTCTGGTGATTTTGAAGTTAGTTTACTGATACTTTCATCCATTGTAATAAAAGCAGACGGCAAACAAGACCAACGTGAATTAGATTATGTGCGGACTCAATTTGTAAATATGTATGGGAAAGATCGTGCTAATCATGCTTTTAGACTTTTTAAAGAGATAAATAAACAAAAAAATATTTCTACCCGCCAAGTGTGTATGCAAATTAGACAAATGATGGAACATGCATCCCGATTGCAATTGATGCATTTTTTATTTGGTATTGCTAAGGCAGATGGTTCTGTAACTTCAGATGAAGAACAACAAATCCATATTATTGCTGGTTATTTGGGTATTAGTGCCAGAGATTATGAAAGCATTAAGGCTATGTTTTATAACAGCAGTGATAATGCATATAAAATTTTGGAAATTGATAAAAGTGCCTCAGTTGATACTATTAAAAAAGCTTATAGAACCATGGCGAAAAAGTATCACCCAGACAAGGTTATTCATTTAGGGAAAGAACACCAAAAGGGGGCTGAAGATAAATTTAGACAAGTGCAAGCTGCCTACGAGCAGATACAAAAAGAGCGTGGGTTTTAATAATACTCGTTTTTTTATTATTTATATAAATTAAAAAAACATATAGGTTACAGCCGTAGCTACAATCAATAATGCTAATACAATAAAAATAAAAAGCGCAGTGTTTTTTGTAATCTTGTCTTTTTGGAAAAGATAATTCTTATTGTTGTCTTTAGATTCCTTTACTATCTCAAAGTTTTCTTCTTCTTGTTTCATGATGTTTTATTTTAAGTTAAACCATTTAAAAGTAACACCTATTGGAAACTCAAGTGATGCGTTCCAATAGGTGTTGTATCTCTATATTAATTTAATTTTAAAGCAAGGTATAAGCTAATATTACTGTTTTTCCCATCAGGAATAGTATAAGTTTGACCAGCAACAGTTCTTTCTTTTCCAACAGTTGATAGTCCGTAATTATACCTTAAGCCAATTCCTAAATTATTCAAATCGAATCCAACACCAGCGGAAAGCCCTGTGTCAAACTTGTTAAAATCGTCATTATCATAATTTTCTTCAAAATCAAGGCTACCTCCCTCTGATTCATTTGTAATTTGCGAATCAATTAAATAAGCAAAATAAGGACCTGCATGTACATTAATGTTTTTTGCCAGATTAATTTTTAATAAGAGAGGTACTTCTATATAGTTTAATTTAAACTTTGCTGTTCCTGAAGCAAAAGCATTATCATAAACTAATTCTGATCCCTTTACAGAATACAATAATTCAGGTTGAATGGCAATAAAGTCTGTTAGTGGAAAGCTTGTGTATAAACCAGCATTAAAACTAGTTAGCATGTTATTATCATCAACATCATCTGTGTACATATTAGAGAAGTTTACACCGCCCTTTATGCCTATTTGCGGTGATGAACCATCGCTAACTTGAGCATTTACTGTAGTTGTTATTCCGAGTGTTAGTAGTAAAATAACTGAAATTTTTCCTAAGTTTTTCATGTTGTAATTTTTTTAGATTTGTTTTATTACAAAGATGATATTATCACAACATGTTTGCGTTATAGTTTTTTTAATAGGAGTTATAAGATTTCCACTTTTATTGGTGTGTTATATTTTTATAAAGATAAAAAGCACATGAATTACCCTGTGTTTTTAAGGATAAATGCATCAAATTTAAAGTTATGGGTAGATGACTATTAGAAATAAAAAAACCAACTATACATGAAAGTATAGTTGGTTTTATAGAATTTTAAATATAGTATTACTTGCTAATGTATACTTTATCGTCTTTGCCTTTTGAAAAGACAAATACTAATTTATCATCAGAGTTTGTGTAAATGGATTTTAAATCCCAACCTTCTTGAGCAGAGGCTTCTTTAAGACACTTGCGTACATCTGGGTTGTTTAAGTTTAAGTTGTTTATTTTTATTACGTCAGCATTCATTTGTGCTGAAAGCAATAACATACTTGCTATAGTTAATAATTGTAATTTTTTCATCATTTGGAGACTTTTTAATATTCGTTAAAATAATTTGATACAATTTTATAGCATAAATTAATAATTATTAAAAAAAATAGTTGACTGACCATTATTAATCGTTAAGGCGATGAAATTTGTTGATAACTTTTGAAAAGCTAATTATGAAACCCCTTGTTTCATTTAAATACAAGGGGTTTGGTGTTTTTTTGAATTATGCTTGTTGAAAGGGTTCTACTTTTAAAATTTCTATTTTCTTGGTACCATTTTTAAAAGGCCAATCAATTATATCACCAACTTGTCTTCCCACGGTTGCAATAGCGAATTCAGATAAAATTGAAAATTTTCTTTTTTTAATGTTTTTTTTATTTGTTGAAACAAATATATATTCTTCTTCTTTATTGGTTGTATGATTCTTGATGACGACTTTTCTATTAACTGTCACAATATTGTTAGGCAAGTCTCTACGACGCACCTGTTGAGCATCTTTTAGCTCTGCTAATAAAAGTTTTTCTTCCTGTTTTGTTACTTTTTTTCTTCTAACATGATCTTTGATCATATCGTAAATTCCAGTTGTTAAAATGACATTTTCAGACATAATAATATTTTTGAGTATTTTCTTATGTAGATACTTTTATATCAGACTCAAACATTTAAATACTGTATTTAAATGTAAAAGCATTTAAAAAAAGAAAATAAGGGTTATGATTTATTCAGTTAACCAGAAAAAAGCCCTGTCTTGAGTCCTGACAGGGTTTATTGAATAAACTCTTTGGAATTTTTTAAAAAGATATCATCGTGTAAATAAGATAATGACAACAAAAGCCCCGATGAAGATGCTCGTTTGTATATAATATTAGTTGCTGTCATGAGTTATAATATATAATGCAAAGTTAACCTTTAAATTTGAAATCATATTCATGTTTTTGGTTTTAACTTTATTGTTTACACATGAAGAACGTGTTCTAATTTTAAAAATTACTAAATAAAAAAATCTCAGATTAATTGTAATCTGAGATTTTTTTATTTAAGAGTTAATAAAGCGTTGTTTTTTTTAATAGTGTTATTTTTTGATTGAAAAATATATTTATTAGTCAACCTTAATCATTTTTTTTACCAAGTTTTTGCCATTGTTATAAGATACTTTTAAAACGTAAGCTCCAATGGCTAACGACAAATTTTGGACCTCAATGACTGATTGGTTATATGTTTCTTTTGATATTAATGCGCCACCAGCTAAGTTAATTAGCTCTACTATAACATCACTTTGTCCGTCGTAATCAGCTATTTCTAAGGTATAATTATCTATAAACGGATTGGGGTAGGCCATGAGTGTTTCAGTTTTTTTTGTGTTTAAGATTTCATTTGTGGATAAGGTGCTAGGGTCTGTTATTAATAATTGCCCTGGATTGCCACCATCTTTTCTACTGCTGTCAAACTTATGGCTTAAAGTGTTATCTGGACCAATATTGAAAGCCACACTTATTTCAGAGCCTATATTTGCCTTTGCATATGCTGTAATATTCCATTCGTAATATTGATTAGGTTCTGTAAGATATGTTGTTGTAATGGCCTTGCCAAGTATAGGTGCATTGCTATCGTTAAGTGTTTCTTCTTCCCAGTCATTTCCTGTTTCGTATACTGTTATTGGGCCACCTAAAGAAAGAATAGCATCTTCAATTTCGTCATCATTATTAGTTTCGTTTGCATATAATCGTACAACAGCATGCTCTATTTCTGTAACTGTAGACAGGTCAAATTTCATATAGATGATTCTAGCATCAGAGGTGTTTGAGCCTGAGGATGCTGTTAAGTTATTTAAATGACTAAAATTGGTAGATGAGCCACCTTTAAAATAAGTATCTGCTATGGTTGTTAGTTCTACATTTGTGGCTGGTGCATCGTATAGTTTGGCTATTCCAATGCCACCTTCACCATTTCCTGTGTAAATGACGTATAATTGTCCATCGGCATCTTCAAAAACATCAGGGTCTCTTAATTGGTTTACATCAATTCCTGCACTTGTTTTTGAATTATCCAATGTGTGTTCGCCACCTTCCCATCCTGGGTTTGGAGCTAATATATCAATAGGTGGATAGGTTGGATTCCATGATTCCCAATCTGCAGTCATATCTATAGTAGACATTTGAATTCTTTCTTGAAATTCACCCCGTCTTGAGTAAAACACTTGCAATTGATCGCCTGCCACGTGTACACCTGTATGACGTACTCTTAGGTCTCCAGAAGGTACAGGAATATCTTCACCAAAAGCATTGACTGAGGCTCTATCCCATAATTGGGATGTAAAATCATGACCCGATGGTATGGCCCATGGATTGGCTCCATCCAAGGCTTTGTTTGTTTTTGCTCCGTTATCAAAAGCAAACAAATCACCATTATATTCAAATACTCGGAAATAAGAACTTCCTAATTGAACCGGTTGGATGCCATCGTAAAATTCTAATCCGTACGGCGAGGTTGACACCCAAGTTACTTGGTCATTTTGTTCTACACCATTTACATAATATGAGGAACCAGAATGAAAGTACATAATAATACGTTGGTTTGCATCATCTACAACAACGTCTGGAGATGCCAAATGATTTTCTTCAATGTATAAGTTTGGACTACTTTCGCTTAGGATGATATCGGCTTCATTATTATCCAACACACCTCTATCACCAGGTGTTGCCGAATCATCATATAAAGTATAAGGACCTTCTATATTTGCAGCCCATGCCATACGAATATAATCGCCTGAATGGTGTGCAAAATAAAGGTAATACTGGGCTGTTGGATGAGCACGATTCGTTGGTAGAATCCAATCTGGAACTCGAATTATTGATGGGCCGTTAATGTTTTCTCCATCTGATGGATTGATAAACATGGATGGCTCTATGATAGGGTTGCCATTATTTAATCTTATGGCTTGATAGTTTGGTGTTTGGGAGTATGAGGCTGTAGGTGACATTAGAAATACAAATAACAAGTTGATTGTTATCAAGCATAGTTTTGTTATTTGAGCTTTTGAAATTTTCATGTTTTTTTAGTTTAAAAATTAGTTTTTTAGAATAAGTCTTGATATTTTTTTATTGTTGTGCTCAATCACTACAATATAGGTTCCAGATGGTAAGTTTGAAACATTTAATGTCCCTGAAGAACTATTTATTTTTTTGCTTTTTAATTGTTGACCTGTGATACTAAAAATGCTTACATTTCCAATAATACCATTGTTAGATATAATCAGTTTATCATCTACTGGATTTGTTATTTTAATAGAATTGAATACTTCGCTTTCTACTAAAGTATTGTTACTTAATACAGGTGGAATTGAGGTGTCTATATAACTTATTATTATATGAGGTCTTAATTCAAAATTTGCAGTATCATCTTTTGTGCTAATTGTAAATGAATAGTTTGCATTAATTGGTGCATCTAAGCCCAGAGCTATAATAGATGTTCCTAAATAGTATTTATCTTTTATATATTCGGTTAAATCAGCACCGCCATGAACAAGCTCATTTACATCTCCATCATTATCATCATCATCTTCATCTTCGTCAAAAGTTGTGGTGCTGTAGCTTATTAAATTTGTGAAACCATCTACGAGGTTATTTTCTGTAACTGTACTCTCTGACCATGTGGTGTCAATATCATAAAAATTAATATCTATGGTATTTTTGTGTGGAGCATTGCCGTTTACCATTAAAGTGGCGTCCACAATCAAGCGTTCAGAAGTTTCAGTTAAATCCTTTATATCAAACTTAAGTAGACCTTTTCTTATTTGATCAGTTGTATAATTTTTAACACGCACAGTTAGGTTTGTGTCTTCAACTTCTTGAGCTTTGTCAGCATGTGAGCCACCCCTAACAAAGGAGTCTTCTTTTACATATATAACTTGATTTTCAATGTAAGTATAGCCATATATCATTTTTAAAGCTTTTGCAGCGTAACGATATCCTAAAACTCGTTGTCCATTGGAATTAAAGTGTGTTCTATCTAAAGTTTGTAAACCGTCTGTTGTAACGTAATCTGTAAAGGGGATATATGCAGCATCAGTATAATCGGTTATTTTTTTAATATTGGTATTAAAATTTTCGTTATCAGTTCTTTGCTTGCTTATTTGACCTACTATAACGGGTAGGTTTGGCATTTCTAAATCTGTTCTAAGGTTAAAGATTAAGTTTTCGAGCTGAGTTAAATAAGAGCTTAAGCTTCTGTTAGCTTCTCCTTGGTGCCATAATATTCCTTTTAGCGTAGAACCATTTAAATCTAAAGCTGCGTTAATTCTAGAAATAGCCTCTTCATAATAGCCTTCTGGAGCTCCTTTTTCCCATTCTTGAATTTTAGAGCCACCAATGGCATTTACTACTAAACCAATTTGGTTGCCAGTAACATCATGTAACATACGTCCAAAGGTATAAGAGAAGTTTAATCCTTGTGGTTGATTCGTGTTTCGTACAGTAGAGTATCTGTTTAGGCCACCATCACTTGTTTCTTTATCAGGGTGAATTGCGTTAGTGTTTTGGGCAGCTTCCCATGTTGTACCATTATATAAGTCAACTCCAGAAAGGGCTACCATATCTTGAGCTTCTATGGCACCTCGGCCAGCAGCGTTAGACTGACCAATTACTAAATACACATCTCTTTGGGCGTGTACTAATATTGGAATACATAATAAGGAAAGGGTTAATAATAGGTGTGACAGTGCGTAGTTTTTTTTCATATTATTAATTTGATAGTTTGTTTGTTGGTGTTGGAGTGTTGCACTTAATTAGCAGTAAATGCTATGCGTAAAGTGTTATCAAATATATTTTAAAGGAATCTTTTTTATTAGTACTAATGTTCCCAATGTTTTGTGCTAATGTTCCATCTTAGTATATATGTGCCATTAAACAACATATACGCTTAGTTTAATGTTATTATAAATAAGTCATTGTCAAATCAACAATCAATTATAGTGTTTAGATTTGAATTATTAAAGGGTTGTTTTTACGTGATTAGTTTTAGGTGTAAAGAGGAATTAAAGAAGTAAAAATGTTTTTCTTTTTTTCTTGTAAAGCGTTTTAATTATTATTTGCGAGCGTAGAGAATATATCGACAAAAAAATAAATACTAATGATAATGCGAATTGCGTAAGTATATTGTGTAAAAAAGCTCTTAATTTATAAAGTCAACAATTGATTGATCTTTTTCAACAAATAAATCAACCACCTTGCCAAAAACTAAAGCACGATTGTCTTTTTCGTGTCCTGCAGGCATATTAAATGCTACTGGGAAATCATAATCTGCTAAAACGTCTAGAATAAGTTGTTCAGTAGAGCTTCCCCAATGAGTTGTGTTTTTTCTAACTTTGGTGATGTCCCCTACAATAACACCCTTGCAGTTTTCGAAATAGCCTGCACGTTTTAAACTTTGTAACATACGGTCTATGTGATAGCGGTATTCTCCTATTTCTTCAATAAAAAGTATTTTTCCAGAGGTGTCTAAGCTACTTTTAGATCCTAACATACTGTATAAAATACTCAAATTACCACCAACAAGTTGCCCAGAAGTGCTACCTGCTTTGTTGTATTTTGAGCCTGAAAGTGTATAACTCAGAGGTTGTCCAAAAAGGGCGTTTTTAAATGTGTTAATGGTTTCTTTAATAGTTTCAGCATTGTCTTGTAAACTAGTGCACATCATAGCATGAATGCTTTGCACGCCAGTAACGTTTATTTGGTTATGTAGTGCTGTAATATCAGAATATCCAATAATCCATTTTGGGTGTTGTTTAAATTTGGTATAATTTAATTTGTCTAAAATTCTAACAGTTCCGTAACCTCCACGCGCGCACCAAATGGCACTTATTTTGGGGTCGTCTAAGGCGTTTTGGAAGTCTTCACAGCGCTCATCATCAGTACCTGCAAAATGATTAGCTTGGTTAAAAACGTGTTTGCCAACTATTGGATGCAACCCCCAATTTTTTAAAAGTGCTTTTGCATTTTCTATTTCTTCAGTTCTGTTTTTTAATATTCCTGCTGGCGCTACTATGGCAACGGAATCGCCTACTTTGAGGTGTGGTGGTTGTTTCAACGTGTTGTTTTGTTTTTCTGTTACCAAATGTTGTGCTGAAATTGTTTTTGTTCCGAAGAAGAAAACAATACAAAATAATGTTAATATAAGTAGGATTTTCGACATAATGTAAAAGTACATTTTTTTTCTAAATAGCACTCAAAATGTGTACTTTTACGGCTTTAAAATAAACCGTCATTCTGAGCGAAGTACAGGAGTCTGTTGAATTATAACTTCAATTAATAGATTGCCATGGTTATACCTCTTTCGTAATGATATTGAAATTTAATTTTTATATTAATGAATAAACCAAAACGCTATACCGTTACCGCCGCATTACCTTATACCAACGGGCCTATTCACATTGGTCATTTAGCAGGTGTATATGTGCCAGCTGATATTTATGTGCGCTATTTGCGCCTAACAGGAAATGATGTTGTTTTTATTGGTGGAAGTGATGAGCACGGTGTGCCAATAACTATAAAAGCGAAAAATGAAGGGGTGTCTCCTCAGGATATTGTAGATAAATTTCATAAAATCATAAAAAAATCGTTCGAAGATTTCGGAATTACTTATGATAATTATTCCCGTACTTCCGCTAAAATACATCATGAAACTGCTTCAGAATTCTTTACTACTTTAAATGATAAGGGAGAGTTTATTGAAGAAACTTCAGAACAATTATATGATGAAAAAGCCAGTCAGTTTTTGGCTGATCGTTTTGTAACGGGTACTTGTCCAAAATGTGGTAATGAAGAAGCTTATGGTGACCAATGTGAAAAATGTGGTACTAGTTTAAATGCCACAGATTTAATCAATCCAAAGTCAGCATTAACAGGTAATGTGCCTACTTTAAAAGAAACAAAACATTGGTTTTTACCTTTAGATAAGCACGAAGCTTTTTTAAGAGAATGGATTCTTGAAGGTCATAAAAAAGATTGGAAATCCAATGTTTACGGGCAAGTAAAATCATGGATTGATGATGGTTTGCGTCCTCGTGCAGTAACCCGTGATTTAAATTGGGGAATTCCAGTGCCAGCAGCCGGTGGAGAGGGGAAGGTGCTTTATGTTTGGTTTGATGCGCCTATAGGTTATATTTCATCAACTAAAGAATGGGCGGCACAAGAAGGAAAAGACTGGGAGCCGTATTGGAAGGACAAAGATACGAAATTGGTACATTTTATAGGGAAGGATAATATTGTATTCCACTGTATTATTTTCCCAGCTATGTTAAAAGCAGAAGGGTCATTTATTTTGCCAGATAATGTACCAGCAAATGAGTTTTTAAACTTAGAAGGAAATAAATTATCTACTTCAAAAAACTGGGCTGTTTGGCTGCCTGAATATTTAGAAGAATTTCCTGGTCAGCAAGATGTATTGCGTTATGTGTTAACTGCCAACGCCCCAGAAACTAAAGATAATGATTTTACTTGGAAAGATTTTCAAGCTAGAAATAATAATGAATTGGTAGCCATTTTTGGTAATTTTATTAACCGTGTAGTTGTTTTAACTAATAAATATTACCAAGGAGTTATACCCACTCCAAGTGAATTTGTACAAGAAGACAAAGAAACTTTGGCAGCTGTAAAAGCCTATCCAGATGTTATTTCAAGCTCTATTGAGCGTTATCGCTTTAGAGAAGCTGGACAAGAAATGATGAATCTTGCTAGATTAGGAAATAAATATTTAGCAGATGCAGAGCCTTGGAAAGTTATTAAAGAAGATGAAGCACGTACAAAAACTATTATGTATGTAGCACTGCAAATAGCATCTGCATTGGCAACTTTAAGTGAGCCCTTTTTACCATTTACGTCTAAAAAATTAAAAGGGATTTTAAATGTGGCTCTTGGTGATTCGGAACAAAAAAGACATATTGATAATGCATGGAATGAAGTGAGTTCACAAGATGTTTTACTTCCAGCTGGTCATCAAATAGGTAAAGCCGAATTGTTATTTACTAAAATAGAAGATGATACTATTCAAAAACAACTTGATAAATTGGAAGCAAGTAAAAAAGCAAACGATGCTGCAAATAAAAAAGTAGAACCACAAAAAGACACTATTACTTTTGATGATTTTACGAAGTTAGATTTGCGAGTAGGGACTATTATTGAAGCCGAAAAAATGCCTAAAGCTAAAAAACTATTGGTTTTAAAAGTTGATACAGGTATAGATGTTCGTACCATTGTTTCTGGTATAGCAGAAAGTTTTACGGCAGAAGAAGTTGTTGGCAAACAAGTAACTGTTTTAGTAAACTTGGCTCCTAGAGCACTGCGTGGTGTAGAAAGTGAAGGTATGATTTTAATGACTGAAAGTGCCAATGGCAAGTTGGTATTTGTTAATCCTGATATTTCGTCAAATAGTACCAATATAGCAAGTAAGGTTGCAAATGGTTTACAGATAAGTTAAAAACTGTTAACATAATGTTTTAAGTCATCTGGATGTACGTTTTATACGTACTTAATTGTAAATTTTGATTTATGAATAAAATGGCATTACAATTAGGACTTATTGTAAGTTTACTAATAACGAGTTGTAATTTAAACAATAAAAAAACTATTGAAGATTCCTTAGGAAATAACCCTAAAGCCGAATCCTTGGATTTAGAGCATACCAGTGAACAGTCTTTAGATTGGTATGGAACCTATAAAGCTATTATACCTTGTGCAGATTGTGAGGGCATAAAAACAACAATCACTTTGCATAAGGATGCTACCTATGAAATGGAGGAAGTTTATTTAGGGAAAAATGATAAAGTTTTTATAAGTCAAGGTACTTTTAAGTGGCGTGCTGATGGACAAGAAATAACGTTATCTGATACGGATAGACCTAATTATTTTGTTGGTGAAAACACCTTATTTCAATTGGATGTTTCGGGAAATAAAATTACAGGTCATTTAGCTGATAAATATACTTTAGTTAAAAACAGCATTGCTTTTACCAATACTAAATGGAAATTAGTAAAGATAATGGGGCAAGAAGTGGATAATGAAAAAGCTTTTATTTTATTTGCAACAGAAGAAAACCATGTGTTTGGTAACAATAGTTGTAATAATTTTACAGGCTCTTTCGAACTAAAAGAAGGAAACCGAATTGTTTTATCAAAATTGGCAAGTACCATGATGGCTTGTCCAAATATGGAAATTGAAAATCAGTTTATGTCAATTCTTAAAAAAGTAGATAATTTTTCTCTTAGTGGAAACCAAATGACACTTAATAAAGCAAGAATGGCTCCTCTAGCCGTTTTTGTGGCTGTAGAATAACCCTATTATTAATTTAATACTTTACTTAAATAAAAATTAAAAAGTTGTAGATGATTCACTCTTTAATATTTCATATAATTTTAAGAAATCTGTAACTTTACAAAAAACAAAAATTATGTTATCAAAAACGATTGAAAAGGCGCTTAATAGCCAAATAAGAATAGAGGCAGAATCTTCACAAATATATTTAGCAATGGCCTGTTGGGCAGAAGTAAAAGGATTGGAAGGTGTTGCTGGTTTTATGTATGACCAATCTGATGAAGAACGTGACCATATGCTAAAACTTGTTAAGTTTATCAACGAACGAGGGGGACATGCTCATATTTCTGAATTAAAAGCGCCAAATGTTACGTTTCAATCTTTTAAAGAAATGTTTGAAATGCTTTTTAAACATGAGGTTTTTGTGTCAGAAAGTATTAATGAATTGGTTCATATTTCCTTGCAAGAAAAAGATTATGCTACTCATAATTTTTTGCAATGGTATGTATCTGAGCAAATTGAAGAAGAAGCTATGGCGAGAACTATTCTTGATAAAATAAATTTAATTGGTGATGATAAAGGAGGTCTTTATTTATTTGATAGAGATATTCAGCAATTAACAGTTAATTCTGCATCAACAGATACTGCAGAGTAATTTTAACATTAAATCTTATTTAGATTAATTAAAAATAAACTATTTTTGTTCAATCATTTATTATAAATAGGTGTTTTGGGCAAAAAGAAACAAAAAAAGCAATTAAAAAAATTACAAAGCTTAGGAATTATAACTTCTGAGAAAGTAAAAAGTAATTGCTGTAAAAAATATAAAAAGAGTGAGAACAAACGTTGTAAGAAATGTCCTTGTTTTGACTTGCTTAAAAAAGTGGCTTAACCTATCCCAATATATAAATGAGAATATCCCAAATTAATTTCTTCAGAGAGTAATTACAAAGTACTCTGTATTTCTGTTTATTTCAAAATGGAAATTTTATAATCAAAAAAAATAAAAGTGTAACTAAATAACTTAGATGACTTCTCATCTTTGTATATGTAAAATCCAAGCAAATGAAAAAAATTTTAATATTATGTTTATCAATAGGGTTTATGTCTTGTGGCTCTTCAAAAACGGTTAGAGTTTCTAAGAAAGTTATTAAAGGCGAGTGGGTATTAAATTCATTAACCTACAGCCAAGGTGGAACCTACAACGCAACCATATTTAACGATGCTTCCAATGCATGTTTTGAAGGTAGTACATGGCAATTTGTTCCAAATAATAATACGGGTACATACATGTTTGATGGTATAAACTGCACTAATGAGCCGCGGTATTTTGTATTTACAATTCAGGAAGTAGATGCAGAAACGGGTTTTTATGATTTTTTATTAAAACCAACTGATGAAAAATATAAGTCGGAAACCAATCAAGGTTTTAGGTTACATCTGTCTGCTCTATCTGAAACAGATATGCAGTGGCAGCAAACTGTGAATGTTGCAGGTAGTTCACTTATAATGAATATGAATTTTATAAAAAAATAAAAAACAATACAGATGAGAACGATAATTAACAAATTAGGAATTTTGCTTTTAACGGTTGTAGTTACAATGAGCTTAACAAATTGTAAAGCTGTTCAAAACGCAAATAACAAACAAAAAGGTGGTGTCATTGGAGCTACGGGAGGCGCTGTATTAGGTGCAATTATTGGAAATAATGTTGGTAAAGGTGGCAATGGAGAATTAGGAGCTGTTATTGGCGGTGTTATTGGCGGTGGTGCTGGTGTATTAATTGGAAATAAAATGGACAAACAGGCTCAAGAAATTGAAAATGAAATTCCTGGTGCTGTTGTTGAACGTGTAGATGATGGTATTGTGGTTACTTTTGATGAGAATAGTGGTGTTTATTTTGATACTGAAAAGTATAATATAAACAGTGAATCACAAGCAACATTAAATAAATTAGCAAACGTATTTATTGAGTATCCTGATACTAATATTTTAGTTGTTGGGCATACCGATAGTTCAGGTTCTGAAAGTTACAATATGACATTGTCAAAAAACAGAGCTACAGCAGTAACAAATTACTTAACAAGCAAAGGTTTAAATAGTAATAGGTTTACAACAAATTGGTTTGGAGAAACGCAACCTATGCATGATAACACCACAGCAGAAGGTCGCGCAAAAAACCGCCGTGTGAATGTTGCTATTTTACCAAATGAAAAAATGATTCAAGACGCTGAAATTGAAGCAAAAAATTAATTTTTAATTAGTATAAATTGGTATTAATCTCGTTTTTTAACTCAGTTAAAAAACGAGATTTTTTTTCTTGGAAGTTACGTAAGTACTGATTAGAATCTTGTATTATAAGAAAAGCATTTTATTTGCAAAACTGGGTTTTACATTTTATTTCTACGTTATCTTATTATATTTGTTTTTCAATTATTTTAAACTCATATGTCTTTAATTTCATACATTATTTCTCATAGTCAGCTTTCAGAACAATCTATAAAAAATACCGTAGATTTATTAAATGAAGATTGCACCATTCCTTTTATTTCAAGATACAGAAAAGAACGAACAGGTAATTTGGATGAGGTTGAAATTGGGGACATTGTAAAATATAAAGAGCAATTTGAAGCTTTAGATAAGCGAAAAAAAGCTATTTTAAAAGCTTTAGATGAGCAAGAGCTTTTAAGACCAGAATTACAACTGAAAATTAAAGCTGCTTTAGATATAACTACACTTGAAGATTTATATCTACCATTTAAGAAAAGTAGAAAAACTAAAGCAGAAAAAGCACGGCAAAATGGATTGGAGCCGTTGGCAAAAATTATCATGGGTCAGAATGCCAATGATGTAGAATCTATAGCTTTTAAGTATGTAAAAGGTGAGCTTGTTTCTGTGAATAATGCTTTGGAAGGTGCTAGGCATATTATTTCAGAATGGATTAATGAGCGTACTGATATTAGAAACAGCATGCGTAAGCAATTAGAGCGCTTTGCTATAATTTCTACTAAAGTGGTAAAAAGCAAAATAGAGGTTGAAAACGCGCAAAAATTCCGTGATTATTTTGATTGGGAAGAATCTTTAAGTAGAATACCATCACACAGATTATTAGCTATTTTAAGGGCAGAAGCTGAAGGTTTTATTAAAATAAAAATTTCAATTGATGATGAAAAAGCTTTATCTAAGATAGAAGACAGAATTATTCGTTCTAATAATGATTGTGCTGAGCAAATAGAAATAGCCATTGAAGATGCTTATAAGCGTTTGTTGCTACCATCGCTTTCAAATGAAGCCTTACAAATAGCCAAAGAAAAGGCTGATGCTGCAGCAATTTCAGTATTTGCTAAAAATTTAAAACAATTATTATTAGGTTCGCCTCTAGGTGAAAAAAGAGTATTGGCCATTGATCCTGGTTTTAGAACAGGATGTAAAGTTGTTTGTTTAGATGCACAAGGGCAATTAAAATATAATGAAACCATTTATCCGCATCCACCAAAAAATGATATTTCTGGATCTATAAAAAAGATTAGTTCCTTAGCTGAAGCTTATAAAATTGAAGCCATTGCTATTGGAAACGGAACAGCATCAAGGGAAACAGAAGCACTTATTAGAAAGATTCATTTTAAAAATGATATTCAAGTTTTTGTAGTAAGTGAAGCTGGAGCCAGTATTTATTCGGCATCAAAAATTGCACGTGATGAATTTCCTGATTATGATGTTACCGTTCGTGGTTCTGTATCTATTGGTAGACGTTTGCAAGATCCTTTAGCTGAATTGGTTAAAATTGATGCTAAATCTATTGGTGTTGGTCAATATCAGCACGATGTAGATCAAGTTAAACTTAATAAAGAATTGGATGTGGTTGTTGAAAGTTGTGTAAATGCAGTTGGTGTAAATGTTAATACAGCAAGTGCTAGTTTATTAAGCTATGTTTCAGGCATTGGTTCAAAACTTGCTGAGAATATGGTTAAATATAGGGATGAAAATGGGGCATTTATTTCAAGAAACGATATTAAAAAAGTACCGCGTTTGGGAGGTAAAGCCTTTGAGCAGGGAGCCGCATTTTTAAGAATTAGAGCGGCTAAAAATCCTTTAGATAATTCTGCTGTTCATCCAGAAAGTTATGGTTTAGTAAAACTAATGGCTAAAGATTTAGGTAAAAGCGTTCAAGAATTAATAGGAAATGCAACAGAACTTCAAAAAATAGATTTAAAAAAATATTGTACTGATATTGTTGGATTGCCAACACTTCAGGATATTGTTAAAGAATTAGAAAAACCTGGTCTGGATATTCGTGAGCAAGCTAAGGTGTTTACTTTTAATCAGAATATAAAAACAATTAGCGATTTACAAGAAGGGCAACTGTTACCTGGAATTGTAAATAACATTACCAATTTTGGATGTTTTGTGGATATTGGCATTAAAGAAAGCGGTTTGATTCATGTTTCAAATTTGTCCGACAGTTTTGTAAAAGATGTTAATGATTATGTTAGTCTTCATCAACAAATCATTGTAAAAGTATTAGAGGTTGATATTTCGCGTAAGCGTATTCAGTTAAAATTGCATCCATAGATTTTTTAGTTAAAAACATTTCAAATTTATCGTTTAAATGCATTTTTTTTAGATAAAAAGTAAATATTCTAAGAAGTTAATGTTTTTTTGTGTTTTTTATTTAGTTTTGAGGGTGCTAAAATCTAATAATAGCCCCTTATAAATTATAATTATGAAAAAAAACTACTTATTTATTGCCGTTTTATTTATGTCTCTTAATGTTATGAGCATGCAAATTTTTGTTAAAATATTAGATGGGAAAACAATTGCATTAGAGGTAGAAGCTAATGATACCATTGAAAATGTTAAAGCTAAAATTCAAGATAGAGTAGGTATTCCTCCTGATATTCAAACGCTTATATTTGCTGGAAAAAATCTTGAAGAAGATAGAACGTTAGCGGATTATAATATTCAAAAAGAAAGTACAATTCATTTAGTCCAGTCTTCCCTTGGAATAGCCAATGTTGAATTAAATAGCATTAAGTTAGCGTTATTCCCAAATCCATCAACTGAGTTTATTCAATTATTGGGTTTGAATGCTAGTAAACATTATTCAATACACAATGTATTAGGAATAAAAATTTATTCAGGTATGTTAAATAGTAATCAAAAAATAAATATCTCAAACTTTTCAAATGGAGTATACTTTTTGAAGTTAGAAAATGAGAATACTATTAAGTTTATCAAGAAATAAATAATAAGTATAAATTAAAAAAGAGTATGAAAGAATAAGATTTAACCTTATTCTTTCATACTCTTTTTTATAGCTTAAGAAGCCATTCTAGCAATTTGTGGTTCTGTTATGGCTTTATTAATCAGTGCTTGCCATTTTTCAATTCGTTGTAATTCAAAGTCTTCTGTTAAATCATTATCAATATTAAAAAAATTGATAATTGCATTTGGTTTTGTTGAAGACTTAAAAATAAACTCTAAATCCAATTTTTTTAAACTTACGGGTTTGCCTTTAATTATATTTGAATCTTTAATAACATGGCATTGTTTTACATCTGCTAAATTAATAATAGAAATAAAAGGTTCATTTTCATTAAATTGAATGGAGCTTATTATTTTATGGTTGTTGTCAATAGCAATAAAATTTTTACGCCAAATTTCTTTAATGTCATATGTTATGCCATTATCTTTTATTAATGTGTTAATTTGTTTTTTAATGTTTGAGGTGTTTTTTGTTCCATTTAGAATAAATAATAAAATAGGAACGAATACGCTTAAAATTAAAAGCGTAGAAACAATTATTAATGAAATTTTCATCTTGTTTTTTTTAATTAATTTTTTGAATATAAAAACCATCATTAAAAGGTTTTAATGATTGATTTTGAAGTAGGTGGTAAAAAATTAAATAGTTACAAGAATGAATGAAAAGGGAAAATAATGGTGCCAATAGTTTGGCTAAAATTAAAGAAATCACAAATTTTTAAATAGCTTAAACTAATATTTAAATATAATTTGTGTATTGATGGGTTTGAGAAAAAATGCTCAGTAGTATGTAATTGTCTTTGTTCATCAAAATTCAATGATATTTCATGCGAAGCATCAATGGTAATAGCAGCAGTATTTAATCCATCATTATCATGAAGCTCATGAGTTGGCGTATAATTATTAATAGTCACTTCACCCTCTAATGTGCAAACAAAATGGGTAAAGAAACTTAATACAACCGTTAAAATTAAGCCTTGAAACTTCTGCATGTATTCTTTAATTACAAAACAAAGGTATAATAAAGTATGTTAAAGTAATTATAAAAATAAAAAAATGCGAACTTTATTAGTTCGCATTTTTTTAGAATCGTATCTATGAAGGTGTTTTGTTACTTATTCATATTTTTAATTTCATGAATAAATGTATCTAAATCAACTTTATTGTTTACCAAAGTTAAGGCTTTGTCCACAATATATTTTACATTTTCAGGATGAAACCCTAAACCAACAGCAATTTTTGTTAGCAAAACCTCTTCACTATCACCTTTGATATGATCCACATACACCATACGAGCTAAATCATATAAACGCTCTAAACGTCTTTCATAATCATATGGTGGATTTATAGGATGTGATTTATAATCTTCTAATATAATTTTATAATCACCTTCACTAATATCCAAGTTTTTTGCCAATCTGTCTAAAAAAGCTTTTTCGTCATCGGTTATAATTCCGTCATCCATAGCAACACGTACTATGGATGCAAAATGATCTTCATTACGCTTTTTAAATCCACTATCAAATAAATCTGAAAACGACATATATTCTTTTTTTTGTTTAAATCTCGAAATTTCGAGTGTGCAAACCTACATATTTTTTTCATTTTTTTCACAAATCAAAATGAAAATGTCATGAAACAAATTAGTCATTCCTAAAGTTAGTCAATAAATACGAATCGTAATAATGTTTCTAATTATTTATTGATTTCTCTTTGTTAAGTTAAATATTTAGGAATTTCTCAAAGGCTTTAATTTTCTTTTATAATACCATTGAGTGAGGGTGCAGGAGTTGCAATAAGTTAAATCTTATCTAAGCCTAATTCAGGATAAAAAATCCATATTAAGTTTTTTAAATTAAATTTTAACAAGCATTAATTTATGCTAAAAAGTGGCATAAATCATTCTAAACCCTATCTTTGCACTCGAAAAAACCAAATAATTTCGTGAGTAAATCTTCCCTCTCGCAAACCTATGCACAGACTTTGCAAACGCAAAATTTGCAGACGATTATTACCCAAACCCAGAATAAAATACATTTAAGAGGCCTTGTTGGATCTTCATTTTCATTCGTGATTTCAAGTCTTTTTAAAACAGCTGAAAAACCATTTTTACTCGTTTTTAATGATAAAGAAGAAGCGGCGTTTTATCTGAACGATTTAGAACAACTTTGTGGAGATAAAGATGTGTTGTTTTATCCAGGGAGTTATCGCAGACCATATCAAATTGAAGAAACCGATAATGCTAATGTATTATTGCGAGCCGAGGTGTTAAATCGAATCAACTCGCAAAAAAAGTCAGCTCTTATTGTTACTTATCCCGATGCGCTTTTTGAACAAGTTGTTACTAGAAAAGAGTTGGAACGCAATACTTTAAAAGTAGGCGTGAATGATAAACTATCCATTGATTTTGTAAACGAAATTTTGTTTGAATATCAATTTAAACGTGTTGATTTTGTGACAGAACCTGGTGAGTTTTCTGTGCGTGGCGGTATTGTAGATGTGTTTTCATTTTCGCATGATGAACCATATAGAATTGAGTTTTTTGGTGATGAGGTAGACAGTATCAGAACCTTTGATGTTGAAACACAACTATCTATTCAGCAAATTAAAAAAATTAATATCATTCCTAATGTAGCTAATAAACTGTTACAAGAGAGCCGACAAAGTTTTTTAAAATATATTGCTCAAAAAACTGTGATTTGCTTAAAAAATGCCGATTTATTTTTTTCAAGAATTGACGATTTTTATAGCAAAGCTGAAGACGCTTTTAAAACGCTTTCAACGGATATTAAACACGCAAAACCAAATGAGTTATTTTGTACTTCAGAATTATTAAAAAAACAATTACTCAGTTTTTCGATTGTAGAGTTTGGTACTAACGCTTATTTTAAAGGCGATGCTGAACTTTTTTCAGAATCTCAAGATGCAATTCTGAAAGAGGTTCAGAATGATGAAATAACATTTAATACTAGCCCACAACCTTCTTTTAATAAACAATTCAATTTGTTGATTGAAGATTTAAATATCAATCACGATAAGGGTTATACCAATTATATAGCATGCGTTAGTGAACAGCAAGCTAAACGTTTTCATGATATTTTTGATGATTCTCATTTGGAAGTTAAACCTTATCAAACCGTTATTTTATCGCTTCATCAAGGTTTTATAGACCATGAATCTAAAATAGTTTGTTACACAGATCATCAAATTTTTGAGCGTTACCATAAATTTCATGTTAAAAATGGTTACGCTAAAAAGCAAGCTATTACATTAAAAGAACTTACAAATTTAGATATTGGTGATTATGTAACGCATATAGACCACGGAATTGGGCGTTTTGGAGGGCTTCAAAAAATAGATGTTGAAGGTAAAAAACAAGAAGCTATTAAATTGGTTTATGGAGAGCGGGATGTATTGTATTTAAGCATCCATTCGCTACATAAAATAACCAAGTTTAATGGTAAAGATGGCAAGCCTCCAAAAATTTATAAATTGGGGAGTAATGCATGGAAAACATTAAAAGAAAAAACAAAATCAAGAGTTAAGCATGTTGCTTTTAATCTTATAAAGCTTTATGCCAAGCGAAAAACAGAAAAAGGCTATCAATATAATCCAGATAGCTATATGCAACATGAATTGGAGGCCTCTTTTATATATGAAGATACTCCCGATCAAAGTACAGCAACGGCAGATATCAAAGCGGATATGGAAAGTGAACGTCCTATGGATAGGCTTGTTTGTGGCGATGTTGGATTTGGTAAAACCGAAGTTGCAATTCGTGCTGCTTTTAAAGCAGTTGATAATGGAAAACAAGTGGCTGTTTTAGTGCCAACCACCATTTTAGCCTATCAACACTCTAGAACATTCAAAGAACGGTTGAAGGATTTTCCTGTTACAGTAGATTATGTTAATCGTTTTAGAACTTCCAAGGAAAAACGTGAAACTTTGGAAAATTTGGAACAAGGAAAAGTAGATATTATTATTGGAACACATCAACTTGTAAATAAAAATGTAAAGTTTAAAGACTTAGGCTTGCTAATTGTTGACGAAGAACAAAAATTTGGTGTGGCTGTAAAAGAGAAGTTAAAAACTTTAAAGGATAATGTAGATGTATTGACACTAACAGCAACACCCATTCCAAGAACATTGCAGTTTAGTTTAATGGCTGCTAGAGATTTGTCAGTAATTACAACGCCCCCTCCAAACAGATACCCCATTGAGAGCCATGTTATTCGTTTTAATGAAGAAAACATTCGCGATGCGATAAGTTATGAAATAGAACGTGGCGGTCAAATTTTCTTTATTCATAATCGCATTGAAAATATTAAAGAGGTTGCTGGTATGATTCAACGTTTGGTACCAGACGCTAAAATTGGTATTGGTCATGGGCAAATGGATGGTAAAAAATTGGAGGAACTCATGTTAGCTTTTATGGATGGTGCTTTTGACGTTTTGGTAAGTACTACTATTATAGAAAGTGGTTTGGATGTTCCAAATGCCAATACTATTTTTATTAATAATGCCAATAATTTTGGATTGAGTGATTTACATCAAATGCGTGGTCGAGTAGGGAGAAGTAACAAAAAAGCATTCTGTTATTTTATAACACCAGAATATTCTGCTATGACTGATGATGCCCGAAAACGAATCACAGCCTTAGAGCAGTTTACAGAATTGGGTAGTGGTTTTAATATTGCTATGAAAGATTTGGAAATTCGTGGTGCTGGTGATTTATTGGGTGGTGAACAAAGTGGATTCATTAATGAAATAGGGTTTGATACTTATCAAAAAATATTAAATGAAGCCATTGAAGAACTTAAAGAAACTGAATTCAAAGATCTTTATAATGAAAATGAAGAAGATAAGGTTTATGTAAAAGACGTAACAATTGATTCTGATTTTGAATTACTTTTTCCTGATGATTATGTAAACAATATTGCTGAACGATTAAGTTTATATACCAAGTTAAACGAAATAAAGACTGAGAGCGAATTACAAAAATTTGAAACCGAATTGATAGACCGTTTTGGGGAATTGCCAAAACAAGTGACAGATTTACTAGATAGTGTTCAAATAAAGTGGTTGGCTACTAAAATTGGTTTTGAGAAAATAGTCATGAAACAAGGACGATTAATAGGCTATTTTATTAATGATCAACAGAGTAGTTTTTACCAAAGTAGTAGCTTTACCAAAGTATTACAGTATATGCAAAAAAGTCCTAATATTTGTAAGATGAAAGAAAAGCAAACCCGAAATGGTTTACGACTTATGCTTACTTTTGATAAAATAAAAACAGTACAACAAGCATTGCAAGCACTTCAGCCAATCATGGCTTAATTGTTGAGTCAGTTAAAATATAAGAATCTTTAAAATTTCAATACTTTTGCAATTTAAAACAATAATATCACATATAAATTAATGAAACGCCTCCTCTTTTTAGCGATTTTATTTCCAGGTTTACTTTTCGCACAACATACAATTAAAGGTGTATTTTCGCCACCAGAAGATTATAAATTTGCATTGTTGTATAAAGTAAACCCAACGGTTTCTGTATATGTTAAAAATGCAGAAGTAAAAAAAGATGGTAGTTTTAAGTTTCAATTAGATTCTACAAACACCAAAGGTATTTACAGATTAGTTTATGCAGTACCTCAAGAAGATTATAATTTTGATATTATTTACAATGGTAAAGAGGATATAGAACTTACTTTCAATTCTGAAACAGGAGTTGACTTTAAAAAATCTGTTGAAAATAGAATGTTGGCTTCTTACACCAGTAGTATGTTTAAGGTAACAGGGAGTATTAGTAATTATTTTCATCAAGCAACTAAAGATACTCTTGCGCTTAAAGCTATTTTTAAAACGCAATATGATACGCAAAATAGCTATGAAAAGGCTTCAAAAGGTATGATAGCATCTCATTTTATAAAAGCTAATAGACCCTACATGCCAAAAAAGGTTGAAAGTGTTGGAACTTATACAAAAAATTTAAAACTACACTTTTTTGATGCCATTGATTTTAATAATACAACACTTTTAAGTTCTAATTTTTTAACTGAAAAAATGCTGAACTATGTATTTGGTGTTTCTTCTGATGATAAAAGTCGATTTGCAAATTATAAGAAGAATATTGATGTGTTTTGTACAAAAATGAAACTTGCTTCCCCTGAAATAAAAAGTAATTTATTAACGGAGTTATGGCAGCAAATGGCAGACTTAAATTATGAGGAAGTTGCCAATTATATTGCAGATACGTATTTAATAGATCTTGCTGTATCATTAAATAATCAGTTGCTTTTGAATGCTTTAATACAATATAAGGATATTTCGATAGGAAGTAAGGCTCCCGATTTTTCTCTAGAAATTAAAAATGGTAATAAAAAAGTGTCTGCAAAATTAAGCGAATTAAATATTGCTGAAACATACATATTAATTTTTTGGAGTAGCGAATGCTCACATTGTTTAGAAGAAATTCCACAACTGCAGTCCTTTTTAAAAGCAAAAGAAAAAGAACATATTAAAGTGATTGCTGTTGCTTTGGAAGATAATGATAAACAATGGAGGTATAAAATCCAGAGTTTTCCAGAATTTATTCATGTATTGGGTTTGGGTAAATGGGATAATGCTATAGGCAATAAATATGGAGTTTCAGCAACACCAACCTATTTCATTTTAAATAAAAACAAAGAAATTACTGATAAACCATCAGATTTCGAAGATTTGAAAAACTTCATTTCAGGACATAAAGCCGATTAAATGCATTAAAAATCGATAATATTCATTTTTTTTTAACATTTAATTGAATTTAAATTTGATTTTAACATTTATGCATTTATATTCGCAGCATTAACCAATAAAATATTTAGAATGAAAAAATTTACCAAATTAACTTGTTTATTATTTGTTTCGTTATTTATTGTTTCATGTTCAAGTGATGATGATAACACTGAGAGCTTTACAAACACCGTAGAATATGATGGGGTTTCTTTTAGTGTTGATCAAGCTGAAATTTTTGATTATGGTGCTTTTGAAGGTTATTATAGTTATGGATTTGAATTAGTAGGAAGTACAAGTGAGGACGATCCTATTTATCTTCATTTGGGATTATTTTCAGAAGGGACTGAATCATTCAGAGCAGGTACTTTTCCATTTTATGATTCTGACGATATAGAAGCAGCACCAGAATTTGTATTTCCATACGGAGATGTCACATTTGATGGCGATAATTATTTTGAAATAGTAGGAGGAACTGTAACTGTTACTCAAAATGGTGATTTGTATACTCTTAGCGGACAGTTAATTTTAGAAAATGATGATGTTGTTACAGTTAGCTATAGTGGAGAATTTGAAATTTTTTCTCCCAACTAACTATAAAAAAGATAATTAGTTAAAAAACCCCTTAAAAAGTAAGGGGTTTTTTTATATTGTACAGTATTTTAAAAGTGATAAAAAGCATTTTCAAAATGCTTAATATTAAAACCTTTTTCTTCTTTTACAATAGCAATAATATCAAAGCGTACTTCAAGATCTAATTCATTTATGTTAACATATTCATCAACTGCTTTTACTAAGCGTTGAATTTGTTTTGGTTTTACAAAATCTTGTGGATTTCCATAATCTACAGACGAACGTGTTTTAACTTCAATAATGGCAAGAATATTTTTATTTTGAGCAATGATATCCACTTCAGCTTTATCAAACCGATAATTTCGTTCTTTAATGTCATAACCGTTTTTTAATAGAAAATTGACAGCTAGTTGTTCACCTTTTTTACCGAGTTGATTGTGTTGTGCCATAAAGCGAAGGTATGTTTTTTACTATGAAGAAAGAATTATTGCCAAAAATATTCTGAATGAGGTTTTTGAATAGAATCTGTTTCGTAGTTTTTATCCTCTAAACAAAAAGAAATCATCTTTCATATCTTCAATTTGACTATCTTCATTAGTTATAATAAAATCAATGGCTTGCGTGGTAAAAGCATCTCCTTTTTCAGTAAGTGAAACGATGTTTTTGTTAAAAGAAATCATATTATTTTTAAGTGCCAAATCTAAAATTGTTTTACTACGTACTTTTTGCCAATTAATATGCTCGTTGAGGTGGTTTACATGGCGTTCACGTTCTTCTGTATGATTTTTTAAGTGCAGTAAAAAGGTTAATAATGATACTTCGGTACGCTGTTGTTTTTCTCTATACAATACAGCAATAACGCCTTTGTTGGGAGCAAACAAATAAACAACCAAAAACAATAATCCAAGCATAGTTGTAATAGACCCTGCTATGGAGGCATCTAACCAATGTGCCAGCCAATAGCCAGAAATGGCACTAAAAATTCCAAAAACAATGGTGTAGATAAGCATGCGTTTTAAATCGGTAGTTAGCAGATAAGCAGTGGCTGCAGGTGCAATCATTAACGCTACCACCAAAATAGCCCCTACTGCATCAAAAGCTCCAACGGTGGTAACGGATGATACTGTCATCAGTCCATAGTGGATAATGGCTGGAGAAAAGCCTAATGAAGCGGATAAACCAGCATCAAATGTGCTAATTTTTAATTCCTTAAAAAATGCAATTAATAAACCAATGGTTATAATTAAAATACTCCCAATAATCCATAATGATTTTGGCCCTACATCCACACCATACATAATTAATCTGTCAAATGGTGCAAAGGCTAATTCTCCTAATAGAACGGCATCAACATCTAAATGGACATCATTGGCATTTTTGGCAATAAGAATAACTCCAATACTAAACAAAATAGGAAACACCAATCCAATGGCAGTATCTTCTTTTACCAATCCTGTTTTTTGAATATATTCCACTAAAACAACAGTAATAATTCCTGTTAAAGCAGCTAAAAGAATTAATAAAGGCGAGTTCAAATCTTGAGTAATAAAAAAACCAATAACAATACCCGGTAAAATAGAATGGCTAATAGCATCGCTAATCATAGCCATCTTTCGTAGTACCAAAAACGTGCCAGGAACCGCACAAGCAATAGCAACTAAACTAGCAATAAGTTGTATTTCTATTTGAGCATTACTCATTATCTGGGTTTTGTTGGTTGTATAAATTTGAAGCCGTATTAAAGCCTTCTTCCGTTAAGCTCCACATGTTTCCTTCTAAAATCACATAATTTTTGTTTACTAATTTTTGTAAGGTGCTTTTTGTGTAGCCTTGAAAATTATTTAAAATTTTAATAGTGTGTGGATGTGATATATTGTCGTGTGTTTGGGCAATATGAAACATAAAAGACAAGGTTTTATGCAGTTCTAAATCACGGCGGTTTTTAATAAAGCGTATTTGTTTAAAAAGTAATCCACGGCTAGGAGAAAATATGAATGAAACTAATACAAAAATACCCGCAATAATTACTATTACAGGGCCTGTGGATAAATTATTTTGACTGGAACTAATAGCAGTGCCAAAAACTCCAGAAAATGCACCAAAAACCGCAGCAAGAAAAACCATGACACCCAAACTGTTTGTCCATTGCCTTGCAGCGGCAGCGGGCGCCAATAACATAGCACTCATGAGTACCACGCCAACGGTTTGAAGACCTAAAACAATAGCCAATACAATGAAAGATGTGATTAAAATATCAATAACTTTTGTGTTGAACCCCAGTGTTTTTGTGTAATCGGCGTCAAAAAGCAGAATTTTGAATTCTTTCCAAAAGAGTAATAGTACGAATAAGCAAATACCAGTAACAATAGCCATCATCCAAACATCACTTTCAACTAACGTGGCTGCTTGGCCAAATAGATATTTATCTAATCCAGCTTGATTAGCGTTGGGTTGTTTTTGAATGAAGGTTAGTAATAACATTCCGAATCCAAAAAACAATGATAAAATTAACCCTAATGCCGTATCGGATTTTAAATGTGTCTTGCTAATAATACCTCGAATCCAAAAAGTACCAATTAATCCACTGATTAATGCGCCTAATAATAAAACATTTGTTTCTTTAGTACCTGTAATCAAAAAGGCAATGGCAATACCTGGCAATGCGGCATGAGAAATAGCATCTCCTAAAAGACTTTGTTTTCTGAGAACTGCAAAACTTCCTAGCATACCCGTAACAGCCCCAAGAATAGCAGTTCCTAAGGTGATTGTTCTTAGAGTATAGTCTGTAAAGACTAGCTTTATGTATTCTGTAATGTCTATAACCGGGAGTTTTTAGTGGTTAGTTTTGTTTTTAGCTTTTTTAAGATTATTAATCATTTTAGAAAGTGCAACGAGTTTTTTAATTTCATTATCTGTTATGCTTCAAATTTAAATTTTATATCTAAAAAATACTTGTTAATTTTTTCTAAGTTTTTTTATTCTTGAATACTTACTTTATAATTAATTCCATAGGTTTTTGTTAAGTTATCATCATTAAAAATATCTTTAACAGGCCCTGTGGCTATCTTTTTTACATTTAAAAAGGTTACCCAATCAAAATATTCAGGAACAGTTTGTAAATCGTGATGCACTACAATAACTGTTTTTCCTGCTTTTCGTAATTCTTTTAAAATATTGATGATGGCTATTTCAGTGGTGGCATCAACGCCTTGAAATGGCTCATCCATAAAATAGATGGATGCATTCTGTACCAACGCTCGCGCTAAAAATATACGTTGTTGTTGTCCACCGGAAAGTTGGCTTATTTGTCTGTTTTTAAATGCTAACATACCAACTTTTTCTAAGGCTTCTAAGGCTTCTTTTTTTTGTTTTTGTCCAGGGCGTTTTATCCATCCTAAACTTCCGTAAGTTCCCATTATTACAACATCTAAAGCTGTTGTTGGAAAATCCCAGTCTACACTGCCTTTTTGAGGCACATAAGCTACTAAATGGCGTTGTTTTTTATATTTTTCACCAAAAATCTCTACACTACCAGCAATAGGTTTTAGGATGCCTAAAATAGATTTAATTAAAGTTGATTTTCCAGCTCCGTTTGGCCCTACAATTGCCATGAGTACACCTTCGGGTATTTCTAAATCAATATCCCACAGTACAGGTTTGTAGTTGTAAGCTACTGTTAAATCGTCAACTTTTACAGCAATATTAGTATTCATTTTTTTGGTTTTTAGTCCTGATAACATCAACATTCTTTATTGATTTTTTTTCAAAAAAGAGATAGTGAATAGCAGGTAGTAGCTTCAAATTACTTTAGTGCATTAACAATGGTTTTTACATTATATTTAAACATGCCTATATAGGTGCCTTCTGTAGTTCCATTATTTCCAAGAGCATCGGAATATAAGGAGCCTCCAATGGTAACATTGTGTCCTTTGGAATTTACAGCAGCTTGCAAAGCTTCAATGGTACGTTTTGGAACAGAGCTTTCTATAAATATGGCTTTTACGTTTTTTTCAATGATAAAGGTCGATAATTTTTGAACATCTTGTACACCTGCTTCTGTGGCGGTGGATATGCCTTGTAAACCTACAACTTCAAATCCAAATGATTTGCCAAAATAATTAAAAGCATCATGTGCTGTAACCAAAATGCGCTTATTTTTTGGAAGGGTTTCTATGGTGTTTTTTAATTCACTTTCAAGCATGTTGAGCTGTTTCAAATATGTGTCTCGATTGGTTTCGAATATGTCTTTTTTATCAGGAATAGCCTCAGAAAGTGTTTTTGTAACAAATACTGTTGCTTGTATCCAATAATTGATATTGAACCAAATATGAGGATCGTAGTTTGAGGCAAAATATTCTGAACCAATGAGTGTTTTTTTGTCTAAAGCATCAGAAATAGCAACGGTTTTTGTGGTTTTCATTTTTTTGAAGACTTCAACGAGTTTTCCTTCTAAATGAAGTCCGTTATAAAAAATAATATCAGCATTGGCTAATTTTGAAACATCCCCTTCACTGGCTTTGTAAAGATGCGGATCTACACCGCTTCCCATAAGTCCTTGTAAATTGATATGATTGCCACCAATATTGCTTACCAAATCGGTTATCATGGAAGTTGTAGTAACAATATTGGGTTTGTCATTTATTTTTTTATCGTTTTTACAACTTAAAATAATAAATGTGAATGTTAAAATAAGTAATGGTTTTTTCATTTTTCAAATTTAATTCAAAGTATATCGTAATCCAAAAAACAAACGTCTTCCTTGATTTGGTCCGTAGACATATGCAGGGTCAAAAGTTAAGGCATAAGGGTTATTTGCAGTTGCAATTGCATTTCCATCTGCATCAAAGCTAACATTTTCATCAAAAGGATCATTAGCACGTGCAATAATAAAAGGATTTCCTTTATTAGGTGTCCAATTTAATAAATTTTTTATACCGCCGTAAATTTCAAAATTGCGCATACCTTTATATGTAAATTGTATGTTTTGGATGCTCCAAGTTGGCGAATACTCATCTCTTGGGTCTAATTCACCTAAAGTAGGCAATCGCATAGGCCCATAAATATTTCCAGTATAATCAATTGTTACATTGCTTGGAAAATTTTTATAAGTTAGTGACCAAACGCCTGTAAATTCTTCGGTTAAAATTTGCCTTGTTTTTTTACCGTTTTCTTTTTGTGATACATCTTGAATCGTTGCACCAATTGAAGCTTGGAAATTACTATTAAAAACACCATCAATATTCATACTTAATCCTTTTGTAGTTGAATTTCCGTTTAAGTTGTCATAAATTATTTGGTTAGGGTTGCTGTCATAGTCTGGTATAATGGCATTTGTAAAGTAGGTGTACCAAGCAGACACATCAAATGTAAATAAATGGCCATTAGTAGTGTATAGTTTTTTTAAATAATTTAAAGTCACATTATAAGATTGTTCTGGTTTTAATGCTTCTTCAATAATAACATCTCTTGCTCCTGTTAGCGCTGCGTGTTCTTCAGTAAATAAATTAACTACCCGAAACCCTGTTCCTGCGTTTAATCTAATAATATCATCTTTGGTTGGTTTGTATCTGTAAGCTATACGAGGTGTAAAAATGGAACCATGACGCTTGTCATAATCATATCTCGCTCCTAAAAGTATCCGTTGTTTTTCAGATAATGTTATTTCATTTTGGACAAAAACAGAGGGAATGGTAATTTCGTCTGCGGTTAATGTTGCAGGTGTGTTATCATCATAGTAATTGTAGCGTGTGGCAATTCCGAAAAGTAAATCATTGTTTTTTAAAGATTTGTCCCAAATTAATTGTCCGAATGCTATGCGTTGCAATGCTATGTAAGGCGTATCACCATAAACAGAATTTTGGTCGTGATCTGAATATGAGAATTGAAAATTTATTTTTTCATTAATAGGTAATTGATAATTTCCTATTAACTCATAACGTGAGGTGTAAATACTCTCGCCATAAACATCACTTCCGCCTCTGTAGCTTTTGTTCCATTGCATTTCACCTCCCCAACGGTCTTCATAAAAATAACGGCCTGCTAAAGAAAATAAACGATTATCTTTTCTTTTAAAGTTCCATTTTTGGAAGATAGATATTCGGTCTTGTAATGTAATATCAGTAAAATTATCATTGTTATTATCTATAGGGTTTGAATAGTTAAAATAATTGGTCCCCATCAAAACAGTTGCTTTTTTGCCAATATTTGCTTTAAAACCTAAATCAATATTGGTTTCTCCCCAGCCACTAACAAAACCATCTGCAAAAAATAATGGAGCATTTTCAGGTAACTTTGTAATGATATTAATTAATCCTCCAACGGCTTCGCTCCCATATAGAGATGATGCTGGCCCTTTAACAATTTCAACTTGTTCAATTAAAGAATTTGGTATTCCAGACAATCCATATACCGTGGATAATCCGCTTACTATAGGCATACCATCTATTAGGACTAATGTGTATGGACCTTCCAAACCGTTGATATGAATATCACCAGTATTACACACATTGCAATTAAGTTGTGGGCGCACACCATTTACGTTCTGTAAAGCTTCAAAAATATTTGCAGTTGGGTTTTTTTTAAGGAATGTAGGCGTATATACTTCAACAGGTACCGAGCTTTCTAATCTTGAAACGGCTTTTAAAGTACCTGTAATAATGACTTCGTTTAATGATTTTGATATTTCTAAATTAAAATTAATCACTTTTTTTTCTCCAGTGATTTGTATTTCTTTTTCAATTTTTTCATACCCTGTAAAAGAGGCTACTATGGTATATGATCCATCTGGTACGTTTTTAATAGTATAAATACCGTCTTCATTTGTAAAACTGCCTTTTGATGTGTTTTTTAGATAAACATTTACATACGGTAAACTTGTATTTCCTGACGTTATTTTTCCTGTTATGTCTTGTGCGTTTAGGGTGAAAGTTACTAAACTAATAAAGCTAAAAATGTATTTCATTATGGAATAATTAGGTGTTGTTAATAATTTATTTAAACAAATATAAATATATTTTTAGATTAACCTAAAAATATATTTATATTATTAATTGTTTTATATTTGTATGTATATAAATTATTTATGATAACACTTACCGAAGAAAATTATATAAAAGCTATTTATCATTTAGGAAAACAAGGTGCTATGGCAGTTAGTACCAATGCTATAGCTAAAGAAATGGCAACAAAAGCATCTTCCGTTACCGATATGGTTAAGAAACTTTCTGAGAAAAATTTTGCTGACTATAAAAAATACCAAGGAGCTAGCCTAACTAAAGAAGGAAAAAAAATTGCCATTAATATTGTAAGAAAGCATAGGTTATGGGAAGTGTTTTTAGCTGAAAAATTAAATTTTTCATGGGATGAAATTCATGAGGTGGCAGAACAATTAGAACATATAAAATCTGAAAAATTAATACGTCAATTAGATGCCTTTTTAGGTTATCCAACACATGATCCGCATGGAGACCCTATCCCTGATGAAAATGGGCATATAAAAAAAATTGATAAAATTCTTTTGTCTGAAGCCGAAGTAGGTGAGCGCTGTATTTGTGTTGGTGTTAAAGATTCATCATCAGATTTTTTGAAATATTTAGATAAGAACAAAATTGCATTAGGTACAGAATTGGAAATTTGCCATAAAGAAATATTTGATCATTCGGTAACTATAAAAATAGGAGTGAATGAGTTAATTATATCAAATATGATTGCAAATAATTTATTTGTGAAATTGTCATAGCTCTATTAAATACAATGTATCCTTATTTAAAACGTACTTGTTTTTTAATAAATTTTGGAAACTTTTTTATTGGGGTAAGTGTCAATTTTTTATAATAACATTCGGCTGCTTCTGACTGGATTTGGATTTCACCTTTGTTTAAAATAGAGCCGTCATGTTTTTTTGCATTTTCAACTACCATTACAATTTTTCCATTAACCAAATGCACGGCATTGTTGTCAAGTACATATATTTCTAAACGATTCCACTCGCCGTGTGGGGCATCATGTTCTGAAGAAGCATGGATATAACCTTTGCCAACTGAGTAAACTTCGGAATAAGGGTTAAACTTCTTTTCCTTTTTAAAATGACCACGAATGTCTACAATTGGAGCGCCAACTTTTGGATTTCCGCTATTGCCGCCTAAGGGGATAAAGTCACCTAAATCATTTTCTTGTACTTGATATTCTAAAGAGGTTTTCCAAGTGTTCCAAAATCTACCATGTGGGCCATAGCAGTGGTATAAAATGCCGCTATCTCTTTTTTTGTCCAATCGTGGTTCCCATTTTTTGTCACCCCATTTAAACATAACACTTAAATGGTAATTCTCGTATGCTTCTTTGGTGGTGAGTCCTCCAAAAATTTCGCCAGTAATTTTTAAAACAGGTTCGCTGTTTTCTTCAATCATTGAAAACACGTTTTTCAGATTGTTGTTTAGCCCAATTGGAGTTCCTGAATTTATTTTGTCGGATTGGTATGTATCTTCGGGTAAATCTTCAACGGTTGAGTGCGGAATGCTAAGCCAAATATCAAAATTACTAAGGTCTTTATCAAACAAAAGAATAGGCTTTCCTTCTTTTTGAGCGAAAGTGTTTGTGTTAATTAAACTGATTAGTATAATTAAAAAAGATAGTTTTATGTTCATATAAGGAGTTAGTTGGTTTTAGACTCAAATATATGAAATTAAAGCACTTAATTACAACCACAGCCATCATCTCCACCACAAGACTTTTTTGTTTTGCGTTTTTTTAGAAAGAATTTTCTAATCAAAAAAACAACAGCTATTGCAACAGCAGTAAATGCTAATATGTTTTGAATGATGGTATTCATGTTTAATTAAATTGAAATTAGTTGAATGTCATTTCATAAAAAAACCTAAATTATTAGGAAGATTACTTTAAAAGTTGAAAAGCTATAAATGCCACTATATAGGCAAAAGTACTCATAATAGCTAATTGCCACATAGGCCATTTCCAGCTATTTGTTTCGCGTTTAACAATGGCTAACGTGCTCATACATTGCATAGCAAATGCATAAAATAATAACAAAGAAATTCCGGAAGCAAAATTAAATAAGGGGCCTCCTAAAATAGGGTTTACCTCAGCTGCCATTCTATTTTTTATAGTGGCTTCATCATCACTTCCAACACTATAAATGGTGGCAAGAGTGCCAACAAATACTTCGCGAGCAGCAAAACTGCTTACAATAGCAATACCAATTTTCCAATCGTAACCCAAAGGGCTAATAATAGGTTCTATTGTGCGTCCTGCAATACCAATAAATGAGTGTTCTAATTTGTAAGAAGCTATTTTTTCTTCCAAATGCTCTTCGCTTAAATGATTGGAAGCATATTCGGTTTTAATAATATTTTCTGCATTATTAAAATTTTCACCTGGACCATATGATGCCAAAAACCATAGAATAATAGATATGGCTAAAATGATTTTACCAGCTCCAAATACAAATGATTTTGTTTTTTCAATAACGGTTAAAGCTACATTTTTAAATAAGGGTAATTTATAATTAGGCATTTCTACCACAAAAAAGGTTTTGCTTTTAATTTTTAAAATTTTATTTAAGAAGTAAGCAGATGTAACTGCAGTTCCAAAACCAATGAGATATAAAAGCATAAGTGTTAAAGCTTGGTAGCCTAAACCAAAGAATCGTCCTTCAGGAATAACAAGTGAAATAATAATTAAATACACAGGAAGTCGGGCTGCACAAGTTGTAAAAGGTGTTACCAAGATGGTGATTAAGCGTTCTTTCCAGCTTTCAATATTTCTGGTTGCCATAATGGCTGGAATGGCACAGGCTGTTCCAGAAATTAATGGTACAACGCTTTTACCACTTAGGCCAAAACGTTTCATAATATTATCCATTAAAAATACCACACGGCTCATATAACCACTTTCTTCAAGAATGGATATAAATAAAAATAAAAAGGCAATTTGTGGAATGAAAATAACGATACCTCCAAGTCCAGGTATAATGCCTTCGGCTATTAAATCAGTAAAAGCACCTTGAGGCAAATGATTTTTTGTCCATTCACTTAATGAAGCAAAAGTATTATCAATAAAATCCATCGGTACGCTTGACCAATCATATATTGCTTGAAAAATAATTAATAGAATGAAAAAGAAAATGACATAGCCCCATATTTTATGAGTTAGAACTCTATCTAATTTAGATCGTAAATCTTTGGCTTTAGAAGTATCAATAGTTAATCCTTTTTTAAGGACGTTATTGATAAATTGATAGCGTTTAATTGTTTCTTTTTGTTGTAATCGTTTTAAATCTGCTTTGCTTTTAGTTTTAAAATCAGCAATAGCATCAATTTCATTTCGGTCTGTTTTTCCAAAATTTACATCTTGGGTAATAACCAACCATAGTTTATAAAGTAGTTGATTGGGGAATGCTTGCTGTAAACTATTAAAATAATCTTTATCAATATCAAAGACATTAGAACAGGCATTTTTAGAAATATCTTTATAATTGGAAATGAGCTGTTTTAAATAATCAATTCCTTCATTTTTTCTGGTACTAATTAAAGCAATTTTTGTGTTAAGTTGAACCTCTAAATGTTCAATATCTAAAGAAATGCCCTTGTATTTCATTCTATCAGCCATGTTAATGACTAATATGGTAGGGATTTGAAGGTCTTTAATTTGTGTAAATAGTAAAAGATTTCGTTTTAAGTTTTCAACATCACTTACTACTACCGCTATGTCTGGAAAATCTTTATCATTTTTATTTAACAATAATTCAATAACCACATTTTCGTCTAAGGATGAAGCATTCAAACTATAAGTGCCAGGTAAATCAATAATATGAGCTTTAACACCACGATTCAGTTTGCAAATTCCTTGTTTTTTTTCAACTGTTATACCTGGGTAGTTTCCTACTTTTTGGTTTAATCCTGTTAGGGCATTAAAAACAGACGTCTTACCCGTATTTGGGTTGCCAATTAAGGCTACATTAATTTGCTTACTCATATTTTGTTAATTAAAATATGAATAGCTGTTTCTTTTCTAATTGCTAAATGGGTTCCATTAATGTTTAAATACATGGGGTCTTTAAAAGGAGCCAATTGAACAAGTTTTACTAAATTTCCAGGTAGGCATCCCATTTCTAATAGTTTTAATGGTATATGAATAGAGGAAACATCTGTTATTACGCCTCTTTCTCCTCGTTTTAAATGTGCTAAAGTATTTTGCAAGCTTATTTAGATTGATTTTAAAGAAGCAAAAATAAGGTAAAAAGTTTAAAGGTAAAAAGTTTATAAGTTTAAAAGTTAGTTAAATAAAGTTTTCAGTTGAGGTTTTGTTATTTACTTAATAATTGAAATTATTAAATATAGGTTTATTTGAGCAGAATTAGTTGTTTTTAAAGAAATGAATATTTATTAAAGTATTAACAGATTAAATGTATTTTATTGCATTTATTTTTAGCATTTTATGTTTTATTAAAACTATTTATAATGACGTAATTAAAGTTGAAATGAGAATCAAAAAGATATCAGTGTAAGTTTATCAGTTTTGAATACTTAAAGGTATTTGAGATAAGTGATAAGTAAAAAATATTGTGAATGAAAAGTGTTATACATACAAAGGTAACTTACTGTTTGTATTCTTGTTTTAAATGCTTAATGTCTTTTAAAAGTCTATTGATATCATCGGAATTGGTGCCATCATAAAATCCTCTAATTTTTCTTTGTTTATCAATAAGCATAAAATTTTCGGTATGAATCATATCATAAGCATCACCATTACCAGCATCTTTAACAGCTAAATAGCTTTTTCTAGCCAATTGGTAAATGTGTTTTTTATCACCAGTGACCAAATTCCATTTAGCATCATTTACTCCTTTTTTTATAGCATATTTTTTTAATTGTTTAGGTGTGTCGATTGTAGGAGTAACAGAATGCGATAGCAGCATAACATCATCATCATTTAATATCTCTTTTTGAATTTTAACCATATGATCTGTCATAATAGGACAAATGGTTTGACAAGTGGTGAAAAAGAAGTCGGCAACGTAAATTTTGTCTTTATAATCGTTTTGAGTAATGATTTTTCCATTTTGGTTTGTTAGTGAAAAATCGGCTATTTTATGATATTTTTTTTTGTATTGAAGTGTACTGTCCACAAGTTCTGTACTCACCATGGATGGTTGGTAAACAGGTAGTGGTTGATATACATTTAACGTGTTGTAAATTATTGAAATAATAATAATAGAAATTATTGCAAAAATTACTGCAAACCATTTGTAGTCTTTAAAAAATGATACCATTTGGATTGATAAAATTAAATTGAAACAAAAATACGATGAAATTAACAGATAGTAAATTTTGTACAGCGCTAAATTCATGTTAAAAATGAGGGCATTGTATAATTGTTTTTCTAAAGTTGGTTTAAAACGTTACTTTTGCACGATTATAAAAAATTGATTGGAACTATATGGAGTTTGTTATTAAAATATCTCAGTTTTTATTGAGTCTTTCTTTGCTAATTGTTTTGCACGAATTAGGGCATTTTATTCCTGCAAAAGCTTTTAAAACAAGAGTTGAAAAATTTTACTTGTTTTTTGATGTAAAATTTTCACTATTTAAAAAGAAAATAGGAGATACCGTATATGGTATTGGTTGGTTGCCATTAGGTGGTTATGTGAAAATTTCTGGTATGATTGACGAGAGTATGGATACCGAACAAATGGCTCAAGAACCGCAGCCATGGGAATTTCGTTCTAAACCAACTTGGCAGCGACTAATTATTATGCTTGGTGGTGTAACGGTTAATTTTGTATTGGCATTAGTAATTTACATTTTAGCATCATTTGCTTATGGCGATCAAGATATTTCTGCAGCCAGCTTAAAAGATGGTTATTGGATTTCAAATCCATTAATGATAGATTTAGGTTTTCAAACTGGTGATGATATAGTTTCAATAAATGATATTAAAATTGTTAACGAATCTGATATACGAGCTAATATTTTAGGAGCAGAGTTTATTACTATTAAAAGAGATGGCGAATTAAAAACTATTGATTTACCGGAAGATTTTTTAGGACAGTTATCTAGTAGTAGTGATAGAAGTTTATTTGATTTAAGAATGCCTTTCATGGTAGGTAAGGTAGCAGATACTTCGTTAAATAAGTCGGCTGATTTAAAAGAGGGCGATTTAGTAAAATCTATTAATGGTAATCAAATAACCTATTTTGATGAGGTTAAAGCTATTTTGGAACCATTAAAAGGGCAAACAGTTAAAACTGAAATATTGAGAGATGATAAATTAATTGAAATAGATCTTCAGGTAGATAAGTACGGAATGTTTGGAATTCAACCAGGAGGTACTTATAATAAATTTGCAGAATTAGGCTATTTTGATATTACAAGAAAAGAATACACCTTAGGTGAAAGTTTCGGTGTAGGCTATGATAAATTTATTGGTCAAATAACATCTTACTGGGGGCAATTAGGACTAATTTTTAGCCCGAGTACAGGAGCGTATAAAGGTGTGGGTGGTTTTAAAGCCATATTTGATATTTTTCCAGACACATGGAGTTGGGAAGCTTTTTGGAAAATTACGGCTTTTTTATCCATCATGCTAGCTGTTTTAAACCTATTGCCAATACCAGCTTTAGATGGCGGTCATGTGATGTTTTTATTGTATGAAATGGTGTCAGGAAGAAAACCAGGAGACAAATTTATGGAGTATGCTCAAATGGTAGGTTTCTTTATATTAATCGCTCTTGTTTTGTTCGCGAATGGGAATGATATTTTTAAAGCAATTTTTAATTAAATTTTTTTAAAAATTGTTTGTAGTAATTAAAAAGATATATATATTTGCGCTCGCTTAGGCGAAAAGATAACACTCCTCCTTAGCTCAGTTGGTTAGAGCATTTGACTGTTAATCAAAGGGTCCTTGGTTCGAGCCCAAGAGGGGGAGCAAGTTAAGAGAAAAAGGCTTTACAGAAATGTAAGGTCTTTTTTGGTTTAAGGCTCCATAGTTCAAGGGATAGAACAAAAGTTTCCTAAACTTTAGATCCAGGTTCGAATCCTGGTGGAGTCACAAAACATTAGAGATTTAATTTTTAAGAACAAGTTTGTTTTGCTGTGTTAAATATTCTTTTGGTGCCAAATCTGTTTGTTTTTTAAAGGCAGTAAAAAACGAATTGTAAGAGCTAAAACCTACTTTATTAGCGAGACCCTCTAATGTGAGTGTACTTAAAGTTCCATGGTCAATATACTTTAAGGCATCTTTTATTCTACAGTAATTTCTATATTCCACATAAGTTACTACAGAGTGATACTTAAAAATATAGTTTAAATGACTAGCAGGTATGTTTATTGTTTTGGCAAAGTCAGAAAAAGTTAATTTTGAATCTCTAAATGGATGTTCTTTATTTACATAATTTTCAATGTCTGATATATAAGGGAGTATTCTTTCTTCTATTGTTGAGCTTAGTTTTTTATCTTGTAGGTTTGATATATTGATGGAATCAAAAACCCAAATATGATCATTTAAAGTTACTTGATTTTGAAGGTATGCAACACGTTTTTTTAATTTAGGATATCCATATAAAATTTCTGGACTAATTAGAATTTTACCGTAAATGAATAACCATGGTATGAGGGTTAATGAAGAATAACTTTTTCCTTGAAATAGTCTATCAGAAATTTTCTCTAAAGAGATAGAGTATAATATGCGAATAAATAATAATACTGATATTATAAAAAGAAATAATGTCCAATTTTTTATAAGTTGAAAATGTCTCTTTTCTATCAAATTAATCGAATTTTTCTTCCATATATTATTATATAGTGTTTTAAAGGACATCAACATATAGAATAATATAAACACAATTAGACTTACAAATCTTATGTTTTCAATAATTGGATGCTTTAAAGTCGGAAAGTATTCTTGTAAAACATTTAAAATTAGGTTTAATATTGGATATATAAAATGTGCTAAAACATTTTTTTGAATGTATTTATAATCTTTTACCAAAGATTTAAAATAAAGATACAATGCAGGAACTACAATTAAATAAAATGGTGAAATGTGTTTTGATGTAAATATTGTATCAATATCTGTGACTTCAGATAAACCGATAAATATATTTCTAATGGAACATGTAATAAAGATTATTATTAGATAAATATTTGCAAAAATATTTGACCTATACGAAAACAACATAAGTGACATAACAAATAAGCCTAAAACGCCCACAAAAATTAAAGCTGAATTTATAAATAGATGATACATATAATCTATAAAATGGATGGAATTAATAATATTTACTTTACTAAAACAGCAAAAATCTTGAGGGAATAGTTACTATTATTTAAAAATACTTACTGATTTACTACAAACGCGTTAGTAACCGTTGAATGTTAGATACTTGTTATTTACTTTTGCCAAAAGATTATTAAAAGTCTAATATTAGTTAGCAGTAATGCTTGTTACTTACTAAAATTAATGTTTGCTATTATTTACATATTTTTGGCTTAAGGGAAAGCTAAATATAAAGCCTCTACATTTGTAGAGGCTTTTATTCATTTATGCAGGCTTTTGTTGCTTCAATAACTTTTTTAGAATTTCCAATAAAGATGGCATCGTTAATTATAATTACTGGGCGGCTTAAAAATGTATAGTGGTCTAATATATAATGCTTAAAATCGCGTTCCGTTAAGTTTTGGTTTTTTAAATCCATTTCTTTGTAAAGCTTAGAGCGTTTGCTAAATAGGGCCTCGTAGCTTCCTGATAAATTTTTCATATGTTCTAATTGTTCTACAGTTATTTCTTCTGTTTTAATATCCTGTAAAATAAAATCAGATGGCAGGTTAAGTTCTTTTAAAATTCTAATACAAGTACTGCAGGTTTTTAAGTAATATACTTTTTTCATTGTTATATATATTTTCATTTCCCTATTGGAAGGGCGTCTAATTTAGTAGCGACAAAATAAAAGCATTTATAGCATAAATACTATATTTAGCAAAAAATTAAATAATATGGATTTCACATTTCAAGTTTTAAATAATACCAGAGCTATTTTTAGCAAAATAATAGATACTAATTCTTTAGAAAATTTAAATAAAATACCAGTAGGATTTAATAATAATATTATTTGGAATATAGCGCATGTTGTAGTTACGGGTCAATTATTGGCATATAAATTATCGGGTTTACAGCCTATGGTTTCAGATGATTTAATAAACAAATACAAAAAAGATAGTAAGCCTGAAGGCGATGTAACTCAAGCTGAAGTTAACAAAATAAAAGAGTTATTGTTTTCTACTTTGGAAAAAACTAAAGCGGATTACAACAATGATGTTTTTAAAAATTATAACTCCTATACCGTATCCACAACAGGTAATACATTAAGCAATATTGATGAAGCTTTGTTATTTATATTAACTCATGAAGGCATCCATTACGGATATATTTTAGCGCTTTTAAGAGCCTTGAAAAACTAAAAGGCTATTAATATCATCAAAGGGAATTGTAAATTGAATAATACCTGTGCTGTAGGGTCCAATTTCGTAGGGGTTGTATAATATAACTAAGCCCTCTTCACTGTATCCAATGTTTGCAGGAAACTCAAAACTGTTTTCGTCTAAAAAGATGTCTTTATCTTTAGTGGCATCTTTAAAATATTTTTGAGCTAGTGTATTAAAGGTCTCTATGTTGTTAAATAGTGCGGTATTTTCAATTGTTTCACCTGTTTTTGGGTCAAAATTTAATATACGTATATTTAAAGCGCCATGGGCACCTCCTGTATTGATATATGAAGAAATAGCAATGCTTATAACCTCTGGTGATTGGTACATCAAATCTCCATCAATTTGCACTTCCCAACCAGTTTCATTTTGAGGAAAATTGGCTTTAAATGTATTATATTCTTCATTAAAGGCTGTAATGCTTTCTTCTATAGATTCTGAAGTTATGGTATCGGGATTATCAAAATGAAGTGCTGCGGTTATTGTTTTTCGTATTTCAAAATTTATTTGATTAGCAATCGTTGTATTCCCATCAGCTTTAGGAATGTTTATTTCTACAATGGAGTTATTAGAAGTTGTGATGTTAATTTCTGAAAAAGATATCATGAGTTCATCCTTACAACTCAAGATAATGAAGCACATACAAACTGCTATGATGGTGTTTTTACTTCTGAACATAATAATTTAGATATAAAGATATTTCAAAGGTAAATATTGAATAGAGTAAAAACGATTAAAGAAGAAGAAACTTTAATCTAAATAAAATATGTAACCAATATTAAGCCAAACCAACCAGTCATCATGTTTATTATAATCAAGGTTATGATTTAACCCGTCAACCCAATCACTAAAGTAATATTGACCTCTTAAATCCAACATTAGATCTGAAAGTTTATTGAGTTTATATCTTACACCTATACTAGAAACTACAGATAAAGTGCTTCCAGGTGATGCATCAACAGATCCTCCAGCCCAACCAGAATAAAAATTACTAGGTTCTGTAACATCTCCAATTAAAAGTGGATTTGGGTTTTGGTAATCTGTACTTACTTTAGGAGTAAAAGCTGTGTAATGAATACCTAAGCTTACAAAAGGGGCTAATCTGTAACCAAACGATTGAAATGAGCGAATGCTTAATGGATAGAATTCTAATTGTGTACCAATATCTAAATTATTTGCTACGCCTTTATGACCTCTTAGTTGAGCGGCTTCTGGTGTTGTTCGGCTTGCGTCTACCCATTTACCTAAATGTTCAAGATTGGTTTTATTCCAAGAAATTTCATTTCTTATTTTAAAGTGGTCATTAAAATAAGTGTCAGTAGTATAACAGTTACAGTCTGATCTGTATGAGAAATTAATATAATGAACAATTCCAATACCAAATCCGGAATTACCAAAATTAGTTTCTCCATCACTTCGAAGTCCAAAATCAGATTTAAATTGAACTGGTCCAGCAATAGCCCCAATTTCATGAGAGAAGCCTAATTGAGAAAAAGCTGTTTGATTTACTATAAGTGAGCAAAAAACAAGCGCTAAATGTTTCCAGTTAAGCATAATAAGGTGGTTTGTTTGAGGCGTTAACTTGACAAATATATAAAAACAGAACAAAGAAACAAACAGTGTGCTATCTTATAAAAGTAAATAAAACATATTCCCAAATTATTTATAAATAATTTACAGTATTATTTTTTGGAGGTATATTATATTTGTTTTTTGCAAATCAATTAAATAATACACGGGTATAGGTAATCATTAAAAATAAGCTTGAATATTGCTGATATTACAGTTTTTATATAAGTAAAGGTAAAAGATTATGATACTTTTGTTATGAATTAAAATAAACTAAATGAAAAATATCATTGATGGCTTTTTAGCCCTTGTTAAGCAAAGAAATGATCATGAACCAGAATTTATGCAAGCTGTGGAGGAACTGGCTGAAAATGTCATCCCCTTTATTGTTGAAAATGAAAGATATTATGGTAAAAACCTTTTGTTAAGAATGGTGGAACCAGAGCGGGTTTTAATTTTTAGAATAACCTGGGTAGATGATAACGGAGAAATACAAGTAAATAGAGGTTATAGAATCCAAATGAATTCTGCTATAGGACCTTATAAAGGTGGTTTACGCTTTCATCCATCAGTTAATTTAAGTATTTTAAAGTTTTTAGCTTTTGAGCAGGTGTTTAAAAACAGCCTTACTTCATTACCCATGGGAGGAGGTAAAGGCGGTAGTGATTTTAACCCTAAGGGGAAAAGTGAAGGTGAAATTATGCGTTTTTGTCAAGCATTTATGAGTGAAATGTATAGACATATTGGTCCAAGTACTGATGTTCCTGCTGGCGATATTGGAGTTGGAGCTAGAGAAATTGGGTATATGTTAGGAATGTATAAAAAGCTTAAAAATGAGTTTACAGGAGTTTTAACAGGAAAAGGCTTGTCATACGGAGGCTCTTTAATAAGACCTGAGGCTACCGGATATGGGGCAGTATATTTTGCCCAAAAGATGCTTGAGACTAAAAAAGATACCATATTCGGAAAAAATGTAGTTATTTCAGGATCTGGTAATGTAGCGCAATTTGCCGTTGAAAAAGCATTGCATTTAGGAGCTAAAGTGTTAACACTTTCTGATTCTTCAGGCTATGTATATGATGCTGACGGAATAGACGAAGAAAAGTTGGCGTTTGTTATGAAATTGAAAAATGAAAAGCGTGGTAGGATTAGTGAATATATTGAAACGTATCCAAAAGCGACGTTTGTTAAGGGTAAAACACCTTGGGGAATTAAGTGTGATATAGCACTACCATGTGCTACTCAAAATGAACTTAATGGAGATGATGCTAATATCCTTTTAGGTAATGGTTGTATTTGTGTTGCTGAAGGTGCTAATATGCCTTCAACTTTAAAAGCTGTTGAAGCTTTTCAAAAAGCTAAAATATTATATGCTCCAGGGAAAGCTTCAAATGCTGGCGGTGTAGCAGTTTCAGGATTAGAAATGACTCAAAATTCGTTAAGATATCAGTGGACTAGAGAAGAGGTAGATAATAAGCTTAAGAATATTATGTCAGACATACACAAGTCATGCTTAAAATATGGAACTTGTGATGACGGTTATGTAGACTATGTAAAGGGTGCCAATATTGCAGGATTTGTAAAAGTAGCAGATGCCATGCTTGCGCAGGGTGTTGTTTAAATTTCTTTTAGAAAACATTAATGATCAAAGCTTCTTGAATAAATTCAAGAAGCTTTTTGTTTTAAAATATATCATTTTCAATTAAAACTCGTTAGATATAAATATATTTGAATCTTGAAAAAAGTAACATGCTTAAAAAAATATTTTTATTAGTAGTTTTTCTATGTCCTCTCATGCAATTTGGACAGGATTTTTCAGACCTGTGGAAAGGTCACTTTTCTTTTTTTAATATTAAAGATGTTATTAAGGGGAATAACAAAATTTATGCAGTTTCAGAAAATGCTATTTTTAGCTATGATTTGCAAACCAGTGTTACAGAGGGAATTACGACTGTAAACGGATTGTCAGGAGAAACTATTTCAACTATTTATTACAGTGAAGAATTTGATTTATTGATAGTTGGTTATGAAACCGGACTTATAGAAATTGTTTTTGATAATGATGAAAATATTCTTACTGTTGTAGACATTGTTGACAAAGGAACCATTACTCCTGTCAACAAACGGATTAACCATTTTTATGAGTTTGGTAATGTTGTTTACGTTTCTACTAATTATGGTGTGTCAGTTTATGATTTAGAACGTTTAGAATTTAGTGATACTTATTTAATAGGTGATTCTGGTAGTCAAATAAAAGTAAGCCAAACAGTAGTTTTTGACGGATACATTTATGCTGCATGTATGGATGGAAATGGGATAAGAAAAGGGCTTGTGTCAAGTCAAAACTTAATTGACTATCAGAATTGGCAAACGGTGGTTTCTGGTAGTTTTAGCGCCATTCAAAGTATTGAAAGTAACTTGTATACATTGCGAACCGATAGAAATATTTTTAGATTGACAAATGACGTTTTAAATTCTTTATTTCAATACAGTACACTTCCTGTTGATGTAGAGTCAGATGATGCGAATTTAATTATAACCACAGCCACTAATGTTTTTGTTTATGATGGCAGTTTTAATCTCATATCTCAAATAGATGTAAATAGCAACTTTTCTACCACTTATAAATCTGCTATGGTAGATGCAGAATATGCTTATGTGGGTACAAGTTCATATGGAATTTTAAAAACACCACTTTCAAGTCCGGTTTCTTTTGAAGAAATACATCCAGATGGACCGTTATTAAATATTCCTTTTTCAATTACTGCAAGTAATAATAATTTATGGGTTACATTTGGTGATCATACCTTATACCATAATCCATATCCATTAAATAGTAGAGGAATTAGTCATTTAAAAGGAAAAGATTGGATTAATACACAGTATAGTGATTTGTTTGGAGCAAAATGTTTAAATACTATTACAATAAATCCTTTTAATACGAGTCAGGTGTTTATTAGTTCTCTTTTTAGTGGCTTATTAGAAGTTAACGATGAAATACCAACCGTATTACATAATCAAACCAATAGTGGCTTAGAGTCTTTAATAGATGTATCAAATCCAAACTATATTGATATTAGGGTAGGTCCTACAACCTTTGACGATAATGGACTCTTGTGGTCATTAACGGGGTTAGTAGATAAGCCTTTAAAGTCATATAATCCAGTTAATAATCAATGGCAATCTTATGATTTTGATGAGATAATTTCAAATCCTTTTGATAATAATGGGTATAATAATATTATCATAGGAGATGACCAGACTAAGTGGATTAGTACTATTGCATATGGTGTTATTGCATTTAATAATGAAACAAAATTAATAAAAAACCTTGTTGGAGAAGATAATGGTTTGCCCATAGAACTTGTTACAACTTTAGCTTTAGATAAAAGAAATCAACTTTGGATTGGTACTTTTAGGGGATTACGTGTGCTATACAATACTTCAGATTTTTTTACTAATGATGAGGCATATGCTGAACAAGTCATCATTTTAGAGGATGGTATTGCACAAGAATTATTATTTCAACAATTTGTGTCGGATATAGAGGTTGATGGGTCTAATAATAAATGGATTGGTACAGTAGGCACAGGTCTTTTTTATCTATCTTCAGATGGACAAGAAACCATCTATCATTTTACAACTGACAATTCTCCCTTACCTTCAAATGATATTAATGATGTATCCATTGATAGTAGTAATGGAGTGGTATATATTGCAACTACTAAAGGCTTAGTGTCATTTCAGTCTGGAGGATCTAGTACAACAGAAGATTTAGAAAGCGCTTATGCTTATCCAAATCCGGTACGCCCTGGTTTTAATATTCTTGAAGATAAAGTGAAAATCAAAGATATATCTGAAAACGTCAATATTAAGATAACTGATATTGAAGGTAATTTGGTTGCAGAGGCCCAATCAAAAACTAATTTACGTTATCAAGGGTATAATTTAGAGATTGATGGAGGTACAGCTTATTGGAATGGAAAAAACTTAGCTAACAATATTGTTGCATCAGGTGTTTATTTAGTCATGTTGTCTGATTTAGATACTTATGAAACCAAAGTTATAAAATTAATGGTTATACGATAATGCTTGTTAACACCCATGCCATTGTACTTTCTAAATTAAAATATGGCGATAACGACGTAATTGTAAAGTGTTATACACGGCAGCTTGGTCTTGTTAGTTTCTTATTAAGGAGCGTTTTAAAAAGTAAAAAAGGTCATAATAAAATAGCGTATTTTCAACTGTTATCTCAACTGCAAATAGACATTGTTTTTAAAAATAATCGGAACCTTCATACTATTAAAGAAACTAAATTACATCATTCATATGCCAGTTTACACACCCATGTTTTTAAAAGTGCTATTGTAATGTTTTTGGCTGAAGTACTTTCCAATATTCTACAAGAAGAAGAACAAAATGAAACGCTTTACAATTATTTGGAAACAGCATTAATTTGGTTGGATTCACAAACAGAATATGCAAATTTTCATTTACTCTTTTTATTGAAATTAACGAAATATATAGGGTTTTATCCTGAGGAGGAAAATTTGGATAGTAATTATTTTAATCTTTTAGACGGAATCTTCGAAATAAAACCTACGAATAAGTATAGTATTTCAGGTGAAAATTTAAACCTGTTAAAACAGCTTTTAGGCACAAAATTTGAGGCATTATCTACAATAAAAATTAATGGTTCCCAAAGGCAATCATTTTTAAATATGATTTTGTTGTATTATGAGCTACATTTAGGTTTTTTCAAAACACCAAAATCACTACAAATATTAAATCAAGTTTTTAATTAAAACATGAAGGTTTTTTTCTTCTTCTTTTTTGTAGTTGCCTTGTCGCAAGCGCAACAAATAAAGGTGCTTAATAAACAAACAGAAGCTCCTATTTGGGGTGTGGCTATTTATAATTTTGATAAAACTAAAAGTGTTATTACAGATGCAAATGGCGAAGCAAACATTAAAATGTTTTCAGCATCTGAAGTATTGTATTTTCAGCATTTGTCTCATATTATCAATAGTAGAAAAAAATCTGAAATAGAAAAAAATCATATAGTTTATTTAGAATCTAATACCCAAGGGCTTGATCAAATTGTTATTTCGGCTTCTAAATTTGAGCAAAATAAAGTAGACATTCCACAGAAAATTATCAGCATAAATGCTAATCAAATAGAATTTATGAATCCACAAACCACTGCAGATCTGTTAGAAAACACAGGGCAAATATATGTTCAAAAAAGCCAAATGGGTGGTGGTAGCCCAATGATTAGAGGGTTTTCAACCAATAGATTACTTATTACAGTTGATGGTGTGCGAATGAATAATGCTATTTTTCGAGGGGGAAATTTGCACAATGTGATTTCAATTGATCCTTTTGCTGTACAGCGTACCGAGGTTACTTTTGGTGCTGGATCTGTTATATACGGAAGTGATGCTATAGGTGGTGTTATGAGCTTTTATACAAAAGATGCTCAGTTATCCTATACTGATACCTTGCAAGTAAAAAGCAATGTAGTGGTTAGATATGCAACGGTAAACAATGAAAAAACAGGACATTTTGATATTAATTTGGGCTATAAAAAATGGGCATTCTTAACCAGTACTAGCTATACCGATTTTGGAGATTTAACTATGGGGTCTTATGGGCCAGAAGATTATTTAAGACCAGAGTTTGCTATGGTAACTGATAATGGAGATGTTATTATTGAAAATAGCAATCCTAAAGTTCAAAGAGTCTCTGGATACAATCAAATAAATATGATGCAGAAAGTTCATTACGAAGCTTCAAAAAAGTTTGCTTTCGATTTTGGAATACATTATACAACAACTTCCAATATTCCTAGATATGATAGGCTAATTAGATATTCAGAGAATGATTTGAGATCTGCCGAGTGGCATTATGGCCCTCAAAAATGGTTTATGGCAAATGTTCAAGCCTCAAAGATGCGTAGTAATTCTTTAATTTATGATAAAGCTAAAATAACTTTAGCATATCAAAATTTTAAAGAGAGTAGGGAGGATAGAGATTTTAATTCTACCATCAGAAATAAGCGTGATGAGGCACTTGATGCTTACTCTATTAATTTGGATTTTGAAAAAGATTTGAGTTCTAAAACAGGGTTTTTCTATGGTGTTGAGTATATATATAATCAAGTTATGTCTCATGGTCAAGAGGTAAACATACAGAGTAATATATTGACTCCCACCGTTTCGAGATATCCAAATGATGCTAACTGGAAATCTGCTGCAGTTTATTCTAGTATTAAATACAAACCAAACTCGCAATTTGTATTTCAATCAGGGTTGAGGTTTAATCATATTACATCGTATGCTAATTTTAAAGAAAACAATGTTTATTTAAATTTACCTTTTGAAAGTTCTAAAATAAATGCAGGAGCGTTAACTGGAACAGCCGGGCTCAGGTGGTCGCCCAATACCATTATGCAGTGGAAGTTAAATGGTTCTTCTGCTTTTCGAGCACCCAATATTGATGATATTGGAAAAGTATTTGATTCAGAACCAGGGTCTGTTGTGGTTCCTAATAAAGATTTAAGACCTGAATATGCTTACGGGGGTGAAATAGGTTTAGGTTTGAATTTTAATAACGCTTTAATCTTAGATTTAAGTACGTATTACACCCATTTAGATAATGCATTAGTTAGAAGAGATTATACTTTAAATGGTAATACAGAAATTGTTTATGACGGTGAATTAAGCAATGTACAAGCTATACAAAATGCATCAAAAGCCTGGATTTATGGATTTGAAGTTGGTTTAGAAGCAAATTTTACAGAACAATTAAAGCTAACATCTCAATACAGTATTACTAGAGGTACAGAAACTGATGGCGGTATTGAGGTTCCTATTCGTCATGTAGCTCCAAATTTTGGAAACACGCATTTAATTTGGGCATCTAATAACTTTCAAGTAAATGTATTTGCTAACTATAATAATGAATTATCATATCAACAATTGGCTCCTTCAGAAATAGAAAAGGATTATATTTATGCTAAAGATACTAATGGAAATCCGTACAGTCCTTCATGGTATACCTTTAATATCAGAACACAGTATAAAATTACTGATTCTACGTCATTTACAGCAAGTATTGAGAATATTACAGACCAACGTTATAAAACTTACTCCTCGGGTATAGCAGCAGCAGGCAGAAACTTTGTTTTGGCTTTAAAGTATAGTTTGTAGTGTTTTTAATGAAATCTTAATTTAAGTCAAGGATTTATGCATTTAAAATTTGTAGAACTACAAAGTGGGTTTTGTGACCTATAATTAGTTGACTTTTTTAGTCAGACAGCTTGAAAGTATTTTATAAAAAGACACCGTTTAAAGTAGATACTTTAAACGGTGTCTAAACTAAATAACCAACCAAAATTTTTATATTATTATCGAGTACTTTCTCTCGGATTTTCTATTCTTTCATTTTTAAATTTACGTAACTTTTCTGTAGAAGCTATTTCTGTTTCTTTTCCTTTTATATTGCCTTCTTTTAGATATTGAATGTATCCTCTGCCTTTAAATTGATACACAGTTTTGGAAGCTGGATGATATAGTTCAATCGTTTTGTCATTTATAACGCTTAATTCAAAATATTCATTGTCAAAGAAATCATAATCTAATGTTAAAGTTTTTAAATATATATTTCCTGTTATATTTCCAACACCATAAAGTCCTGTGTAATCCCAATAAATATTATTAGGGTTTTTACCTATTCCATCCTGCGAACTTTTAAATTCAGAATCATTCCCACCTGCTAAAAACTGTAAGTAGTTTTCATTGTCAAATTCATTTATTGCTCCGAAATTACTGGTATATGTTTTTTCCCAAGCATTATATTCTTGTAGGAAGTAATGAATGTTATCATAGAAAACAAAATCATAATCAAAATTACTACGTTGGTAACCTTTTAAAAAATATGATGTATCGTTATTTGGGTTGTATAACTCGATGGTATTATTGTTTATTTGATAGACATCAAAGGTTGAAAATCCATCAATATCATGCTGTACGTCTAAAATCATATTGTAGGCATCATACTCTGCAACATCAATTCCTAATCCGTTACCAGTTTCACCCAAGCCAACAATGTTATTATTGGCATACATTACACCATTTCTAAACGAAATTGTGAAAGCTTTTTGTAAAAATGGAGTTTGTCCGTATCCTATAGTAGCATTAATATCTACATACCATAAATCATAAGTGCTTAGTAGTTGATTAACACTGATACCTGGTTCATCAATTATATATTCATCTACAACCAATTCGGTATAGCAGGAAGTAAAAAGTGTGGCACTTAGAGCAAAGCTGAAAAGTAATTTTATAGTTTTCATAGTGTCTGAATTTATGTGTTAATAGTTATAGCGTTTCAAAACCTATGCCAAAAAAATAATCGCATTTTTAAATGATAGATATAACGCTATTTTCATGTTTTTTTACGTGGTTTGATAGGTATATATAGTAGTGTTTATGAGAACTTTTAGAATCTTTTATTACACGACTTGATAAAGAAAAATAATTATGTATTTTTGAGATTGTAACTAATGAAATTTTATGAGCAAACCTTTAAAATATGCGGTTTTTGGTGCAGGAAGTTGGGCTACTGCTATAGTAAAAATGTTTTGTGAAAACTTAAATGAAGTAGGCTGGTATATGCGTAGTGTTTACACAAAAGAACATTTGTTAAAAGAACAGCATAATCCTAATTATTTAAGTTCAGTAGAATTTCATTTAGAACAATTAAAATTAAGCAATGACATTAATGAAATGGCTCAATATGCTGATGTTTTAGTATTTGTAATTCCTTCTGCTTTTATTTATAGTGAATTGGAAAAACTAAATATTAATATTTCCAATAAAATCATTGTATCTGCTGTTAAAGGTATTATCCCCGAAACTGGTTTATTAGTTGGTGAACATTTTAGTGAACGTTATAATATTCCTTTTGATAATATTGCTGTTATTGCGGGGCCTTGCCATTCTGAAGAAGTAGCTTTGGAGCGTTTATCTTACTTAACTATTTCCTGCTCAGATGCTAAAAAGGCACTGGCCATTGCCGATAGTTTATCAAGTGATTATATTAAAACTAAAATTAGTGATGATGTTATTGGTATTGAATATGCGGTTATGTTGAAAAACATTTATGCTATTGCCGCTGGCATGGCACATGGTTTGGGGTATGGCGATAATTTTCAGAGTGTTTTGATGAGTAATGCCATTCGTGAAATGAAACGTTTTATAAAAAAAATGCATAAAATGAAACGTAACATTAATAATTCAGCTTACTTAGGTGATTTATTGGTAACAGGTTATTCTGTTTTTTCTAGAAACCGTATGTTCGGTAATATGATTGGTAAAGGTTACACTGTAAAATCGGCTCAAATGGAAATGAGCATGGTTGCTGAAGGATATTATGCCACTAAAAGTGCTCATTTGTTAAATGAAAAAAATAAAAAGAAAACTCAATTACCTATTATAAATGCTGTTTACGAGGTGTTATATGAAAATAAAAACCCTAAAAAAGTATTTAAAAAACTTACTGAACAGTTGGATTAAACATTGCAAACCTTCAGTAAAAATGATTTAGTATTTTATTTCAATTTTACTTAAACCATTACTAAGTTTTAAGTTTTTGCTATGTTTGACTTTCTTTTTATTAAGATAAACTTTATTAGCGTTGTTTGGAACTATAAAAACAGCCGTCAAGTTTTCTGGAATATCAATAGAATAAATATCTTTTTTATCACTTTCTTTTTTAAAATCAGCTTCAATGACTCCGTTTTTTGTGGGAACTGTTATATTTGAAAAAGTTAAATCTGCTAATTGAGGTTTTATCTCTGCTATTTTAAAACCTGGCGTTTTAGGCTTTATACCCCACATATAGCGTGTAATAACATTTAAAGGAGCTGTTCCCCAGGCATGATTCCAATCTAAATTTGGTTTGTATTTCACATCCCATGCTTCTAAAGCCATTGTTGATCCTAATTGTATCATGTTCCACCAATTACGATCACCAGAAGTATCTGTAATTAAATCCGAAGCATATTGCGCCTCATTGTATTTATAAAGTCCTTCTAATAAATATTGTGCACCATAAACACTACAAGCCATGCCTCTTGTTTTTATGAAATTGGTAACTGTTTTTACATATTCATTTGGAACCAAATCAAAAGCTAATGGTAGCATATTGGCGTGTAAAGACGAATGACTTGAGCCTTCACCATCAATATAATACCCTTTTGTTTTATCAAGGAATATGTCATTAATAGATTTTTTTGTAATAGCAGCCTTATTTTTAAAAAAAAGGACATCTTTTTCATAATTGAGAAATCCAGCAATCTCTGCCATTAATTTTAAATTGTAATAGTAAAAGGCATTAATAGCAGTATTGACCGCCACAATTTCATAACCATCTCTTTCACCCTCAGCAGTGGCTAATTTCCAACCCGTATCTTTTTGTGCTGGAGGCCAGTCTATAATATCTTCAATTTTTTTACTTCCTTTTTTAAAACCTAATTTTCTAACCAATTCATCGGTAAGATTTGGAGATTTAGAGCTAATCAAGCCATCTGCACGTTCCAAATCCATTAAAGTTTTTAACTTTAAACTGTTATAATGTTTTTTTAAAGGTTCAATATCTCCCGTATACATATAATCTGCATGAAACATTAAAACTGTGTGCAATAGCCATTCTGTTGGCCATGTTGGATTATCTATAAAATACTCATTGGTCCTTCTTGCTATTGTATATTCATTATCTACGCTATAATGGCTCAATTGATTGATATAAGCATCTGCTTCGTAAGGAATACGTTCTCTATCTCCATCTACATAATAGCCAGTAAAACTTGTAGCCTTTATGGTGTGTTTACACATATCCCATATAGAATCCATAATTTTATCTGAAGATGAAAATGAACTAATTGCATCATTGAATTTATAGTGAATAGCCTTCTGTTTTATTTGAATAGCTTCTATGGGAATTTTTAAATTTTCAATTTCGCAATATCTAAAAGGAATAATTGCCCCAATTTTCTCTGGAAGTCTGATAGCATCACCTGTAGTATTTCTTTTGTAGGGAGTTAAACTAATAGTTGTGGGTTTATCAGACACTAAGTTATTAAGTGTTGATTTTCTATATCGAATGGTAGCACCTGGGTTTCTGTCTATTCTATTAGGAACTTCTAACTTTTCACCCAAGTGAAAGACAAGAGAGTCATTTTGATTTTCATTAGATGTTATCTCTACAGTTCCAAAAAAGGCCCTTCCAAAATCTATAAAATAATGACCATCTTTAACTTTTATAATGTCTTTGGGCTCTATAAAAGATGTTTCTAAATCAAAGTCATTTGTTTTATTTTGAGCTTGAGAAAGTGTGGCTGTCACTACTAGTAACAGTAAATTAAGAATTTTTTTCATTAAGAAATTGCTGTAATGTGATGTTTAATTTTTAATAAAATTCAGGGCTTTTAACAATTTCATTATTATACATGGCATCTAATCCCATCTGAATACATAGGGCTGTATTTGCACCCGTTTTAACATCAGAAATAGGCTTTTTATTATTAATAACGGAATCTTTAAAATCTATTAAAGCTTGCAAACTTGGTTCTTTATGATCAATGGTAATGGGAATGCCTAATCCTTTGTCCCATTTCATAGTGGCACCGGATACACCATCAACAATGGCTAATTCTTTTTTTGCATTAATTCCTTCAGGATAAAACCATGCTTTTGCATAATTTAAAATGATAGTACCTTTATCACCTAATACTTTTATTTGATAATCATCTTTAGAATTGCTTGTTAAACACGTGAATTTGGCTCTTACACCACTTTGATAGTCATAAATTAAATGAATGTTATCGTATGTTTCACGACCATCTTTATAGTAATCAACTCCACCAGTTCCCATAACTTGGGTAGGGGTTTCATTTAGAACCCAATTAGAAAAATCTATTTGATGCGAACTCAGTTCTGCAGCCAAACCGCCTGAAAATTCTCGATACATTCTCCAATTTATTGTTTTTTCTAATTCAGGATTAGGAACGGGACGTCTCCAATTTCCATGTCTGTTCCACTGTGATTCAAAAGCAGCAATTTTGCCTATTTTTCCACTTTTGATAAGATCAACAACTTGAGTGTACAATCGAGAACTATGATATTGGTGTCCTGTTTGAAAAATAAGATTTTTTGAATTCTCAACTTTGCTAACTAAATTATGTATGCCTTCGTAACCTTTGGCCATTGTTTTTTCGCAATACACATGTTTTCCCGCATCTAAAGCGTCTATAGCTATTTGCGAGTGTGTATTGAATGGTGTTGAAACTAAAACAGCATCAATATCTTTATTGTCTAATAACTTCCGATAATCGCTATAAGCTTTAGCTTTTCCTTTTACAGCATTAAGACCTTTTTCTAATTTGAAAGGTAAAATATCGCAGCATGCAATAACATTAAAGTTGTCAATGCTATTAATATTTGCTGTAAGTCCAGTGCCTCTATCTCCAGTGCCAATAATTCCTATATTTAAGGTTTCATTAGCATTTTTATAGTCCAACACATTTGTCATAGCTGTTGCAGATGTTGTAATTGCTGCAGATGCTATCGAGCCTTTTATTATAAATTCTCTTCTTTTCAATTTTTTGGGGTTTTAGACAATAAAGATTTGATATATTATTTACTATTAAACAGGTTTAATTTCCCAACCAGGCTCATAGGTTCTAGACCACAATTTCATGGCTTCACGGTTAAAAATTCTACCTGTATTTTCATCAACTTCAAAAGAGTTATCAATTCTAGATGCAATATTGGCATAATGTGTTAGCATTTGGCTGATAGCACCTTCGTCAATAGGTGAAGTTAATTCTGCTTTACCTCTAATGGCGTCAAAGAAGTTTACCGTATGTGCAGCAGAAAGCTGACCGCCACCACCAAGTGCATTGCCATCTTCAATACCTGGAATTAGGTTTTGCTTGACTTCTTTTCCTTTCAAGTCGTATTGTTTGTAACCATCACGATTAACAAAAATTGAGCCATTTGAGCCATAAATAATAGTACCTCTACCAGAGCCATATTTATCATAACCATTTCTACTACGTCCGTCCCATTGAATGGTTCTGTTACCAGCAAAGCGGAAAGTAGCCTCCATGGTGTCATACATTTCCCAACCATCATCTACATAATGAAATTTCCCAGATTTAACTTCTACATGTTCAGGGTATTTTACATCTAAAGCCCAGCGTGCAATATCTAATTCATGGGTGGCATTGTTTCCCATTTCTGCTGTTCCATAATCCCAGCCGTACCAATGCCAGTTATAATCCCAAGTATTATCTGTGTAATCTCTTCTTGGTGCAGGTCCTTGAAATAAATCCCAATCTAAACCTTCTGGTGGTGCAGTTTTTGTTTGGTGAGGTACAGGACCTCTTTTGCTGGTGTAAAAAGCAATTGCATTATAAACATCACCAATCACACCCTCGCGAATTCCTTTTATCATTTCTTGCGATTGTAATGAAGAACGTTGTTGGTTCCCCATTTGCACCACCTTATTATATTTTTTTTGGTAAGCAACCACTAATTCTCCTTCTTCAGGGTTATGAGTACATGGTTTTTCTAAATATACATGCTTCCCAGCTTGCATAGCCATACATGCACCAGGTGCATGCCAATGGTCTGGTGTAGCCATAAAAACAGCATCTACATCTTTATCATTTAATACCTTTCTGATATCATTTTCTAATTTGGGTTTGTTTTTTATTCTTTTGGAAACGGCAATAGCAGCTTTATCGCGTTGACTTTTCATAACATCACATAAGTACGTTAACTCAACATTATTTTTTTTGTCCGCTATAGCAGACATATAAGCACCGTAACGTCTGCCTAACCCTTGAAGCGCAACGTTAATTCTATCATTAGCACCTATTATTTTAGAATAACTTTTGGCAGACATGGCATTTATACTATGAGAAGCTATAGTTGCTCCTACAGCCCCTAAAGCTGTTCTTTTAATAAAATCTCTTCTGTTAGAACTCATATTTTTTATATTTAATCTTTTGTCTTATTTAATTAATTGGACGAATTTTTATGTTTTTAAAAGAAACTAAATCACCATGATCTTGAAGTAATATTTCTCCTTTGTCTAACTCACCAAAATTAGGCCATTTTGCATATTTGCTTTCTGATACTAATTTTCTATATTCATCACTTTTTCTTTCATATTCTAAAACTTTTACTCCGTTTAACCAATGTTCTACATGATTATTTTTAGAAATAATATGAGCTGTATTCCATTCTCCAATTGGATTTACAGGTTTATTTTCATCTGCTTTTATTAAATCATATAGCGAGCTAACAGTTCTACTGCCTTCATGATTACCCAATTTAGCATCTGGATGTAAATCATCATCGAGTATTTGAAATTCTAAACCGATTGAAGATCCTGCTCCTTTATTTAACTCTGTATCTACATAATATTTTATACCGCTATTAGCTCCTGGGGTTAATTTAAAATCTACTTTTAATTCAAAATCACTAAATTGCTCTGTCGTCACTATATCACCTCCTGCTCTAGATTCAGCACCACCAGATGATAATACGCTAAGTACACCATCTTCAATAACCCATCCTTTTTCTGGAAAGCTTTCTAATTTAGCACCACGCCATCCATTGGTTGTTTTGCCATCCCATAACATTTTCCAACCTTTTTTAGATTCATCAATAGTTAAGTTATTTTTTGTTATGATAGGCTTAATGGGAGATTTTGTTGAATATTTAGAAACACTATCTGTTAATATTTTTACGTTTTTCCAAATGATTTCTGTGCCTTCTTTTTTGTCATCATGAATACTGTGTACCTGTAAACAGATAAATCCAGAAGCTGTTTTATCGTCAATTAAATGAGCAGCAGGGACCCCATTTACCCAGGTTTTAATGGTATCACCAATAGCTTCAATACGATAGTGATTCCAATCGTTTTGTTTGAATGCTTTTTGTGCCTCTGGGTTATCTGTTAGGGGGTTTAACCAACCTCTCCTAGCTTCATCATAAATGCCTCCACTCCATGCTCTTTCAGAAGGATCTATCTCAACCTGATAGCCATGAACCCTACCGTCTTTGTAATGTGGGAAGCTATTACTGCGTATTTGGATACCCGAATTCATAGATGGGTCAACTTTATAATCTAATTCTAAAATAAAATCGCTGTATAATTTATCTGTTGTTAAAAATGAATTAGGAGTATTATGTACGGTAGAGCCAACAATTGCTCCATCTCTTACCGTATAATTTGCCTTTCCTCCTTTTTGATTCCAGCCGTTAAGAGTTTCTCCATCAAATAGGGGTTTCCAAGGTGTTTTGTCTTCTTGAGCACCTTTGCAATTTAAAAATAAAGATAGCACTGCAAGCAGTAGTATTTTGTTATAAAAATTAGTTTTTTTCATGTTAAATGTTGGTTTAATTATTAGCTTACTAAAATACCATTTTTAATCTAATTTCTAATGGACATGTTATACAAATTCATGGATTTTTTTGCTGTTTTTTACTCAAATATAACAGTTATATCAGTGATCTTATAACTCCAAAACTGATACGATTTTCATTAACGAAATTGACAAGTTCATCCATAGTTTAGAATAAATCATCCATTTATTAACAATTTTTTAACTGTAGCTTAGCATAAATAACTAAACATATATAAATATGAAAAAACTAAAACTTTTATTAACCTCCTTATTAATAGGTTATTCAAGCATCTCTTGGGCGCAAACCAAAGTGTCCGGAGTGGTTACAGACAGTCAAAACATACCTATTCCAGGGGTTAATGTTGTTATTAAAGGGACGTCAACTGGAACGGTTACAGGTTTTGATGGAAATTATGAAATCAATGCTAATCAAGGTGATATTTTAGTCTTTACGTATCTTGGTTTTCAGACAAGGGAAGCTACTTATAATGGACAATTGCCTTTCAATCAAAAATTGCAAGAAGATTTGGCTCAACTTGATGAAGTGGTGGTAATTGGTTACGGTTCTGTAAAACGAACCGATTTAACAGGGGCAGTTCAATCATTAGGAGCACAAGAAATTACCCAGCAGAAAAAAACCGATCTTGGTCAGGCCTTACAAGGGCGTATTGCAGGTGTAGATGTTAGAGTCACCAATAACAAACCTGGCGCACCTCTTTCATTTGACATTAGAGGTAATACCGTAATTAAAAACAGTGATGAAGGTACTAATGGATTAAATGAAGCAAATGATCTTTCCAAACCATTATTTGTGGTTGATGGTGTGTTTTTTGAAGATATAAATATTTTAAACCCTGCAGATATTCAGCAAATTGATATTTTAAAAGATGCATCGGCAACTGCTATTTATGGTTCACGAGGTGCCAATGGCGTAGTAATTATTACTACCAAAAACGGCGTGGAAGGTAAAACAGTGTTTTCTTATGAAGCTACTGTAGGTATAAATTCAGTAGTTAACAAGCCCGAAATGTTTAATGGAGATGAATATGTGGCTTTTGTAGAAGATGTATTAAGAAGTAGAGTTTGGCAAGGTATGTTTGATTTTAATGCGCCATATTATCCTACGGTTGATGACTATAATAATGCTGCAATTAATTTTACTACTGAATTCAGAGAAACCAATGAAGAAGCTAGTAATGTGGCCAACCGTCGTTATACAGATTGGCAGAACGATTATATAGAATCAGGACTACAAACGAGTCATAATATTGCTATGTCTGGTGGAAGTAATGGTCTAACGTACAATGGATCTATTGGGTATTTAAGTAATGAGGGTATTCAGGGTGGTCAAGTATTTGAACGTTATAATTTAAATACTTCTGTTACTAAAAAAGTATCTGATAAATTTACAGCAGGTTTAAAAGCATATTTATCGCTATCAGAACGAGAAACAGGTAGTAATGAGTTGTTTAGAAGCACGTTGCGTTTAGCGCCAACGGTAAACCCACGCGACACAGAAGGAAACCTTATCCTCTTTCCAGACGACCAAGATGGACGTTTTTTAAATCCTTATTATGAAGCTTATGAAGAATCTTGGTTAAACAACACCAGAACCTTAGATGTTATAGCTAATGTATTCTTAAATTATAAGCCTACGGAATGGTTAAGTTTTAAAACACAATTTGCACCCAATTTGCGAACTATACGGCATGGGCAACAATTTGGATTGCTAACAAAATCAGCAAGAAATGAAGCACCTCGTACACGTGCATACTACGACGCTTATTTTGATACCTCTTATTCATGGGATAATATTGTAGATTTAAACTTTGATGTTGCAGAAGGACATAACTTAAAAACAACCTTAATTTCTTCTGTGTATTACAGACAAGACGAAAACAGTAAGATTGAAACCAGAGACTTTGATACTGATGTATATAAATACTACAATACCGCTGCGGGATTAAATCCACTAACGTATGCAACAGACTATGAAAAAGAAACCTTAGCTTCTTTTGCTGCAAGATTAAATTATAGTATAGACGATAAATACCTATTTACTTTTACAGGAAGGTATGATGGGTCTTCTAAACTGGCTGTTGGACATGAGTGGGCATTCTTCCCGTCGGCAGCAATTGCATGGAAAGCCACAGAAGAAACCTTTTTACAAGATGTTGATTGGTTAAACAATCTTAAATTGCGTGTAAGTTATGGAGAGTCCGGTAACGATAATGTATTGGGCCCTTATCAATCCTTTGCTTTTTTAGGCGGAGCAGATTATGCATTTGGAAGCGAGCATTTAAATGGTGCAAATGTATCCGGACTAGCTAACTATGATTTAACATGGGAACGCTCTAAAGAGTTTAATGTAGGTATTGATTTAGCAGTTTTACAAAATAGAATAAGTTTAGGCTTAGAGGTTTACAACAAAAAAACAGTAGATGCCATTTTGGAAAAAGAGTTGTCTGCTATAACAGGTTACGGTACAGCTATTGGTAACTATGGTTCGGTAAGAAATAAAGGGGTGGAAGTCACACTAAGCACTACCAATATCCAAACTGAGAACTTTAAATGGACAACGAACTTAAACTATGCGCGTAATAAAAACGAGATTGTAGAATTAGATGGTGATTTAGATAAACTTCCTTATGGGGCTCATGGTGTGCGTCAAATAGGACAACCAGTGGATGCTATTTATAGCTACAAAATAATTGGTATTTGGCAGATAGATGAGGCCGCTGAGGCACATACTTACAATAGCTTCCCAGGTAGATGGAAGTACGCCGACCTAAATGATGATGGTATTTTAAATCAAGAAGACAACACAGTAATCGGATCTATATCTCCTGATTGGATTGGAGGTATGACCAATACCTTTACCTATAAAAACTTTGACCTGACAGTACAAATGCATACCAGACAAGGTGTTTACGGGCACTCAGAGTTTTATAACAACTTTGCGCCTTGGCAGAATGATCAAGCTAAATTCAATAAGGTAAAATTAGATTATTGGTCGCCTAATAATCAGGATGCCAAAAATCCAGCAGCAGCTTATGCTTCAACAGGAAATGACTATTATGTGGATGCTGATTTTGTTAAGATTGGTAATATTGGAATTGGATATAATGCTAAACAAGCTATGTTAGATAAGCTAAAAATGTCTAGCCTAAGATTAACTTTAGATATTCAAAACCCATTTACTTTTACCGATTATGCAGGACCAGACCCAGAAACTGCATTGGGTGATACATATAACGCCGGTTATATGATGAAAACAGTATTATTCGGACTTAAGTTATCGTACTAATTTTTAAATCTATTAAAGATGAAAATATATAAAAATATAAAACCAATTTTAGCATTGCTCATGTTTTCAATGCTTTTAAATGCCTGTGATGACTTCATACAAGAGGATAACTATACAGATATTACAAGTGAAACTTTTTTGAATGAAGATAATGCCGATCAATTAATAATTGGCTTATACACCGCAACAAGAGGCGTATATAGAAACCACAGTTATAAATTTGAAGGAACAGACCTGTTTACAACTAAAAGCGAACTATACGCTTTTAATAGTGGAAACGATTATAATAATTTAGTGCCACCTACCACAAACGGTGTTTGGAGTGGTAATTATAATGTAATATCCAAAGCCAACACAGCCATTAACCGTTATAACAACCAAATTAGCTGGAGTGACACGAATTTAGACGCTAAAGCTTATGGTATAGCCCAAGCACGTGCCTTACGAGCATTAGCATTTTTTAATTTAGCGGTACAATACGGCGGTGTGGTATTAGATCTTGAAGAACCGTTAAGCATACGTAATGATTATACGCGTTCTACAGAAGAGGAAACCTTTACTTTGATTATTAGTGAATTAGAAGCAGCCATACCAAACCTTGAAAATAGCCCAGAAACTGGTCGCTTTTCCAGACGAGCTGCACAACACCTTTTATCTGAAGTGTACCTTACTCGTGCCTATAAATCGTATGCAGGAGCGAACGATTTTCAAACAGCGGCAGATTTAGCGGTACAAGCTATAGACGGGTATGATATTAGAACCCAAACATTTGCTGAGGTGTTTGATTATGATAATCAAATAAATGATGAAATTTTATTTGCCGCACAATGGGAAAACAATGCATTTGCAAGTGATAGAAATAACAACAAGCACTCCTTATTTATGTACAATCTATTCGATTATCCGGGAGTAAGCCGTGCAAACCAATATGGTGTACAAGGAGATGGTTTGATGATGACACCCTATTTCTACTCATTATTTGCTGATAACGATACGCGTGAAGACGCTACCATACATCGTGTGATTTATGCAGACGAACCTGGGTTTTCGGTTGGATCAGATGTAATTGTACCTGGTGACACCTTGGTGTATTTTCCAAAACAAGCATTAGATGTAACAGAGCTTACCGATAAATTAGATCGCTATTGGGTATTTCAACCAGATGAATACCTGTGGGGCAAGCCAGATGATATTGCAGGAGTAAATTACACGTATTCATCAAATCCATATTTTGTAAATTTCCCAATCATGAAAAAGTTTGATGATGAGATTTATTTTGATGAAAATGGTGGTGCACGAGACACCTTTATTTTTAGAGTAGCAGAAACCCATTTATTAGCTGCCGAAGCTTTTCTTGGAGCTAATAATACTACTCAGGCGTTGTTTCATATAAATAGGGTTAGAGAGCGTGCTACAGGAGTTGCCAATCATTATGCTAATATAAATTTAGATATTATCTTAGAAGAGCGTGCTTTAGAATTGATAGGAGAAACCAACCGTTGGGCTGTGCTAAAACGAATGGGTAAATTAGAGGAGCGTATAGAATTATATAACCCACATGTAATTGACCATGGTGCCTTTGATGCTTCAAAACATCTATTACGCCCCATACCAACACGAGAAATAGAATTATCACCTAATACAATGGAGCAAAATCCACTTTATGAATAACATTAGTTTTATTTGTTTTGAGTTAGTTTGTATTTAGTTTATATAGGCAGGCGAATTTTTGTCTGCCTATATTTTTAATATCTGATTCTTGAATTATTACATCATAAAATACATTGATACCCTTTAAATAAGAAACAATGAAGTTGAATTATAGCCTTAAAAGCAAAATAAGTTTTATAAGTTTTATAATCATTGCATTTACATCGTGCAAAAATCAAGATAAGTCCATTGATATTGATACAGTGAAAAGTGAACAGGTTATAGACTATGCAGCCAAAGTGTATCCGTTGTTGGATACTGAAAACTCTAGATGGTTTTTCTTTTCATCGGCTAACCGTCCTTTTGGGATGGTAAACTTAAGTCCCGATACTCAAATAGGGGGTGCTTGGGGTAGCGGCTATAGATATAAAACAGATACAATAAAAGGTTTTAGCCATATTCATGCGTGGCAAATGTCAGGTATTTCAGTAATGCCTGTAACCATTTCTGATGATAGTAGAAAAAGTATTTATAAAGATTTTTACTCTCAGTTTAATCATGATAAAGAACAAATAACCCCAGGACATCATGTTTTGGAGTTAGAAAGATTTCAGATACAAACAGAATTAACAAGTACCAAACGTGTAGGGTTTCACCAATATACATTTCTTAAAAACACAAAGCCTTCAATTCTGTTTAACCTAAACACCATTTTGGGTCCGTGTGTAAATTCGGGTGGCTTATTAGAACTAAATAATGGCAATGAACTTTCTGGTAGTGTTGTCATGGAGCCTACCTCTAGACGTCCAAAACCACTAACTGTTTATTTTAAAGTAAAATTAAACACTGAAATAACATCTATTGCACAAGATGAAGAAACAAAAAATTACCTCGTAAATTTAAAAAACACACAGGACAAGGTTTTGATGAAAGTGGGTATATCTTATACGTCTATTGAAAATGCAGATATTAATATTGATAAAGAATTACCTCACTGGAATTTTGAGGCTGTTGTAGAGCAATCAAAAAAAGAATGGAATAGTTTATTGAGTAGAATACAGGTAAAAGGAGGTACTGAAAAAGACCAAACCAGATTTTATACAGATTTATGGCATGCACTTCAAGGACGCAGAATAATTAGTGATATTAATGGTGCCTATCCTGACAATACTGGAGAAAAATTTAGGATAGGACAATTACCTCTAGATGAAGCTGGAGTCCCAAAATTTAATCATTATAATTCTGATTCATTTTGGGGAGCGCAATGGACCATAAATACGTTATGGGGTTTAGCGTATCCCGAAATTATGGAAGATTTTGTGCACTCTCTAATGCAGTATTATAAAGATGGTGGCTTAATACCCCGTGGGCCTTCTGGTGGTAATTATACCTATGTTATGACAGGTGCCTCATCAACACCTTTTATAGTTAGCGCTATTCAAAAAGGAATTATTCAAAACGATTTAGAATATATATATCAAGCTTTAAAAAAGAACCACCTGATTGATGGTATCATGGGAAAATCTGGTTACGAACACAACACCAACTTAGGGGGTGGTTTAAAATATTATATAAATAACGGCTATGTACCTTATCCGCTTCCTGATGGTAGGTTTGGTATTCATGAAGATGGTGCAAGCATGACCTTAGAGTATGCATACCAAGATTGGACATTAGCGCAATTAGCTAAAAAATTAAATCATATAGAAGATTATGATTATTTTATTAAGCGTTCAAAAAACTACCAAAATGTTTATGATGCTGAAACTACTTGGGTACGCCCAAAAAATATTGAAGGTGTTTGGAAAAAAGACTTTGACCCCTATCAAGTAGAAAACGGGTTTATAGAATCTAATAGCGCACAATCAACTTGGTTTGTTCCTCATGATTTAAGTGGCTTAGCAGAACTAATGGGAGGCAAAGAAAGCGCAGTAAAAAAATTAAATTATCAATTTGTAAAAGCAGAAGATTTAAATTTTGCGGCAGGTACATCACATTCTGTTGAAACTCATCCAGAGTATAGTAGAGTGCCTATTAATTTTGGAAATCAGCCTTCTATTCAAACTTCCTTTGTGTTTAACCAATTAAACAGGCCAGACCTTACACAGTATTGGACACGTAAGGTTATTGAAAAAACTTTTAGTGGTTTATCGCCTGCAACAGGTTATAATGGTGATGAAGATCAGGGACTTATGGGGAGTTTAAATGTATTGTTGAAAATGGGTTTGTTTCAAATGAATGGAGGTACTGAAGAAAACCCCGAATATCAAATTGGAAGTCCTCTTTTTGAAGAAGTTAATATTAAATTACACCCAGATTATTATTCAAATAGTATCTTTACAATTAAAGCAAAAAATAACAGCACTTCCAATATTTATGTAAATCAAATTAAATTTAATGAACAACCTATTGAAAACTATAAAATAGATCACAATGCTATTATTTCAGGTGGTGAATTGAATTTGGAGATGTCAAATAAACCTAATAAAAAATAGTAAATATAATTATGTCCTTCAAGATTAAAATCACTTTTGTATTAATTATAACCGTATGTTTTTCGGCATTTTCACAACTTAAAAATAAGCCAGAACTCAATGAAGCATTTATGGATATGGGGTTTGGAATATTTATACATTGGAGTTTGGATTCGCAATTAGGTAGTGTGATTAGTCACTCTATGGTTGGTGCGTCTGAAGATTATGTAAAAAGGTATATGGAAGAACTTCCTAAAACTTTTTATCCAGATAAATTTGACCCAGACGAATGGGCAAGATTATTTAAGTTAACAGGTGCGGAATATGTGGTTTTTACCACCAAACATCATAATGGATTTTGTATGTGGGATACTAAAACAACAGATTTTAATATTATGAATACTCCTTATGGAAAAGATATTACTGCCGAACTTTTTACAGCCTTGCGTAAGCATGGTTTAAAAGTAGGAGTCTATTTTTCGCCAGAGGATTTTAGTTTTTTAAACAAACAAGGCGAACTCATTTCACGAAATAGTATGATGAGTCAAATCACAGAAAATGTTGAATTATTAGAATATGATAAAAAACAGGTTAAAGAACTAGTTACTAATTATGGACAAATAGATGTTATCTTTTTTGATGCGTTTAAAACAGGACCTATCGTTCAATATGTACATTCATTAGATCCAAATATCGTTGTTACACGTGGTGAAATGAAAACTCCAGAGCAAAAAATACCTGATGGAGCAATGCCTGGCCCTTGGGAAACGTGTATGACAATGGGTACACAATGGGCTTATAAGCCAACAAATGAAGTTTATAAAAGTGGTAAAGAACTTATTAATAAATTGATTGAAATACGCGCTAAAGGCGGTAATTTTTTAATGAATGTTGGGCCTAAACCTAATGGAGAAATACCAATAGAACAAGAGGAACGTTTGAGAGAAATAGCGCTTTGGATGTTTATGAACAATGAATCTGTTAAAAACGTACGAACTCTACCTAACGTAATAAAAGAAGGAGATTTATGGTTTACTAAAGCTAAAGATGAAAATACAGTTTATGTTTTTGTTCCTAATGAACAAGAATGGTTTAAAGGCAAGAGAAGACTATTTTATACGGAAAAATTGAGAACAACAAAAGAAACGGAAATTTCTGTTTTAGGACAAAATGATTTGGTTGTAGAATATTCGCCAAATAACATCCCAACATCTCGCTTTACGCAGCGCAATCACAATGTAGAAATCTCAATTACAAGAGCACAAAGGGTTTACAACGATAAAATTTGGCCAAATAAAGTGGTAGTTAAGTTAACCAATATTGAATTTGTAGAATAATCTGAAAATAATAAATAAATATCATGAAAATACAAAGTAAATACGCCGTTTTAGTTTTAATGTTAATTACATTTTCTTCTTCGTTTGGACAACTAAGAAATACCCCCGCACAAGTAGAAGATTTTATGGATATGGGGTTTGGAATATTTATACATTGGAGTTTGGATTCGCAATTAGGTAGTGTGATTAGTCACTCTATGGTTGGTGCGTCTGAAGATTATGTAAAAAGGTATATGGAAGAACTTCCTAAAACTTTTTATCCAGATAAATTTGACCCAGACGAATGGGCAAGATTATTTAAGTTAACAGGTGCGGAATATGTGGTTTTTACCACCAAACATCATAATGGATTTTGTATGTGGGATACTAAAACAACAGATTTTAATATTATGAATACGCCCTATTCAAAAGATATAACAGGGATGTTAGCAAAGTCATTAAGAAAGTATGGGATGAAAGTAGGGTTCTATTTTTCGCCAGAGGATTTTAGTGTAATGCATAAACAAGGACATGTTATTTCTCGTAAGGGTAAAATGGCTGGTGTAGATGAAAATTCAGAACTTTTGGCCTACGATAAAAAACAAATAGCAGAATTAATTGATAATTACAAACCAGATATCATGTTTTTTGATTCGTTTAAAAAAGCAGATATCGTTCAATTTGTACATAAAAAAGATCCTAACATTATGGTTACTAGGGGTGAAATTCAAACTCCAGAACAAAAAATACCTAATACAGCAATTCCTGGTCCTTGGGAAACGTGTATGACTATGGGTACACAATGGGCTTATAAGCCAACAAATGAAGTTTATAAAAGTGGCAAAGAACTTATTAATAAATTAATTGAAATACGCGCTAAAGGTGGTAATTTTTTAATGAATGTAGGGCCAAAACCTAATGGGGAAATACCAATTGAACAAGAAGAACGTTTACGCGAAATAGCACTTTGGATGTTTGTAAATCATGAAGGTGTAAAGAATGTAAGATCTGTTCCTGGCCTTATTAAAGATGGAGATATATGGTTTACCAAAGCCAAAAATGAAAATACCGCTTATGTTTTTATTACAAACCAACAACATTGGTTTAAAGGTTTTAGAAGAAACTTTTTATTAAAAAATATAAAATCTACAAAAAATACTGAAGTATCTGTATTGGGTCAAAACGATTTGGTAGTAGAATATTGGCCAGAAAATAACCCAAAAACTACTTTTACTCAGCATAAAGACCGTTTAGAAATATCAGTAAGTAAGGCCCACAGACTTTATAATGATAAAATATGGCCAAATGCTATAGTGGTTAAAGTTACAAATGTTGAATTTACTGAAAACTAAATTAAGTTATTTAAAATGAAATTTTAACTTTATAGTTCTTTAAAACCAATAAAACTATATCATAAAATGAAGCATTACCGTTTATACCTTTTAGTTTTTAGCAGCATTTTATTAAGTAATAGTTTTGCGCAGACACCCGATAAAATGGATTGGTGGAAAGATGCAAAGTTTGGAATGTTTATGCATTGGGGTTTATACTCTCAAACAGCAGGCTATTGGGAGGGGCGTATAGCAAAAGGTAATGAGCACTTTATGATTCATGAAAAAATTTCATTGGAAGAGTATGGTAACATTGCCAATGATTTTAACCCAGTAAACTACAATCCAGAACAGTGGGTACTTACTGCAAAACAAGCGGGGATGAAGTATATTATCATTACTTCTAAGCATCATGATGGTTTTGCTATGTTTAATTCACCTTCAAACAATTATAATATTGTAGAGCGTACGCCTTATGGTAAAGACCCTATGAAAGCATTAGTTGAAGCATGTCATAAACACAACATGAAATTTGGATTTTATTATTCTTTGGGGCGTGATTGGGAAGACCCAGATGTGGCAACTAATTGGCCTCATAAAGGTGGACGAAGTAATTTAGTAGATTATCCAGATGAAGATAAAAAAGTGTTTAATCATTACTTTGAAAGAAAAGTGAAACCACAAATAAAGGAACTGCTAACTCAATATGGTAAAATTGACGTTATTTGGTTTGATACTCCAGAACTTATTAGTCCTGATGAAAGTAAACAATTACGGGAATTAATATTAAATATCCAGCCTCATTGTATTATTAATAGCCGAATTAAGCATGGGTTTGGTGATTATGAAGTAAAAGAACAAAAAATAAGTGAATACTTAGAAGTAAAACCATGGGAAGCTTGTATTACCATGGGTAAAAATTGGGGGTATATTGAATACGACACTATTTATAAATCTTCAGAGTTAATGACACGTCAATTATTAGAAATAGTAAGTAAGGGTGGTAATTTATTATTAAATAATGGTCCAACAGCTAAAGGCGAAATTACAGAATTAGCTCAAAAACGGTTGAAGCAAATAGGAGATTGGATTCAAAAAAATTCAGAAGGTATTTATGGATCTAAACCATGGAAAGTTCAGGGTGAATATTTAGATGGAGTTAAAAAGCAAGTACATAATGTCAATCTTTCTGAGGAAGAAAAAGCTATGAAGGACAACGCATACGACGCCACTTCAAAAGTTATTTTTCCAGAAGTGAGATTTACAACAAATAAGGGGGCTATCTTTGCTTATGTTTGTAGTGTTAAAGAAAACAGTGTTCAAATAAAAACGTTCTCAACTAAAAGTAAAATTAAAATCAAATCTGTTACTCGATTAGATAATTCAGAAAAAGTAGTTTGGAAACAAACTAAAACGGGTTTACATTTAGATATTCCAGAACATTCTAAGAATGATATTCCAATTACAGGTTTTAAAATAGAAGTCACTCAAAACTTGGAATAGCTGTTTTTTTGGAATTATTAAATATTACTATTAACTAATAATGAAGTACTTTAAGCTACAGCTTCTAATTATTTTACTTTCTTTAGCCATGGCAGCTCAAGATCGAGCCATTATTTATTTATGGCCTGATGCTGTGCCAGGAGAAACTGAGGAAAAACATCCTGCTGTTATATCTGACAATGTTTCTGGAGGGGTGACTCGACTAACTGATGTAACAAACCCAATTTTAACAGTTTTTTTACCCGAAAAGCCGAATAATTCCAAAGCAGGAATCATTGTATGTCCAGGGGGTGGTTATAGTATTTTAGCTATTGATAAAGAAGGTTATGAAGTTGCAGAATGGTTAAATGATTTAGGGTACACTGCTTTTGTACTTGAATATCGTGTTCCCAAGAAACAAAAAGGAGCAGCTCAAGATGTACAACAAGCTATTAAATTAATAAGAAGTAAAGCATTAAAATTTAACTTAGACACACATCAAATAGGTCTTATTGGTTTTTCCGCAGGAGGACATTTATCTGCACTGGCTTCAACCAATTATAAAAATAGTTTTTATAAGAAATCAGATTATTTAAGCGATATTTCACCCAGGCCAGATTTTACTATGCTTATCTATCCTGCATATTTGGATAAAGGAGAAGGTAAAACTATAGACGCTAATTTTAAATTTGATGAGCAGGTTCCTCCATTTTTTATTTTTGGAACTGCAGACGACTATTATGGTAATAGTAGCTTAGTCATGGCTCAAGCATTACGTAATAATGAAACGTCAGTAGAATTACATGTTTATAATAATGGCGGCCATGGGTATGGTTTACGAAAAGGAAATACAGCAGCTGAAACTTGGCCAATTTTAGCAGAAAAATGGCTCAAAAATATTACAAAAAAGCATTGACTCTTAATGATATTCCAATTAAGAGGAGAAAAAACATCTTAAAATAGTAAAACTTAGTTTTAATGACGTACCGCTTCATTATATCGTTGTACATCGCATTGTTCTTTTTAAACTCATATTCACAGAGTATTAAATTTGAACATTATAATGCAAACGGTGGTTTATCTCATAATTCAGTTCGTCAAATTGTTCAAGACAAAAATGGGTTTTTGTGGATAGGTACCTTTTCTGGTTTAAATAGGTTTGATGGTTATGAATTTAAATCGTATTTAAGTTCTGCTGAGGGCCATAATAAAATTAATAATGATGACATAACTGCCTTAAAATTAGATCAAGAATCAAATCACCTTTGGATTGGCACCAGAAAAGGGTTATCGTTATTAAAATTAAATACTTATGAGTTTACTACATTTTTAACAGATCCTAATAATTCTAATAGTTTACCAGACGAAGAAATACGTTCTGTGTATGTAGATAAGCATAACCGTATATGGGTTGGTACAAAAGATAAAGGTCTTTACCTGTTTCATTTAAAGGAAGAACGATTTGAAAAAATAAATCTGCCTGGTTTTAATTATATAAAGGAAATTTTTGAAGATTCTTTAGGTAATATATGGATAGGGAGTTATAATACGGCAGCTTTAGCGAAAATAAATTTAAATTCTGCTGGAAGTATAAAACAAGTAACGAATTATTCACTTAATATTCCTAATTCCACCGATATAAACCCATATATAAATTTTATTTATGAAGATGGCAAAAAAGATATTTTTATTGGAACGAGAACAGGCTTATATAAATTAAATAAATCTACCAATGAGTTTATAAATCTTTACATTGAAGATGATGAAACAAGAGATGCTTTAGGTCCTTATTTTGTGTCTGTAGCACAAGCACCAGATGGTAAATATTGGGTTGGCACTCTGGGAGGTCTTCTTGTATGCAATCGCTTAGAAGATATAAGTATAGGAAAGTTTGTTAATCATTACTCTATTTTAACAGACCAAACCTCTTTAGTTGACAATTTAGTGTCTGCCTTATATTTTGATACTTCAGGTATACTATGGATAGGAACCGAAGATGGATTAGATAAATATGATCCCTTTGAAAACCAATTTAACATTAATAAGGATATTTCCCAATTTATAGGTAATCAAGCACCCAGAATCCGTGGATTTGCAAAAACTTATGATAAAAAAATAATTGTTGCCACTCGTCATAATGGTCTTTTTATTTCAGACAATAACAACTTTATACCTCTTTATAACAATCAAAAAGACATAGCTAGTATCTATTCTATAGACGGAAAAACGTTTTATTGTGGGTTGTGGAATGGAAAATTATTAATTTATGATTATGACATAAATCAATCTAAAGAAATAGATGTTGGTTTTACTCAATTCCCAATATCAGCCTTCGAAAATTTAGGTAACAATAAGCTAATGATTGGAACATTTGGTGAAGGTGCCTTAATATTTAATACAGAAAACACAAAAAATAAATTATCTAACAAAAAATTACTTGGCTCAAGCAATATTAATAAAATTATTAAGGATAGTTCGAATAATGTTTGGTTTGCTACAGAAGCTGGCGTCATAAAATATAAATTGGAAACAGACACATTTGTTACATACGCCTCACCTATTAATGGAAGCGTTGGTTTACCTCATTATAATGTTAGTGATATTATTTTTGATAAAAATGGAAAACTTTGGGCTGCCACTAGAACTGGGTTAAGTTATTTTGATAACCATAAAGACGATTTTTTACCTTTAAATAAACCAGAAGAATTAGCAGGAAAATGGGTTACAGATATGCTTCTTGATTTTAATGGCGATTTATGGTTAAATATAAATAATAATAGTGTTGCTCGGCTAAAAGTAGATGGTAGTGGTTATAATATTTATCATGTAAATAGTGGAAATAGGTTAGACTACTTTAGTTCTAAAGGATTTTATAATCGAGGAAAATCAAATATTTATTTAGGTGGTAAAAATACGATTATATATTTTTCACCTTATACCATACAAGAAAACGAACAATCACCTAAACCTATCATTACTGAAATTAAAATTCAAAATGAAACCTTATTCCCTGGAAAAGAAATCAATAATGAAATACCATTAAAACAAGACATAAATTTAACTAAAAGCTTAACACTTAATTACAATAACAGGAATTTTTCATTTCAATTTTCTTCACCATCTTATTCTAATGAGCGTATAAATAAATTTGAATATCAATTAGAAGGTTTTGATGATGATTGGATACAAGCCAGCAGTAATTCCAGAACGGTTCAGTACACGAACTTATACCCTGATGATTATGTGTTTAAAATAAAATCAAGTAATAGCGATGGACATTGGAGCGATGTGGTTTCATACAATATAAAAATTAAACGTCCGTTTTGGTTGACATATCAGGCACTTTTTCTTTTTTTATTATTGATATCATTAATCTTTTATTTAATTAGACGTGAGATTAAAAATCGAATTCGCCTTAAACAAGAATTAGTAACAGAAAAAGTAAACAGAGAGCGCGATATTAAATTAAACAATGAAAAATTAAGGTTTTTTACGAATATTTCTCACGAGTTAAGAACGCCTTTAACTCTTATTTTAGGTCCTGTAAAACAGCTTCTTGAAGAAAGTAAAGAACAGAGTAACGATTACCAAAAAAGTAGATATAATCTTATACATCAAAATGCGAGTAGGTTACTAAATTTAGTAAATCAAGTACTTGATTTTAGAAAAGCACAAACAGGTGAGCTTAAGCTTAAAGTCTCTAAAACAGATATTTTACTATATACCAAAAATACATTTGATTCTTTTAAGGAGTTTGCTTATAATAAAAATATTCAGTTAAGTTTTAACACTGAAGACGAATCGCTTTTTGGTTGGATTGATAAAGATAAATATGATAAAATTCTTTACAATTTATTGTCTAATGCCATAAAATTTACTAATAAATTTGGGCATGTAGATTTGTATGTAGGCTTAAAAAATGAAGATGATGGCTATTTAATAATGGAGGTAAGTGATGATGGTATAGGGATTCCTTTTAAAAGTCAAGAAAAAATATTTACACGATTTTATCAAGCAACAAATAGTAAAGAAAACAACACAGGGTCAGGTATTGGTTTGTCTTTGGTTAAATCTTTAGTAGAACTTCATAAAGGTAGTATTAAAGTACAAAGTACACCTAAAAAAGGCAGTGTGTTTACTGTTAAAATCCCTATAAAACAAAGGTTTTATAGCAAAAAAGAAATCTTTGAAATTATTACAAGTAAAGATGATCAATCGCTAATTGCTCCTATTCCTATTAAAAAAACAACAAGCAATACAGAGATTAAAGAAAAAATATTGGTTATAGAAGACAATCTGGAACTTCGAAAATATTTAATTGATTACCTCTCCAATTACTACAAAGTCTATGAAGCTGAAAATGGTAAAGAAGGGCTTCAACTTTGCAGACAAATAAAACCTATTTTATGTGTAGCTGACATTATGATGCCTGTTATGGATGGTCTTCAGTTTTGTAAGGAATTGAAAAATGACGAATTTATAAGTCATATTCCCGTTATTTTATTAACTGCACTTTCTGAAAATGAAGACAAGGTAAAAGGTTATGATGTTGGAGCAGATGGCTATTTGGTAAAACCTTTTGATCCCTCCTTGCTAAAATCAAGAATTGTAAATATTATTAAAGCACGACTAGAATTAAAATCTAAGTTTTCTGTTGATGCTGAAAGCGAAATCGATTTGCTTACACATTCGCCAGTAGATAAAACACTGATGGAAAAAATATCAAAACTTATTGAAAAAAACCTTAGTAATTCAAATTTAACAACCAGTTTTTTGTGTGATGAATTAGGCATGAGTTCTTCAAAACTTTATAGAAAAATTAAAGAATTGACAGATTTGGCTCCTAACGAATTTATTAGAACAATTAGGTTAAAAAAATCGGTTCAGTTACTTAAATCTAAAAAATATAATGTATCAGAAGTTACAGATTTAATTGGCTTTAATGACCCCTTATATTTTAGCCGCTGTTTTAAAAAGCAATTTGGCTATCCTCCTAGTAAACTTTTAAAATAGATGAGTTTGATCTTTACAATACTATTTTCTCTTGTACCTTTCAATAAATTTAGCTTAATGGTTTTTTTACTTGTTAAAAGACTTTACAATTTAGAACAATAATTAGAACACTCATTATCAATTAAAAACGATTAAAATTATTGATATTCGATAATTTTTTATAAATTTGTTATTGTTAAACAATAATTTTATGAAAAAAAACACGAATGTTTTAGTCGTTTTCACTTGGGTGATTTTGGTTTATTTAGTATCTATATTACTTAATGATTTAAGTGAATTTAATTTGAGTCAATTTGAAAATTTCCAAAATTGGACAAAAATAGCTGATAAAAAAACCAATGGGTTTCTTTCAAGAAAAATAATTGAGTGGAGTTATTATATTATTTGTGCAGGTTTGTTTTTTTGGAAAGGATATCTTATTTATGGGTTTTCTTATTTCTTACCTATTCTTAAAGAAGTTGAAAACGGATATTATTTTAGTGACAAAATTATTAAATATTTTAAAAAAATTGGAGATATTTTTATTTCATACACTATCGGTGTTTTGATTTTAAAAGTTTTTTTGGTAGTCATTGAAAAGTCTGTATTTAACCTTTTTAACGAGCTTAAATCAGAGTTTACATTTTTAATCCCAGTGGGATTCGCATTTTATATTTTAGCAGAAATATTTAAACAAGCAAAGGACGTTAAAGCAGAAAACGATTTAACCATATAAGAAGTATGCCAATACATGTAAATTTAGACATTATCTTAACCAAACGAAATATGAAAAGTAAAGCGTTGGCAGAAATCATTGGTATTACTGAAGCTAATTTATCCATATTAAAATCTGGCAAAGCCAAAGCAGTACGTTTTTCAACTTTAGAAGCTATTTGTAAAGCATTAAACTGTCAACCATCCGATATTTTGGAGTATGTTGAGGAATAAAATGTATTTTTGAAGAGAATTTAAAAGCTTTTTTATTATGAAAATATGCATTTTGGTTTTTATATGCCTTATTTCAATCATTGGTTTTTCACAAAATAATTATATTGTAAAAACAGATGATGGGCGTCGTGTATTATTAAAAGCAGATTATACTTGGGAATATATTGATGTAGAAACTTCTAAATCAAATACCATTGCAAAAGAAATTTCTATACCAGAGGAAAACGATAGTTGTATTCTGTCAGATGATTTTGTTGAGCCTCAGCTGAACAAAAAGATACAAGCTCAATTAAAAAAAGGACGTGCAACGATAGACCACGTAAAAGCAAAAGTTGCTAAAGAATACAATTGTAGTGTTGAAGATGTTTTGCTAACATCTGTTTTGGAGCAAAAATCCAAAGCAACATATTATTTTTGTGTAAAAGGAAAAGAAGTGGCGTATAAGCGTGTTGGCAATAGTATTATAGAAAAGAAGAAGCTTTTTTAAGTGCTTATATTTTAAAAAGGATTTTATTTATGTTTTCTCACTAAATAAAACTAATGATATAATAAAAACCCTTATTTAAATATTAAAATTCTCCATAGATTCTTTAGTATATTCGGAATGAATTTTTCTGAACTTCTCCTTAAATAAATCAAAATCTTGTACCTTTACTTTTATGTATGCTTTAGTAGATTGTAATAATTTTTATGCGTCTTGCGAACGTACTTTTAATCCCAATTTACGTAACAAACCCATTGCTATTTTAAGTAATAATGATGGCTGTGTTATTTCACGGAGTGATGAAGCTAAAGTATTGGACTTGCCCATGGGAGCTCCTATTTTTAAGTGGGAAGGTTTTTGTAAAGCGAATAATATTTTAGTGTTTTCGTCTAACTACCCCTTGTATGGCGATATGAGTAACCGCGTAATGAAAATATTAGAGCAGTTTACGCCTGATGTGGAGGTATATAGTATTGATGAGGCTTTTTTAGAGTTTAAAGGTTTTGATAATTATGATTTTGAAGATTATGGAGTTCAAATTAGAACACGTATTTTAAAATGGACAGGCATTCCTACTTGCGTAGGAATAGCTCCAACAAAAGCATTAAGTAAAGTAGCCAACAAAATTGCTCGGAAATATCCAAAACAAACCAAAGGGGTTTATGTAATTGATTCTGAAGAAAAACGCATTAAAGCAATCAAATGGATAAAAATTGAAGATGTTTGGGGTATTGGACGCCGATTAGCCAAGCGCTTAAAAGCAAAAGGCTGTAGCACAGCATTTGATTTTACTCAACTTCCAGATGATTGGGTGCGTAAAAACTTTTCTATAACCGAGTGGAAACTTAAAAAGGATTTGCAAGGCATTTCAGAAATAAAGTTAGATGAGGTTAAAACCAAACGTGCCATAGCTACTACACGAAGTTTTGAATATACCTTTTCAGATTTAGATAATATAAAAGAACGTATTTCTACTTTTGCCACGAGTTGTGCTGAAAAACTGAGAAAACAAAATTGCAGTTGCCACATAATTTATGTAATGCTAAGCAGCGATAGGCATAAAAAAGATTTGGTACAATATCGTGCAAGCAAAGCTATTAGTTTAGCTTACCCAACTGATTCTAATTTAATAATTAGTCAAGAAGCTGTTCGTGCTGTCACGCACATTTTCAAGAAAGATATAAAATATAAGCGAGCAGGTGTTATTGTTATGGGACTGGTGCCAACAAATAATCATCAATTGGATATGTTTGAAAATGAGAACCCCAAACATAAACCCTTAATGCGTGTTATAGATGGATTGAACTCTAAATATGCCGATTATAAAGTAAAATTGGGTAACCAAGATTTAAAACACACATGGAAAATGCGACAAGAACGCTTGTCTCCACGCTATACTACCAATATTAATGATATTATAAAAGTAAAATAAAAACCATTTTGGCAAATTAGTTGTGCCACATTTGAAAAATGAACGATAAAAATAATAATATTTGTAATTACTTACCGTTCATTTATCGTTAAATTTTTCAACCTCTTTAATGACGTAAGTATATACAGGAAAGTGGTCGCTATAACCGCCTGAAAAGCCACCGTAAGTCCAACTTCTAAAAGGATAACCTTTATAAGGACCTGTTGTAGTTATTAAATAATTTTTATTAAAAACACCAGCTTTGTAAAATTGAAATGACGAATAATCTTTTTCTAATAGAGATTTTGATATAATAATCTGGTCAAATAGGCTCCATGCATCTCGGTAGGCTGTTGTACCAATACCATCTTTATAAAAATTTTCAAAAGGATTGAAAAATTCTCTTAGGTCTATACGATTTTTATTTTTTTTAGCTTTTAGAATATCTTTAACACTGGTGTTTATAGGGTCATCATTTAAATCACCCATAATAAAAATCTTAGCATAAGGGTTGTTTGATTGCAATGAATCCACAATGTGTTTACTGAGTTTTGCAGCTGCCACACGTTTGCTTCTACTATTTTCTTCTCCACCTCTTCGTGATGGCCAATGATTTACGATGATATGAATCATATCATTTTCCAATAAACCACTTACTAATAACTGATCTCTTGTGTAAATACGTTTTCCATTGTTATCATAAATTTTAAGTTCATGTTTGCTGGTATACAATGGTTTAAATATTTTTTTTTGATACAATAACCCTACATCAATACCACGTATATCTGGAGAATCATAATGCACAATGCCGTAATTTTTATGTCGTAATGTAGAATCATTTACAAGAGTTTCTAAAACCTCCCTATTTTCAACTTCTGAAACTCCTATAATAGCCGGTGTGTTGTTAGTGACATCAAAGCCAATATCGGCAATAACACGTGACATATTTTGTATTTTTTTGCTAAAAGCATTGGTGCGATTTGCTTTTAATTCCATTATAGGGCTTGCCTCATCATACTTTGTGGGGTCGTTAATGGTGTCAAACAAATTTTCTAAATTATAAAAAGCAATGGTATGAATTTTATAGGTTTTTTTGGTTTGGGCATTCAAATTTGAAAAAACAATCACCACAAAAGAGAAAAACATATATGTAAGGTGTTTCATGTTATTTTTTTGTAAGATATTGATTTTTAATTGCAAAGTTCAGATCAAAAGTATATATTTATTAGTAAGTATTTTAGTTTACGGTTCTAAGTTCTCATTTATTTTAAACCTAATATAGTTATTATATTGATGCGTATGAGGTTATTTATAGTTGTTTTTTCATTCGGAATATTAAGCTGTTTTTCCATTATAGCTCAGCAAACTATTATAAGTGGCAGTGTAAAAGAAGACATTACATTTGAGCCAATTTTTGATGTTACTATTTCTATTGAAAGCACCAATCAATCTGTCAAAACAGATGCTTTAGGGAAATTTGTATTTTCTGAGAATGTGCCTTTGGGTGAACAAATTTTAAGAATTTCCAAAGATGGTTACATAACAAAACGATATCCCATTGTAGTTAATAAAGGTGCCGTTGTAGATATTTTGGATATGACTTTAGCAGTAGATTTTTCTCAATCAACCGATTTATACACGATTACACTTACTGATGATGAATTGGATGATGATATGGGTGGTGCCGATAATATTTCAGGTTTGTTGCAGTCGTCTCTTGATGTGTTTCAGCGTACTGCAGCTTTTGAATTTAGCACCTCTTTTTTTAGATTACGAGGTTTAGATTCTGATAATGGTTCTGTATTAATTAACGGTATTGAAATGAACAAACTCTTTAATGGAAGACCTCAATGGAGTAATTGGGGCGGACTAAATGATATGATGAGAAATCAAGAACTAACCTCTGGTTTAATGCCCTCTAATTTTAATTTTGGAGGGATTTTAGGAACTTCTAATATCAATACCAGAGCTAGTCAATATCGATCAGGAGGACGGGTTACTTATTCATCTTCTAACAGGAGCTATACCAATCGGTTGATGGCGAGTTATGCATCAGGTTTGTTAAAAAATAATTGGGCTTATGCTTTTTCATTGGGTAGGCGTTTTGGTCATGAGGGCTATCAAGATGCCACGTTGTATGATTCTAATTCCTTTTTTCTTTCTATTGAAAAGAAAATTAATGAAACACATAGTTTGAATTTTACGGGGCTTTATACACCTAATAGACGCGGAAAATCATCACCAAACACGCAAGAAGTTTATGACTTAAAAGGTATTACATACAATGAATATTGGGGTTGGCAAGAAGGTGAAAAACGAAATTCTAGAATTAAAGAGGTTGAAGAACCTATTTTAATGCTTAATCATTTTTGGAATTTAAATCCTAAAACTGTTTTAAATACCAATGTTGCTTATCAATTTGGCACAATGGGAAATAGCCGATTGGATTATACAGGTACCGATTTGGTAAATGGTTTTCCTGAAGGAGGGGGTGCTAATCCAAGCCCGAGTTATTACCAAAAACTACCCAGTTATTATGAGCGACAATTTCCAAACGATTTAGGGTTTGCTTATGTATCTGAACAAGAATTTTTAAAGGACGGACAGATACATTGGCAGGATGTATACGAAGCTAATATTGCAAATGCCAATCGTGGTGGTAATGCTATTTATGCCTTGTATGAAGATCGCGTGGATGATAAACAGTTCTCATTTAATTCCATTTTAAATAAACAAATCAATACATATATTTTGTTTAATGCTGCAGTAAGCTATAAACAATTAAAATCTGAAAATTTTGCTGAAATCATCGATCTTTTTGGAGCAAACGGTTATTTGGATGTAGATGGTTTTGCAAATGATTTTGTGAATAATCCTGATGCCATTCAAAATGACTTATCAAACCCAAATAAAATTGTAAGAGAAGGGGATGTATTTAAATATCATTATAATATTCATGCTAATATTATAAATGGGTATATACAAGCTCAATTTAAGTATAATAAAATGGACTTTTATATATCTGGTAGTCTTACTAACACCCAATACCAAAGAGAAGGAGTTTTTGAAAATGGATCTTTTCCTAAAGATGCTTCTTTTGGGAATGGTAAAAATATTAGTTTTATGGGATTTGGAGGAAAAGTTGGCTATATCTATAAAATATCTGGAAAACATATTTTAGATATTAATTTAGGCTATATTTCAAAAGCTCCATCTATACAAAATACCTTTTCAAATTCCAGAGAAAATCATAATGTTGTTCCCCATATTACCGAAGAAAAAATTTACTCTTTTGATGCCAGTTATATTTATAGAACGCCTATTGTAAGGGCAAAATTAACAGGCTATCATACACAAATTAAAGACGCAAATGAAATATCATTCTTTTTTGCAGATGGTATTGGGGCCATTAATGTATTTGAAAATTCAGGATTTAATGAAGATGCCAATTTTATTCAAGAAATTCTGCAAGGTATTCAAAAGAAACATTTTGGAGTAGAATTTGGATTGGAAGCCAATGTAACTCCCACTTTAAAACTAAAGGGTGTAGCATCTGTTGGTCAATATACTTATGATAATAACCCTAATTTGTATCTGTCTTCTGAAGATTTTACAGATATTTATATAGGAAAGTCGAATTTAAAAAATTACAAATTAGCTGCGGGGCCACACACAGCATATTCTGTAGGATTTGAATATCGAGACCCCGATTATTGGTGGTTTGGAGCGGCGGTAAACTTTTTCGATAATATTTATGTTGATATAAGTCCTCTTACCCGAAGTGTCAATTTTACAACGGATTCAGATGGTTTACCTTTTAATGATTACGATGAAAATATTGCCAGTGAGCTACTTAAACAAGAAACCTTTGATGATTATATGATTGTTAATTTAACGGGTGGGAAATCTTGGCGAGTTGGGAGCAATTATATAGGTTTTTTTGCAAGTGTAAATAATCTGTTAGATGTTGTTTACAAAACAGGCGGTTTTGAGCAAGGCAGAAATGCTAATTACAGGCAATTAAGGGACGATAAAGCATTAAATAAACCTGTTTTTGGTTCAAAATATTGGTATGGTAGAGGTGCTACTTATTTTATAAATGTGAATTACAGGTTTTAAAATTTTAAATTATGAAAATTAAAATAAAGCTATTAATACCGTTTGTTTTAGGTGTTTGTTCAATATCCTGTGTCCAAGATGATGAATATAATATTCCTGATATTAGTATTAGAGAAGTGGATATTCCAGCTAATAGTATTACAACTTTTAAAGCTATTATGAATCGTTATGAACAAGCTGTAGCAAATGGAAATGCTACGGTTAGAATACAAGATGAACAGGATTTGTATATTCAGGGGTATGTAATTTCTAGTGACCAAGCGGGTAATTTTTTTGAAGAGTTAATCATTCAGAATAAAATTGATGATAGTAGCTCGGATGCTGATCCAAGATTAGGGCTTAAAGTGGAAATAAATGTTCCTAGTTTATATAATACTTTTGAAGTTGGCCGAAAAGTATACGTAAAAATCAACGGACTAACCATTGGTTTGTCCAATGGTGTGGTGGCAATTGGTAAAGGTGATGCTAATAATGTAAAGCAAATTCAAGCATCTGAATACCGAAATATCATCATTAGAGGTACTGAAGTAGCAACCATAACACCTAAAGTAATCAATTTGTTTGATTTAACAAGTCAAGATAGAAATACGTTGATTCAATTAAACGATATGCAAATGAATAGATATGAATTAGGACGTACGTTTGCAGGCGAAAGTTATGATGAGTTTGATGGTTTTAGGTTTATGGAAAGTTGCCAGTCTGGCGTTTCTTTGTTACTCCAAACAAGTACATTTTCAGATTTTAAATCTTTAATAATTCCCAACGGAAAAGGAAATATTCAAGGTGTTTTTGCAAGGGATTTTGGTGATGATTTTGATGTCTTTATAATAAATAGCTCTGCCGACATTAATTTTGATGAAGCACGTTGTGACCCAATAGAGTTAGATTGTGGGTTGACAGATACTGCAGGAACAGCCAATTTATTTTATGAAGATTTTGAATCACAAACAAACAATCGACTTATACAAGGTAATGGTTGGATCAATTATATTGAGGCAGGATCTGAAGGCTGGGAAGGGTTTTCATCAACATCCTCTAACGCTTCCTTGGGACGTTCGGCAAGAGTACAAACAGCCAGTTCGGGCGATTTTAGTAATATTACATGGCTAATTACGCCGGCTATAGATTTAAATAACTATCACAATGCAACGCTTCGTTTTAAAACATCCAATAGCTTAGCAGATGGTAGTTTTTTAGAAGTTCTATATTCTTTGGATTGGGATGGTAATGAAGCGAACATTACTTCTGCAACTTGGGGAGTATTACCAGCAGCTTATATTGTAAAAGATACCGATTCTTTTGTGCCATGGTTTAATTCTGGAACCGTAGACTTGTCCTGTGCCACTGGCATAATGCATATTGCTTTTAAATATACAGGGAGTGGTCAAGATGCTTATGATGGGGTATATGAACTGGATGACGTTAGTATTGATTATGTGCCTTAGTTTTATAATCAGGGATAAAGAAACTTTTAATGCTAACGTTACTGTTTTCAACATGAGCTGAGTTTGGATTCATTTATGCAAATTATAAGTAAAAACATTGAGGGAATGCTTACTTATCTATAAAACCCCATTTCATCTAAATATTTCCAAACATATTGAGGGAGCATTGGCTCTATGTTTTTGCCTTCTTTTATAGCGTTTCGTATGTAGGTAGAAGATAATTCCATAATGGGAGCATCAATAAAATGTATTTTTTCGTGGTTGTTGAACTGGGTCTCTATTTTGCCATCTGAAATTCTTGGGTACACATAAATATGATGGTTTTCAAGAATTAATTCGTAGTTTTTCCATTTATGGAACCCTTTTAAATTGTCCTCGCCCATAATTAAAGCAAATTGATGGTTAGGGTACTTTTCTTCTAAATAAACCAACGTATTTATAGTATAATTGGGCTGAGGTAAGTTGAATTCAATATCACAAGGTTTTAGTTTTGTATATTCTTTAGTAGCTATATACACCATTTCTAAACGCTCATAGTTGTTTAATAAAGTACTTTTCTTTTTAAAAGGGTTGTGAGGGGTTACTACAAACCAAACTTGATCTAAATCGCTGTGTTCTACTATGTAATTGGCAATTACTAAATGCCCGATGTGAATGGGATTAAACGAGCCAAAATACAATCCTATCTTCATTTGATTTTTTTAAGAATTCAAAAAATCACTGACTACAAGTTCAGCGTTATTAAGTGCTTTATTTAAGTCATCATTAATAATAATGGTATCAAACAAAGGAGCTGTAGCTAACTCTGCAGACGCTTTTGCTACTCGCATATTTATTTTGTCCTCGGTTTCTGTTTTACGTTTTTTTAATCGAATTTTAAGAGCATCTATACTTGGTGGTTTTACAAAAACAGCCAAGGTTTGCTCTGGAAATTTACGTTTTATACGCAAACCACCAGATACGTCAATATCAAAAATAACGGTTTTTCCCAAAGCCCATATACGTTCTACTTCGGTTTTTAAGGTACCATAAAAATTGTCGCGATACACTTCTTCCCATTCTAAAAATTCATCGTTTTTTATTTTAGATTTAAATTCTTCAGCAGATAAGAAATAATAATCTTTTCCATTAACTTCTTCACCTCGTTTTGCTCTAGAAGTGGCTGATATTGAAAATTCTAAATTAAGTTTTTCAAGTCCTAACAAGTGTTTTACAATCGTGGTTTTTCCAGAACCAGAAGGTGCTGAGAATACAATGAGTTTATTTTGTTTGTTATTTTCTTTTTTCAAAAGGAATTAATTTTTTGATTGAGATTAAGACTGAGCACGAGTATTAATTATAAGACATTTAATAATTGTTCTTTAATTTTTTCCAGTTCGTCTTTCATTTGCACTACTAATTTTTGCATGGCAGCATAGTTGCTTTTAGAACCAATGGTATTAATTTCTCTACCAATTTCTTGAGTGATAAATCCTAATTTTTTTCCATTAGAATCATTAGAGTTGAGTGCAGATATAAAGTATTCTAAGTGGTTTTTAAGACGAACTTTCTCTTCTGTAATATCATATTTTTCAATATAATAAATCAATTCTTGCTCGAATCGGTTTTCGTCATATTTTTCTTTAAGGTCTTCAACACCTTTATGTAAACGTTCTCTAACTGCCGAAACACGTTCAGGGTCTATATCAATAACGTTATCTAAAAGCGTTGCAATGGTTTGTACCCGGGTTTTAAAATCTTGTTCTAAAACTCGGCCTTCGTCAAGTCTATAAATATTGATGTTTTCAAGTGCTGATTTAGTTTCATTTAAAACAGCTTTCCATTCATTTTCATCAATATCGGTACGCTCGGTATTTAAAGCATCTGGAAATCGAACAGCCATTTTAAGTAATTCGGTTTCATCGCTATTTACTATGTCTTTAAGTTGTTTAATGTATTGTTTTACAACTGGTGTATTAATTTGTGTTGTAGTTTCTTCACCTGTAATTTCAACAAAAATAGAAAAATCTACTTTGCCTCGTTCTAATTTTGAGGCAATAAGTTTTCTGATATCTAATTCCTTTTCTCTGTAAACAGAAGGCATTCGGGTATTCAAATCTAGGTTTTTGCTGTTGAGTGATTTTATTTCTATGGTAATCTTTTTTGTTGGTAATTGTAAAACAGATTTACCATACCCTGTCATTGAATATATCATTGGTTGATTTTTTATGTGTTACAAAGGTAATTAAACAATTTTGGTTTCAACAAAAAGCTGTAAATAAAGGATTGATAATTTATGAGTCAATCTACTTAAAAGGAAAAAAATATGGTATAATAAAAGTGGCAGATAGCCAAATTAAAATATTTAAAGGGGTTCCCATTTTTAAAAAGTCATTGAATTTATAATTTCCTGGCGCATAAACCATGGTGTTGGTTGGGTAACTCATTGGAGTCATGAATGTTAAGGAGCAGGCAAACATAACGGCTATTAAGAATGGGCGCTCACTAATTGCCATGGCTTGTGATAACATGATTACTATTGGGGTCATTAATGCAGCTGTTGCCTTACTAGAAATTAGGTTGGTTGAAATAAAGGTTACTAAATATAGTAAGCTTAACGTTATTTGAGCATCGTATTGTCCTAAAGTTTCTTTAATGTAGTGAGCAATAAGTGTAGCACCTCCTGTTTTTTCTAAAGCGGTTCCCATTGAAAGTACACCAGCCATCATAAAAATAACTTTCCATTCTACAGCTTTGTAGGCTTCATGAGGTTTTAATATTCCTATTACAATCATAAGTAATGCGCCAACCATAGCACTAATTAAAATAGAAGTTAGATTTAATGATGCAGTTAACACGACACCAATACCAATTAAAACAGCAGGAATGGCTTTTTTGTAGTTGGTTTTTTTCTTTGTGTATTCGGAAAGTTTAACAATTAAATTTTGAGATTCTAAATTGTTAATTTCTTCCTCTTGGCTCATAATTAATAGCATGTCGCCCTCTTTTAAAATTGTATGGGTTAGTTTATCATAAAGAATTTCACCACGTTGCCGAATTGCTAAAATGGAGGCGTTATATTGTCTTCTAAAATTGATAGATTTTAAAGTGTTATTGGATAGCCCAGAGCCAAAAGGGATAATAGTTTCATAAATATTATAATTTGTGCTTTCTTCTTCTGCTTTTTGCATGCGTTTGTTGCCTTTAATAGCATAACCATCTGTATCTAACAATCTTGAAAGTGTTTCTGGTAACACAAGTACTTTTAAAATATCAGCTTGCATTATTTTAGTTTCTTTATTAAACTCATGAACTAAAACACCTTGGCGTAAAATGGAAAGAATATTAACATTAAATTCTTTAACTAATTTTGAGTTTGTTAAAAGGATGTTTATGTCAGTACAGTTTTCTTCGATATAAATTTCTGTAATGTATTGTTCAGCTTTTTTTATAAGTTCATTTTCTTTATTCCTACGCCTAGGAAGTAGCAGTGGACCAATGAAAAAAATATATATAAAACCAATAGCTAAAAGGCATAAAGCGGCTTTAGTAAACTCAAACATACCAAATGGTTCTACACCATATTTTTCTGCATAGCTACTAATTAATATGTTGGTTGATGTACCAATAAGGGTGCAAGTACCTCCAAACAACGCTGCAAATGAAATAGGCATAAGCAGCATACTAGGACTGATTTTAGTTTCTTTACAAACGGTTAAAGCAATAGGAAGTAAGAGAGCTACCACGGCTGTATCATTAATGAATGCAGAAAATACACCAGAAATTAAACAAAATACAACAAGTGCTATACTGTAATGTATTTTAGCTAATTTAATAATTCGGTGGCTCAATCCGTTTAAAATGCCTGAACTAAATATGCCTCCACTAACAACAAAAATACAACCTAAAGTTAAGGTTGCTGGATGATTAAATCCTGAAAACCCTTCTTCTGGACTTAATACACCAGCTATAATAAACAAAGCCATGATAAGTATGGAGGTGGTATCAATAGAAAAATAATCTTTAACAAAAAGAAAGACTCCAACAATAATTATAACGATGGTTATTAATAAATCCATAAAAGAATAGAGATTACTTAACTGTTTTTATTTTCTTTTTCTTCAGAAATATAATACAAGCGTTTTAGGCTTTTTTTGAGTAATGTAAAACGATAAACGCCGATTATAAAAAAAACAGCACTAAATATCAATGATAAAATGGCCAAGTATTTAAAATTTGGAAAACCTTTTAATTGAAAAAATGCAATACTTCCTAAAAGGAGGTATAATGATGATCGGATGTAAGACAACAGTGTGCGCTCGTTTGCTAAACGAGTACGCTCAATAGCTAAATAATCTCTTAAAATAACTTCTTCGTCTGGTTTAAAATCACGACCAAAACGTAAGAGTTTCATGTTTTTGATTTTTAGTGGTGCTTTTATAATACGTTTCATAAGTTTATTATTTGTGAATTGAGACCATACACGTGTAAAACTTTGTTTTAAAATGCGTTGCCTATTCTATCAAATATAGTGAGAAAAGTATGTGTCGAGAAAATTTTATTGCATCTATATATTTGTTTGATACGTTTTTAAAAAGAGATTTTGGTTTTTTAAGTTGAAAAAAAATAAATACTTTAAATTGTTTGTTTCATGTTATCTCTATTCATCAGTAAATTTAAAGTGTTCTTTTATAAATTCACTAGGCGATTTTCCATATTGTTTTTTAAAGGCTTTTGTAAAGTAATTGTGTGAATTAAAACCTACAGCATAACCTATTTCATTAATGGTAGTGTCTCCTTTTTTCATTAATTTAACAGCATGTTTGAGCCTGATACTACGAATAAACTCAGTTGCGGATTGATCTGTAAGTGACTTTAGTTTTCTATGAAGATGCGTGCGACTTAAATGTAGGTTCTTAGCTAAATCTTCCACAGTAAAATCGGCATTAGTTATGTTTTGTTCAATAATATTAATAGCTTTTAAAAGTAGTTTTTTATCAAGGTCGTGTATATCAGAATGGTTTTCCCATACGGCATCTTGGGTTGAAACAAACGATTCTCGAAGTGCTTTTCTAGAATTTAATAAGTTATTAATTTGAACAATTAAAAGTTCTTCATCAAATGGTTTTGCCAAATAAGCATCGGCACCAGAGTGAATACCTGTAATTTTATCTTGAACGGTGTCTAAGGCGGTCAGCAAAATAACAGGAATATGACTTGTTCTAATATCTGTTTTTATTTTTGAACACAATTCTATACCGTCAATTTCCGGCATCATGATATCAGAAATGACTAAATCTGGATATAAAGAATTTATTTGTTCAAACGCTTCTTTCCCATTTTTAGCTTTGGCTATTCTAAAATGATTTTGAAGTGATTCTCCTATGAAATCTAATAGTTCAGGGTTATCTTCTGCAATTAATATGAGGGATTCTTGATTTTCTGTTGCATCAGAAGATTTAATTTTGTTTTCAATAGGCGATGATGATTCTGATGTAAAGTCAAAAGGTGATGTGTTTGCATTTTCTGCTGTGCTATCATTAAGAGATTCTAATTGGGTTTGTGGCAAGCTTATACAAAAAATGGATCCTTTGCCTTCTGCGCTACTTACTGTTAATTGACCTCGATGCATGGTAATGTAGTTAGTAGATAAAGAAAGCCCAATACCTGTACCTCTATTCCCATTATTTTCAATTTGAAAAAATCGTTCAAATATTTTAGGAAGTTTATCGGCTGATATTCCTTCCCCTGTGTCAGAGATACTTATAGTAATGTAATCTTCTTCAATTGCTTCTCCTATAGTATAACTGTTCCAATTAGGTTTTAGCGAAGGTTTGGAATTACTTTGGATTTTTAATGAAACCTCGCCATTATCTGGTGAATATTTAAAAGCATTTGAAAGGAGATTTACCAGCACTTTATCTATTTTATCGGTATCAAAATCCATTTTAAGATTAGGGATTTCCGATATGAAATCAAATTTAAAATTCCGGTAGTTAGCATGCTCTTCAAAACAGTTAAATACGTTTTTGCTAAACGAAACAATGTCTGCATGTATAGGACTGAGTTTCAATTTGCCATGGTCTACTCTTCTAAAATCAAGAAATTGATTAATTAATCGCAACAAACGGTCTGTGTTATTTTTAATAAGCATTAGTTGTTTGTTGGAGGCGTCATTTTCAAGCCCCGTTTTTAATAAACGTACTACAGGCCCTTGAATGAGTGTTAAGGGTGTTCTGAATTCATGAGAGATATTTGTAAAAAATTGTAGCTTTAATTGATGCAATTGTTCTTCAGTTTCCCGTTGAATTTTTGCCATATTTATTTCAGATTTCAGATTTTGACGATGAATAACTTGTTTTCTGAAAAAATAAATGGAAGCTACAAGAGCAACTAAATAAAATGAATATGCATACCAAGTTAACCATAGTGGAGGACTAATACTTATAAGAATTTGTGTTGGCTTATTGTTCCAAACACCATCATTATTGGCTGCTTTTACCTCAAAAATATAATCTCCTGGAGGTATATTCGTAAAATTTGCTCGTTCAATATAGTCAGTATTGCTCCATTGGTCATCAAATCCTAATAATCTATATTCAAATTGGTTTTTTTCAGGATTTATGTAATTATTTGATATAAATTGAAAACTTATAGAGTTCTGTTTGTGTTTTAATTCAATGGATTTAGTATTACTTATAATATCATTTAAAACACTGTTTTTACTATTAGGGAAAATCTCTTCATTGTTTATAAAAAATCGTGTTATAGTTGTAATAGGAGGAATTGGATTTGTTTTTATTTCATGAGGTAAAAAACGAACCAAACCATTTGATCCTCCAAAATACAATTCGTTGTCTGATGATTCTAAGGCTGCTGTTGGATGAAAGTGATTGTTCTTTATGCCTTTATTGCTAACAAATGACCTAATTTCATTGGTTTCTGGGTTAAACTTACAGAGGCCTTTTTCAGTAGTGATCCATAGATTTTGTTCGTAATCTTGCAGGATAGAAAATATTTCATTTCCAGGGAGTCCTTCTTTAGTTGTAAAATGTTTTGCTATATTTGTTTCAGGATTGTACTTGTCCAACCCTTGACCATTAGTACCTATCCATATAAATCCTTTATTGTCTTCATGAAGGCTATAAATAAAATTAGTAGCTATACTTTCAGGATTGTTTTCTTGATAAAATAAACGAATGAATTTAGAGTGTCCCTTTTTTAAAAGATTGAGACCATTTTGAGTAGCAAACCAGATGTTGCCTTGTTTGTCTTGAATAATTTGACGAACATAATTGTCAGATATTGAATTAATATCCAGTGGGTTATGCTGGTAAGTAGTGAATTGTTTTGATTGAAAATTATAGAAATAAACGCCCTGAGCATAATCAGAAACCCATATGCCTTCATTGGTTGGTAATATGCTTAAAGCTTGTAGACCAGTATCAAAAGGAGGTGTTAATTGCTTAAATTTATCTTGGTTTTTTTCTCTATATAAAACACCATTCCCATATGTGCCTACCCATAAAGTTTCAAATTTATCATAGGCAAGTGATTTGATGTTTTGTATCGTTTTACCATTGTAGTATATAGGTTCTGTAGTGAAAATATTGGTTTTAGGGTTGAATTTATTTAGTTCACCATCATCTGTACCAATTAGGATATCTGATTTGTTAGGAACTTGCACAAAACAACTTACAATATTGTCGCTCAATGATTTTTTTGAAGTGGATTGGTTGTAGTGTAAAAAAGAATTGTTGTAAGCGCTATGAAAAGCCATTCCTCCCATCCAAGTACCTATCCAAATATTTTTATGAGAATCTTTATATAAGGACCAAATGGAATGATTTGGTAATTCAGGGTATTTTTGTTGGTCTATTATCAAATTAACTTTAAAGTTTTTAATAATTACAATACCATTATACGTTGCTGCCCATATTTGATTATTTTCGTCTTTTATAATACTTCTTATTTCGTTGCTTGGTAATTTTGAGGTTTCATTTTTTTTTGAATTAAAGTGGTGTTTCGTTTTCCCATAGATATCCATGCATAACAAGCCTTCAGATTCATAACCAATCCAAATCAATCCATCGTCAATAAGGACAGATCTAATAGGGTTACTGATGCCTTTTGCAAAAAATTGAAATGTATTTGAATCTTTAAGTTTGTAATAAATATCGCCGTCATCATAAAAAACCCATATGCATTTGGCTTGATCAATGGAAAGTAAACTAACCGAGCTTGTTTTGTTGTTTATGGTTTGGTACACAGCACGTTTTGTTGTGGGATTTATGGTACCAAAGCCATTTTCATCTGCAAACCAATAAACATCTTCATTATCTTCAAAAAAAGAGATGATGTCTTTGCCAATAAAATTGTCAAACTGATCTTTAATGCTAAATCTTTCAAAATTATTTTTTTTGACGTTATAGGCACTTAAACCATTTTCTGTTGTTACCCACATTTTGCCATTTCTATCCTTGTATAAGGTGTTTATTCTATTGGTTGGAAGGGTAGATACATCATTCTGTAAGTGACTATATCTTTTAATATCAATAGAATTATAGGAAAAAAGCCCATTGTTAGTCCCAAACCATATAAGGCCTTGATTGTCTTCTAGTATGGTAGTTACTTGTGAATACGCTACACCACCTGCGGGTGTTATTTTAGATAAGGAAATATAGGGGTCTGTAATAGCAAATAAGGATGTTGTAATTATATTAAGTAATATGCTATAATACCAGTTTTTCATATTAAAAATTTAGTATACCAAAGTACTAAATAATTAGTTTAAGCTAAAACTGAATAACTGATAAAAATTAGCACACATGTTGTTTTTTGAAACATATGTACTAAAATGTAACATTAGGAGCTATAAATGGGAACAATGGTGTAAAAAAAGTCTAATGACAACCAGTATTTTTGTAAAAACCATTATTGGGTAAAAAATAATTATAACAAATTAAAGAAAAAGTAATGAGGTATCTATCTGTTTTTATAATGCTGACAGTTTTAATGAGTTCGTGTAAGTCAAAAGGTGCGTTGAAAGAAACGAATATAAATAAGAATGAACTAATTGAAAAAATCACAACACAATTAAAATATTCACCAGTACTTAAAAGCGATTTTGATCTCTCACAAAGAAGAATTTTTCCAAGAACTGTAGAGAATGGTGAGTTAGGCCTTGTAAACAGACGAGATTGGACCAGTGGTTTTTATCCAGGGGTTTTATGGTTTACTTACCATTTAACCGAAAATCCAGAATGGAAAGATCAAGCTATTAAGTTTACCGAATTATTGGAAAAAGAACAGTTTAATGGGTCAAATCATGACATAGGATTTAAGATGATGGCTAGTTACGGATTGGGTTATAAATATACTAATAATGCTGCTTATAAGAGTGTGTTGGTTGAGTCTGCTAAAACCTTAGTAACAAGGTTTGATGAAACGGTGGGGTCTATTCGTTCTTGGGACCACCATAAAGACAAATGGGAGTTTCCTGTAATAATTGATAATTTAATGAATCTTGAATTATTATATTGGGCTTGGAAAGAAACAGGTGATTCTGTTTTTTATAATATTGCCAACTCACATGCAAAAACCACGATAAAAAATCACTTTAGAAGTGATTATAGTTCCTATCATGTTGTTAATTATGATACCATTACTGGAGTTGCAAAAGATAAAGTAACACATCAAGGTTATGCTGATGATTCTGCTTGGGCAAGAGGTCAAGCTTGGGCTCTGTATGGATATTCTATGGCGTATCGTGAAACTCAGGACCCTGAGTTTTTAAAACAAGCAGAAAAGGTTGCAAACTACATTATTAATGTTGCAACACTTCCTAATGATTTTGTTCCGAAATGGGATTTTAGCTTAAAAGATGTTGAAAGTGAACCGAAAGATGCTTCAGCGGCTGCTGTTATGGCTTCAGCGCTTTATGAGTTAAGTACATTTACAACAAGTGCAGAAAATAAAGAGGAATACTTGAAAGTAGCTAACGGCATGTTGGCTTCTTTATCAACAGATAAATATTTTAATACTCAAGGTGCTGATGAAGGGTTTTTATTGAAACACTCAACAGGGTCTAAGCCATGGAAATCTGAAATAGATGTTCCTTTGGTATATGCTGATTATTATTATTTAGAAGCACTTTCAAGAAAGTTAGAACTTCAAAAAAAATAATTAGTAAAATAACTAATTAAACCAAATTATTATAAATAACTAAAACTAATTGAATGAAGCAGTCTTTATGTGTATTACTTAAGTTAATACTATTTTTAAATTTTATCATGTTATTACAGCATCCCGCTTATGCTGTTAGTAAAGAAAAACCAATAAAAGTACAATCGGATACTCAAGATCTTATAATTGAAGGAACTATTATTGCTTCTGATAATAATTTACCCTTAGCAGGAGTAAATATTATGGTGAAAGGAGAAAAAAGTGGAACTTCTACAGATTTTGATGGAAATTTTATATTAAAAGTAAAACCAAATGATATCTTGGTTATTACTTATATAGGATTTATTAAACAAGAAGTACCAGTAGAAGGAAAAACGAGATTTGATATCGTTCTTCAGGTTGATACTGCCCAATTAGACGAGGTAACGGTTGTGGCTTATGGTCAACAAAAAAAGGAAAGTGTTGTAGCTTCTATAACAACTGTAAAACCTGAAGAACTTAGGATTCCATCAAGTAACTTAACAGCGTCTTTTTCAGGTAGAATACCAGGGCTTATTTCTTATCAAACTTCTGGAGAGCCAGGAAACGATAATGCCGAGTTTTTTATACGTGGGGTTTCCACTTTTGGATATAGAACATCTCCTTTAATATTAATTGATGGAATGGAATCTAGCGTAGATGATTTGGCTAGAATGGATGTAGATGATATTGAAAGTTTTTCCATAATGAAAGATGCCTCTGCAGCAGCATTATATGGTTCTCGTGGTGCCAATGGAGTTATTCTGGTAAACACTAAAGTTGGTAAAGAAGGTAAGGCTAAATTATCTTTTAAATATGAAACCTATGTGTCTTCAAATGTTAAAGATGCTGAGTTTGCTGATCCTGTAACCTATATGAATTTATGGAATGAAGCCGTTTTTACATCTAGTGGAGGTGGCGAGATTGTAAATAGAGTGTTTACACAAAATGAAATTGATAATGTAAGAAACAATGTTGATCCACAGGTGTTTCCTGCAACCGATTGGTATGATATTTTATTTAGAGATTCCGCTATTAATCAACGTATAAATATGAACCTTACAGGTGGGGGTAAAGTTGCTCAGTATTATTTGTCAGGTACTTATACTAAAGATAATGGTATACTATCTGTAGATAATCGTAACAATTTTAATTCTGGTATTAACTTAAATAAAATACAAATTCGTTCTAATAATAATATTAGTATAACGCCAACTTTTAAGGCTAAAGTGCAGTTTTATTTAGCTTTAGATGATTATACAGGACCTTTAGATGGGGCTCAAACTGTTTTCGATATGGTAGGGAAAACAAGTCCTGTATTATATCCAGCATATTATGAGCCAGATGCAGCACATGAATATGCAACACAAATATTATTTGGTAATTATTTAGAAGGAGCCGATTATATTAATCCCTATGCTGAGTCTGTTAAAGGGTATAGAGACTATACAAGATCTAAATTAAGCGGACAATTAAATTTGGCAAAAGAATTTTCTAAAGATTTTAACGTAAGATTAAAATTAGGATATGATAACGCATCATATTTCCAAAAAAGAAGACAGTATAAGCCATTTTACTACAATATTTCTAGATATGATAAATACACAGGTGTTTATGACTTAGCTTGGCTAAATGAAGCGAGCAACCCAGAAGATGCTATTGATTTTTCTTCATCAAATAGTGATGTTTCTGCTATTTTTTACTTGGAAGCAGCTGCTAATTATAATAAACAATTATCAGATAAGCACCAAATAGGAGGTACTTTAGTGTATACCATGCGTGAAGAGAAGAGTAATACTGCTACTACCTTACAAAATTCTTTGCCTAACAGGAATTTAGGTTTGGCGGGTAGAATAAATTATGCTTATGACGATAAGTACTTTATAGAAGGAAACTTTGGTTATAATGGATCAGAACGTTTTTCTGAAGATCATAGATTTGGTTTTTTCCCTTCTATAGGGGGTGGCTGGTACGTTTCAAAAGAAGGTTTTTGGGATCCGATAGAAGATATAGTTAATAAATTTAGAATCAGAACATCTTATGGTTTAGTAGGTAATGATGCTATTGGTAGTGCAAGTGATAGATTCTTTTATTTATCAGAGGTTAATTTAAATAGTAGTAGTAGATCAGCAACTTTTGGTGAAGAATACGGTTATAGCCGAAATGGAGTGGTTATAAACAGGTATGCAAATAGTGCCATTACTTGGGAAAATGCTGAAAAATTTAATCTCGCTGTAGACATCGGTTTGTTTAATAATAAAATAGATTTTACCGCAGAATACTTTTTTGATAAACGACATGATATATTTTTAGCCAGACAAGAAATTCCAGCAAGTTTGGGTTTGTCAACTGACTTATATGCTAACACAGGGGAAGCAGAAAGTCGTGGGTTTGAATTTTCATTAAAAGGGAATCACTATGTTAATAACGATTTTTGGATTCAAACGATGGCTAATTTTACCTATGCAACCAGTGAATATTTAGAGTATGATGAGCCAGATTATTCTGCTACACCATGGAGAAGTGTTATAGGACAGCCTATAAGACAAAATTACGGTTACGTAGCAGAGCGTTTGTTCTATGATGAATATGATGTTTTAAATTCACCTGAACAAATTGGCGTACAAAATGATTATAGCGGTTACGGACCTGGTGATATTAAATATAAAGATATTAATGGAGATGGTGTTATTACCAATGAAGACCGAGTGCCTATTGGGTATCCATCTTCACCTGAAATAAATTATGGATTTGGTTTTTCTATGGGATATAAAAGTTGGGATTTTAGCTGTTTCTTTAATGGTGTGGCACGTACATCTTTCTTTATTGATTCGGGAGGAACTCAACCATTTTATCAGTACTCTGTTGATGAAGGTCTGGCAATAAATCAATTACTTGATGTATATGCACAAGATCATTGGTCTGAGGATAATAGAGATGCTTACGCACTTTACCCAAGACTAACACACGCAAGAAGTGACAATAACCGTGTAAATAGTACATGGTGGTTAAGAGATGGGTCGTATTTAAGGTTAAGACAAGTTGAAATTGGTTTTAACTTATCTAAAGATATTATAAAAAATAATCTACCAATGCTACAAAGCGGAAGGTTTTATTGTTCTGCAACAAATTTATTAACTTTTAGCAAGTTTGATTTATGGGACGTATCTTTAGGAGGTGATCCATATAATTATCCAGTTCAAAAAGTATTTAACTTAGGTCTTAGACTTGAATTTTAAAAAAAAACGTTATATGAAAACTAATATAAAAAACATATTTTTAATCTTCACACTTTCATTATGTATTACGGGGTGTTCAGATTACCTTGATATTGTACCAGATAATGTTGCAACAATAGCTGATGCTTTTGATGATGAAAACTCAGCAGAAAGCTTTTTATTTACCTGTTATAGTCACATGCCAAGTTTAGGTGAACCTAAAAACAACGTTGGCTTTTATGGAGGCGATGAGTCTTATAGAGTAAATGACTTAATTAGAGGTGATGAACCTGCGCATTTAGTGAATTCAGAATTAGCATTAGGAGCTCAAGAAGCCGATGTTTCTTATTTAGATTATTGGAGTGGTGGTAAAAATGGTACCAATTTGTACTTAGGAATTAATGATTGTAATGTGTTTTTGGAAAACATAAACAATTTGAGATATATGGATGAAGATTTAAGAAAGCGTTGGATTGCTGAAGTTAAATTTTTAAAAGCATATTATCATTTTTATCTGTTTAGAATGTATGGGCCTATTATAATAAATGATACAAACTTACCTATTGATGCAGATATATCAGAAATTCATAAATTTAGAAGCCCTGTTGATGAGTGTGTAACTTACATAGCAGATTTGTTTTTAGAGGCAAGTACCGATTTACCTTTACTAATTAGTGATCGAGTAAATGAGTTAGGCCGGGCTACTAAAGGAGCCGCTTTGGCTTTACGTGCCAAAGTATTAGCAACAGGAGCAAGTCCGTTATTTAATGGAAATAGTGAGTATACTAATGTTGTTGATTCTCGAGGAGTTCAACTTTTTTCTGAATATGATGCTAACAAATGGCAATTAGCCGCAGATGCTTGTAAAATGGCAGTAGATACTATTGAGTTTGCAGGTGTAAAACTTTTTGAGTTTGACACGGGTGATATGCAATATTTACCAGCAGGTGTAAGTCGTGAGGATGTACCGGAAGAAATAGTAAATGTTTTAACAATTCAACAATCATTATCTGAACGTTGGACAGATGAAAAGTTATTTGTTTCCACTAATGGTAGGGCAGGTAGAATACAAAATCATGCTCAAGCTAGAACCCATGTTAAGTTTCAAGACAATGATGAAGTTATGGGATTCTATTCACCAACACTGCGTATTGCTGAAATGTTTTATACTAAAAACGGGGTACCTATAGATGAAGATATAACATGGAATTATGCCGATCGTTATGGATTAATAACCTATGATGTTGATAATGATTCTGATTTTGATGGCAACAATGTGCCAGATAATCAGTATTTTGTAAAAGACGGTGAAACTACTATTAATTTACATTTAAACAGAGAAGTTCGTTTTTATGGTAGTTTAGGGTTTGATAGAGGTATATGGTACGGAAATCCAGCAGAATATATTGCTTCTGGTACACAAGCAGGATTTGAAGATCATTATGTAGAAGCTAGAGCTTCTGAGTATTCTGGTACTGCTATTGGTTCGGGGGTTTATTCTCAAACAGGATATTTTCCTAAAAAATTGGTTAATTATGATAACGTTATAAGTAGTACTGATTTAGAGTATAGCAGGGTTACTTATCCTTTCCCAGAAATGCGTTTAGCAGATTTATATTTGCTATATGCCGAATGTTTAAACGAAGTGGATGATAGAGCAACCGCTTATACTTATATTGATAAAGTAAGAGAAAGAGCAAACTTGAAAGGTGTTGTGGAATCATGGGCTAATTATTCCTCAAATCCTTCAAAACCAACAACTAAAGAGGGTTTTAGAGATATCGTACGCCAAGAACGCTTAATTGAATTGGTTTTTGAAGGTCATAGATTCTGGGATTTAAAACGATGGAAATTAGCTGAATACTATATGAACATACCTTTTAGAGGTTGGAATTATTTAGGAAATTCACCAGAAGATTATTATACACCAAATGTATTAGGCGTACCAACCTATTCATTTAAAAATAATTTATGGCCAATAGAAAATAATGAAATTTTATCTAATCCAAATTTAATCCAAAATGGAGGATGGTAATCTCTTTTCTAACTAAAACAACAAACATTTATGAAAACTAAATTTAAAATCACCAAAATAGCCATAGCGGCAATATTAATTTTTGTAGTTGCTTGTGGCAGCGAAGAGTTTATAGGGCAACCAAGTTCAGACAGTGTAGCTCCCGATATAATAACCAATATCAAAAGTGAAGGTACACCAGGAGGAGCTATAATAACATATGACATACCTACTGATGAGGATTTTTCACATGTAGAAGCTGTTTATAATGTTGGTAATGGAATAGAAAAACAATCTGTTGCTACCAAGTATATTCAGAACTTATCTGTAGAAGGGTTTGGTGATACAAATCCAAAGGATATTGAGTTGTATGCTGTAGATAAAAGTGGTAATAGGTCAGAAAAAGTGGTGGCCCAAATAACACCTTTAACACCACCATACATTAGCTTGAGAGAATCTTTAGAGGTTTCTAGTGATTTTGCAGGTGTTTTGTTAAGATGGGAAAACGAATCGAATGCTAGAAATTTAGGAATAACCGTTTTAAGATATGACGAATTTGGAGATTTTGTTCCCTATGAAACAGTGTATGATGATGAATCAAACACTAATTTTCAAAATGTAAGGGGGATGGATACCTTAGAAGTAGAATTGGGCTTTTATGTTAAAGACCAATGGGGGCATATAAGTGATACCCTAATAGGAACCTTTAAACCACTTTATGAAATTCAATTAGACAGAACAAAGTGGAAAGCCTTAAGGTTGGATACAGATATTCCTGAAGAATCTTATACACAGCGATTTGAAAAAGGTTTTGATGGTAATATTGAAACAGCTAGGTCTCAGGCATTTAGTACTGTTTTAAGTAGTGAGGAAAATTACTCACCACTACATTATACCATGGATATGGGTGAGAAAAATTTATACAGCCGTTTTAAACTTTATGCTACAACTTGGAATGGTTATTCTCGTGGTGGCATGCATTTTTTCGAGTTATACGGCACCAATGATCAAAACCTGATAGATAGAGAAACTAATGGAGCTTGGGTATGGTCTAACGGCGATAATCCACATGAAACAGGAAATTGGAGAGAAGAAGGTATGGATGGCTGGGAGAAGATAGGTGATTTTGAGGTTATAAAAGCATCAGGGCTACCAGGACTTCAAAAAATTAATGATATTGATAGACCATTTTCTGAAGGAGGTATGGAATTCCTTATACCAGGAGGTACGCCGCCTTATAGATATATTAGAATAAGACAAATTGAGAATTGGGATACAGAAAATAAGACAGTAACTTATTCAGAAATTGAATTTTTTGGAGCGCCTGTAAACAACTAAAAAAACTAAAATGAGAAATATATTAATAATAACATTAGCCTTAATTTGTTTTTATAATTGTTCTGATATGAACGACTTGCATCAGCAATATTTAGACAGAGGAGAAATTATCTACCCTGCAAAACCAGATTCTTTAATTTCTTTTTCTGGAGAAAATAGAATAAAGTTACAATGGTATGTGTATTCAGATTTAAGTATTAAAACAGCACGTATTTTTTGGAATGATAAAGCAGACTCTTTAGATATTTCTATTTCTGTTACACCATCGCAAACAGATACTATTTCAGCTATAGTTGAAAATTTACCTGAAGGAGGTTACATTTTTGATGTATATAATATAGATGCCTATGGTAATAAATCAATTCCAGTAATTAGAACAGGTAAATCTTTAGGTGATATTTATAAATCTTCATTAAATAATAGAAATATATTGTCGTATGAAATTACAACTGATAACCTGGTGCTTACAATGAGTTCTAGTGATCCAGCTGATTATATTGATAGTGAGTTTAAATATTATGACAGTAATAACGTTGTACATGAAGTAAAACTTTCAGATAATGATAATTTGCAGAGTATAAGTATTTCTTTGGAAGATATTGATATTTCTAAAAATTTACAATACAGAAGTGTTTATCAAGCTTTTGATAATTCTATAGATTTATTTTATACTGATTATGCTGAATTTGTTATAGAAGAATAACAGGTATCGGATTACAATAGTACACAGTTAATTATTAACACTAAAAAAAGTCTTTCTCAAGACTATTAGTATTACCTGTTATGTTTTCTCCCATTGTACGAAAACGTAACAGGTAGTCTAAAATAGTATTCGCTTAATTTCTTATTAAATTGTTAGTGTCCTTAAAAGGGAAACTCTAATATTTGGCGGTATCATGAGAGTTGCTTTTCTACTAAAAAATATAAATAAATGCCAAAAAATACGTTTCTTTCAAAAAATACAATTATTACTTTTTTTTTCACTCTTTGTTTGAGTATTTTAAGTGTAAATGCAACAGATTACTATGTAGATGCTACAAATGGAAATGATTCTAATAATGGTACATCAATAGCAACTGCATGGAAAACGTTAGCTAACGTAAATACTACTATATTTCAACCTGGAGATGCTATTTTGTTTAAGGCAGGTGAATCTTGGAGAGGAACCATAATGCCACAAGGTTCAGGAACTGAAGGGAACCCTATTGTAATGGGGAAATATGGCGCTGGTGAAAATCCTGCGATACATGGTGATGCTACAGTAAATTGTTCAACAATGACATCTAAAGTGAGATACTGCACGTTGTATTTAAATAATCAAGAATATTGGGAAATACGTGATTTAGAGTTTACCAATTATGATAGTACTGAAGAAGGTGGAATTTCATTAGAGCAATGGGAGTTAAATAATACAATTAATTATGCCAATGTTTTGAAGCCAGAAAAATATGCTGGAGTGAATTCAAATAAGGTTGCTATTCTGGTAGAAGCAAAAAACATAGGGGCTGTTAATCATTTACATTTCATTAATTTGGAAATACATGGTGTTAACGGTGATATATCTGATAAAGATAATGGTGGTATATTTTTAGAAATATATAAAGGAAATGATACACCAACTTATTTTGACGATTTGTTATTTGATAACTGTTATATACATAATGTAGATAGAACAGGTCTTTCAAATGTTTCTTTTTTTGATACCAGAACATTAACAGAGGATACAAATTGGACACCCAGTTTAAATTTTGTGATACGTAATTGTACTTTTGAACAAACGGGAGCCAATGCGCTTATATTTAGAGCTGCTGAAAATCCAATAGTAGAGCATAATTTATTTACATCATGTTCCATAAAAGAAACAGGTAATGCTGCGTTTAATTTTAATACGGATAATGCTGTTTTTAGATACAATGAAGCTCGTTTTACTAAATACAATGTTGGAGATAATGATGCCGGAGGATTGGATAGTGATTACCGAACAAAAAATACGACTTTAGAATACAATTATATCCATGATAATGATTTTGGAATATTAATTACTGGAGGACCAGGGAGTGGTACAGGATTTAATGATAATACAATCTTTAGGTATAATATTGTAGAAAATGATGGAGTTTTGGAAACCCCAGGATATGGGGCTTGGGCTTTTAAATTATCTGGTAATGTTACTAATACGCATGTTTATAATAATATTATTTATGTAGGTTCATCAAAAAGTTATACTGACATCGTATATCATAAAAATTGGAACGGCGGACAACCAGATAGTACATTTTATTACAATAATATTTTTTATAATGAAGGTTCAGAAACAGCTTTTAATATAGCAACGAGTACTAATAATTATTTTACAAATAACTTGTTTTATGGCAACGATATGGCTTACCAACCATCAGATGCTAATAAAATAACAGCAGACCCCTTGTTAAGTAATCCTGGCGGAGGAGAAGCTGGCTACACTTTATTAGCAGGATCACCTGCCTTAGCTACAGGGGTACGTTTGCCAACATCACCAGATAAAGATTATTACCAAAATACCATTCCAACTATTGCATCAATTGATATAGGAGTAGAGCAAGTTACTCAAACTTTTGTGGCACCAACAAATAGTAATGTTTTTGTTAAAGAAGATAGTTATATAAGAGGTGGCGCAGCCGTAGATGGGTTTTATGAAGAGGATAATTTTGAAGGAGAAACTTTAATTGTAAAATTAAGTGATGATAAAGAAGAATTTATAAGAGAAGTATTTTTAAAATTTGATCTTAAAGACTACAGTGCCATAACATCTGCTACACTTCACGTTTCTGGTAATCAATCTACAGGAACTGCTTTTGATATTGATGTATATGAAGTGGATGATGATTCATGGGCAGCAAATACCTTAACATGGGTAAATGCTCCAACACCATCAGATAAAATTGGTAGCTTTACTACAGCAGGTAACACTGGAGATGCTTATGTGGATTTTGAGGTAGACGTTACGAGTTTTATTCAATCTGAATTGGCAAATGATGCTAATAAATTTGTGTCTTTTAATATAGCTAGTAGTATTGAAACTAATGGAACATTTAGAATTCATCATAGTGAAGATCCTTCAGGGGTTGCAGCATATTTAAGAATTGAAGGAGCCACACTTGGAGTTCAAGATAAAATTCAATCAAATTTTGCAATGTATCCAAATCCAACCCAAGATGCATTTGTAATACAATCACCTAATTCAGAGATTAAAAGTGTAAAAATAATTTCAATTAATGGGAGCATGCTTTTTAATAATCAAAATGTTAACTCTAAAACATTAAGCGTTGATGTTAGTAGTCTTCAATCGGGTGTTTATTTTGTTCAAGTTACAGATACGCAACATGCAACCAGCGTTAAAAAATTAATAAAAACCTAAACACACTAAAAACTAAAGTCAAGCAGTTGTATAAAAATACTGCTTGGCTAAGTTTTATAAATATTAAATAATATAACTATATAAAAGTTAGTGTATTTATAAAAAAAGTGAAAGCCAATATTCCGTAAAATTAATACAAATGTTGTTTCGTGAAACATATTTACTACCATGGAACATTTGCACAAAGTATTGGTAATATGTGTGCTAATAAAAAACTGGTTGTTATTATATATTTGATTACTAATTAGATACTTATTTTTTTTGCCAACATTAAAATAACTTAATTAAATCCAATAAATAAATTTAAAACTAAACATTATGAAAAAAACATTACTTTTTTTAGCAGTGATATTATTTACTGCAAGCATGAATGCACAATCTTTTATTGCGAGTGACGACGTTTATGTGCAAGGATCGGATGAAAATGATAAAGAACATACAATCAATTATAATCAAGACGGAGGTAACGAAAACCCAGAGCTTTTGGTAAAAGTAGGTAGTACAGGTAGAACAGATTTGATTAGAAAAACCTTGATTAAATTTAATCTAACAGAATCTGGTTTATCTGGTGATGATGTGACTGATGCAAAACTTCGAGTCCATGTAGCTGATGTGCAAAAAAACAAAGCTGATCCTGTTACAGTAACTGTATCTGAATTAACAGATGATACTGCTTGGGATGAACACGATGTTACTTGGGAAACTGCTCCAGCAAGTGGAGGTGCAATAAGTAGTGTTGTAGGTATTACTGGTTCAGATATAGGTACAGAAAAGGATTGGGATGTTACGGAATATGTTAAAACAGAACTTGATGGAGATCAAATTATTTCTTTTGCTTTAGAAGATCTTGACGTTGTTAATAACACAGTTACCTTTTCTAGTAAAGCTGGGGTTTATGCACCTCGATTAATTATAAATAATGACCTTACTCTTAGTACTTCAAATTTTGATGTGCAAAACAATGTAGTTAGCTTGTATCCAAACCCAGCTCAAGAGTCTTTTGTTATACAAACTCCTGATACTGAAATAAGCAATGTAAAAGTATTTTCTATAAATGGAAGTATGATTTTTAATAGCGAAAATGTAAACTCAAATAGTTTAACAGTTGATACGTCTGCTTTTCAAACAGGTGTTTACTTTGTACATGTTAAAAATGTATTAGGGGCCTTAAGTGTTGAAAAAATGATTAAAAAATAAGAACCTATACTCTTAGGGTAGAATTGTATCACTATTTTTTTACCAACTAACACAAATAAAGCGATCTTTTTTCAAGGAAAAGGGGTCGCTTTTTATTATTTAATAAAATCATTGTTGCATTTGTAGTGGTTAGAGAATTTTTAAGGTATAATTATATTAATCATAAGTAAAATGGATAATTTTAAACAGGACTGTTTTTGGGTTGTATAAATAATCTTAATGTCTGTTTTTATTAAAGTCAATATATTAATATTTAAGTTTGAGTTGCTACATGTGTTTAATTATGAAAATATTTAGTATTGAAGTATCTCGTATTTAAAATTTAATTGCTTTCTAATTTAGTTTTATCTAACTCGTGATAAGATAGATCTCATAAAATTATTTATTCAATACAAGCCCATTTATTCTTTGTTACGCTAATTATAGTAGGTTGGATAAAATTGAAAAATTAATAAAGTTAGCACAAATGTTGTTTTTTGAAACATGCGTGCTAAAATGTCACATCAGGAACTATAAATGGGAACAATGGTGTCAATAAAGTTGTGTTGAATTGAATATTTTTGTTTAAATACCATAATAACTGAAAATGTTTATTTGAAGAGAGAATAATTAGTGATGATAAATGCCTCTAAAAAATAACCATTTGAAATAACAACTAAATTCAAATTTCATGAAAAGAAAACAATTATTTTTTAAGCTAACCAGCTTGTTTTTAATTTTGATGGCCTTCAGTGGTTTTGCTCAAAATAAAAACATATCAGGAAATGTTACAGATGAAACTAATATGCCACTGCCAGGAGTATCCATATTGGTTAAAGGAACAACAACTGGAACAATGTCCGATTTTGACGGAAATTTTTCACTACAAGTAAAACCAGGTGCTACATTGGTATTTAGTTATATAGGAATGGAAACTCAAGAGGTTTTGGTAGGAACTCAAACTAACATAAATGTATCACTAAAATCATCACAAATTGGATTGGATGAAGTGGTAGTGGTTGGTTATGGTACACAAAAGAAAAGTGATGTTACTGGATCTGTAGTCTCTGTAAGTACAGAAACTTTGGAAGCGAGACCACGAACTAGTTTAGAGCAAATGCTACAAGGGACTATGGCAGGTATGAACATTACTGTAAATGCATCAAACGCTGAGGGGTCTACAAATTCCATGTTAATTCGTGGACAAAATTCAATCTCCGCTTCAAATGGGCCATTGATTATTTTGGATGGTGTACCTTATGCAGGAAATTTATCAGAAATAAATCCAAAAGATGTAGGGTCTCTTGAAGTTTTAAAAGATGCATCAGCATCTGCCATTTATGGATCGAGAGGAGCCAATGGTGTTATACTTATTACTTCTAAAAAAGGGAAAGAAGGACAAATGAGAGTTAATTATTCGGTATCTACAACTTTCAACGAACCAGTTAACATACCCAGCTTAATGGATGGCAAAACATTTTATGAAGCTAAAATAGATAGAGGTTTAGCTACAACACTTATTGAAGATCAAGGTTATGAAGAAGGAAGAAACACCAACTGGGTAGATCTTGCTACAAGAACTGGACAAACTCTACAACATGATTTGTCGTTTTCAGGAGGTTCTGAAAGAACAAAATATTATGTGTCGCTTTCTTATTTAAATTCCGAAGGTGTATCAGTTGGAGATGATTTTAAACGTTATACTTTAAGACTTAATTTAGATCATAAATTATTGCCTTGGATGACCTATAGTACGAGTACTCAATATGGGTATTATGATAGAAGTGGTAATAATGCTAGTTTTTCAACAGCGTTTTCTATGAATCCATTAGGAATACCTTTTAATGAGGATGGTACACAAACTTTAGAAACTTGGGATGATGGTGTTTTTGTAGAAAATCCATTGTCAGGACTTTTGTATGATAATAGTGATATAACAAGACGATTTACTTCTAATAATAGCATTACAATTGATGTTCCTTTTGTAAAAGGATTGTCTTATAAACTAAATACAGGGTACGATTATAGATCTAGATTGGCACAAACCTATAGAGGTAGAAATACAAGAGATGGTTTAAGAGTGGGTGGATCGTTAGATTTAGCAAATGAATATGACGAAGATTGGCTTGTTGAAAATATTGTTAGTTATAAAAACACCTTTGGCAAGCATTCCATCTTTTTAACAGGGTTGTATAGTGCACAAAGTGAATGGTTTGAAAACCATGATGTAAGTGCTGAAGGATTTCCTAATGATGTTATGACCTATTATCAAGCTAGTAAGGCCAGTCTTATAGAACCTACGGCTACTTATAATAAACAAACACACCTTTCTCAAATGATTAGAGCTAATTATGTGTTTGATTCAAGATATTTGTTAACATTAACAACACGTAGGGATGGGTATTCGGCTTTTGGTTCCGATAGCAAATTTGGTGTGTTTCCTTCAGCAGCATTTGGTTGGAACATTTCAAATGAGAAATTTTTGGAAAATTCAAATAAAATCAATAATTTAAAACTAAGATTATCTTATGGAAAGAGTGGAAATGAAGCAGTTGGCGCGTATTCCACATTGCCTACATTATCATCTGTAAATTATGTAGATGATGATGATGCCACATTGTTTGGGTTTTACCCAAGTAGGTTAGGAGATCCTTCATTAGGTTGGGAAACAACAGTGTCGTTTAATGCAGGGTTAGATTTTGGGTTGTTTAAAAACAGAGTTAGAGGGTTAATAGATGTGTATTCATCAAAAACTACCGACTTACTTTTAAGCAAATCAATTTCTAATGTTAATGGTACAGGCTCTATTACTCAAAATATTGGAGAAACAGCAAACAAAGGTATCGAGTTTCAAATAACGAGTGTAAATGTTAGAAATGACAATTTTCAATGGAAAACCGATTTTAATATTGCACATTATGATACTGAAATCGTGAATGTAGGATTAACTGATGATGAAGGTAATTATATTGATGATGTTGATAATAAGTGGTTTATAGGTGAGCCTATCAGTGTAAATTTTGATTATGTATTTGATGGGATATACCAAGAAGATACTGCGGGTACACCACAAGGTAATGTAGAAGCAGGAGATATTCGTTATTTAGATGCTGATGGAGATGGTTCAATTACAACGAATGACAAACAAATCATCGGACGCAAAATTCCAGATTTTGTTGCAGGATTAACCAATACTTTTGAATATAAAAATTGGACATTTAGTTTCTTTTTAAATATGGTTTCAGGTATGACACAATCCAATGAGTTACTATATACTCAAGATAATGATCTTAGAGAAAACAGATATGATGTAACGTTCTGGACGCCAGAAAATCAAAGTAATACCTATCCAAGAAATGATAGAACGGCGAGTGTAAACCCACGTAGTATGAAATTCTATCGAAACACAGATTTTATAAGATTACAAGATGTTACACTCAATTATCGTTTTCCATCAGAAACTTTAAAGAAATTTAAAATTGATAATCTTGAGCTTTTTACCAATATTAAAAACTTATACACGCAAACAGATTGGATTGGTTTAGATCCTGAATTTTCAGATACTTCGGGTAGACAAACGGCAGTGCCTCAAACTACTTCGTTTTTATTGGGTTTAAAAATTAGCTTATAATTAAAATATAAAAATAACAGCATGAAACATCTGTAGCTATAATTTCTGTACATGAGAGGAAATGATTATTATGGATGCTACCTGTGACAATTAAAAAAACAATAAAATATAAACACATGAAAAAAATACTGATATTATTCACAATTGTTGGTGCCATTTTTATGAGTTCTTGTAACGAAGATACTTTTTTACTTGAAGAACCTAAAGATGATATTTTTGCCGAAAACCTTTTTCTTAACTATGATGGTTTTGTTAATGGTTTAAATGCCATCTATGCATTGGTAAGAGAAGATAGAGAAACACAGAGTAATGTGGTTAGAGCCTCTTTATGGCAAATGGGTACAGATAATACCTTCGTAAATAACGGTGCGGCACAGTCAGATCCATTTAATGATTATAATGATTTGCACTCTGAAAACGTATTAGTGAGAGAGAATTTTAATTGGTTGTATCGAATCATTAATTCTTCAAATCTAATTATCAATCGAGCAGAAAACACATCTGTTGATTGGTTAGGAGGAAATGACGCTGAGGATCTTAAAAATCAAAACAAAATAATCGCACAAGCAAGAGTTTTGCGAGCATGGGCTTACAGACACTTACGTTATGGTTGGGGGGCAGTTCCTTTAAGTCTTGAAGAAATTGATGGGACTACTTATCGTAATGATTGGGAACGAAACTCTATTGAAGAGATTAATGCACAGATGGAAATAGATTTGTTATTCGCTACCCAAAATTTGGAAATGAAAGAAGGAACAGGTGAAGTTAATGCGGCAGTTGCAGGAACTATGTTGGCAGAACTTTATTTAGACATGGGTGAAAATGGGAAAGCAGAAACAGAAGCACTAAAAGTTATAAATAGCCCTGAGTATAATTTAATGACTTCAAGATTTGGAGTTGAAGCTTCAGAACCAGGAACAGTGTTTACGGATCTATTTAAAAATCCAAAGCCTAGTGATGGAAATCAAGAAGTATTATGGGTTATGAATAATGCCTACGCAGATGTGGTTGGTAGCTCTTATGTAACTATTAAAAATATTTGGATTAGTTATTATTCACTAGACTCACAACTTAAGAAGAAGAATTTGGATATTCTATATACTTATAACGGAGGAAAAGGTTCTGGAAGAACCTCAGTAACAGATTCAGCTTTTCGTTGGTACGAAGAAACTGATGATAGATACTCTGAATACGCTGTTAAAAAGTATTTTATTTATCCAACAAATGATGCCGCAACAGAATTTGAGGTTATTGGGGAAACGAACATGGATTATGACGATCCAGAAGATTTAGAAGACAACTATCTTTGGCCTTATGTAACAAAATGGGCATATAACGACCCTTTTGTTTTAGATAATGCCTCATTATCAGGTCAATATAATGATCAAATGTATATGAGATTGGCTGAAACATACTTAATTGCAGCTGAAGCCATGATGAAAAATAGTAAACCTGGTTTAGCAGCAGACTATTTAAATGAATTAAGAAGACGTTCTAATGCTTCAGAAATAGATGCCTCTGATGTAACTATAGACTTTATCCTTGATGAACGTTCTAGAGAGTTGGTTACTGAAGAATATAGAAAGCATGCATTAGTTCGTACAGGTACATTTTATGATAGAACGGTATTGTATAACCCACGTTTAGATGATACTAAAGTTTTTGAGTATAATGAATATTTCCCTATTCCTCAAGGTATTATAGATGCTAATACAGGAGCGGTTATGGAGCAAAATACAGGTTATGAAAATAACTAATTTTAAAAAACTACCTCCTTTCTATATATTATAAGGAGGTAGTTTTTTTATGCCATTAAAAAATCCAAAATAAGATGAAAGCCTTTTAAGTATTGATAATTTATTGGGCTAAAAAAAGTTAGATATGAAAAGAATATGTTTCTATAGGTTAGTGCTTGCAATCGGGTTAAACTTAACAATGCTCGGTGCTTTTGCTCAAAAAAAGGAAATACTAAAAAAACAACCAAATATCATACTAATCATGGCAGACGACCTTGGTTATGGTGATGTGGGGTTTAATGGAAACGAAAACGTGATGACACCACATTTGGATAATATGTCTAAAGAAGGTGTAACACTTACAAATTTTTATGCAGCAGCTCCATTATGCTCACCTACCCGAGCTAGTGTTTTAACAGGTAGAAGCCCTTTTAGACAAGGGATTTTTGCGGCACATACTGGTGGTATGCGACCTGCAGAAACAACCATACCAGAGTTATTAAAAAAAGTAGGATATCAAACGGGTTTTTTTGGAAAATGGCATTTAGGTTGGGTTGAACCAGACCAAGTAGAATCTAGAGGTAATTATTCGCCACCATGGCATCATGGATACGATGAAACATTTGCAACTAAAAGTGCTGTTCCTACTTGGAATCCTACAAAAACACCAAAAGGTTGGACAAGTTGGGGAGCTATGGAAGATGGCTCTTGGGGAGGCTCTGTTTACGTGCAAAATGGCAAGCCAGTTACTGATAATTTAGATGGTGATGATAGTCGTATTATTATGGATAGAGCCATTCCTTTTATGGAGAAATCTATTTCAGAAAACAAACCTTTTTTAGCTACTATTTGGTTTCATACTCCGCATGAACCTGTTGTTGCTGGTCCAGAATATTTGGCTAAATATCCTAATCTTCCTGAAGGGCAAAAACATTTGTATGGTTGTATTACTGCTATGGATGATCAAATAGGTCGTTTGCGTAGTTTCTTAAAAGAAAAAAATATTGATGATAATACCATTATTTTCTTTACCAGTGATAATGGCCCATCTGGCCCAATAACTAAAAAAGGAATTGCTTCTGCAGGGCCATTTAGAGGGCATAAACATTTAATGTATGAAGGCGGTTTACGTGTGCCATCAATAGCCTTGTGGCCTAATCATACTATATCTGGTTTAGTGTCTGATTTTCAGTCGTCTACGGTAGATTATTTGCCGACTATTTTAGATATTCTTGATATACCAGTAAGTAAAAAAATACTATTAGATGGGGTTAGTTTTAAGTCCGTAATATTAGATGGTAATACAGAAAAAAGAACAGTTCCTATAGCTGCTGGTTATAAACGCTTGCATGGTGGTACTGATATTTATGCTTATGTAAGTGGCGACTATAAAATTTGTATTCCAAACAAAGGGGAAAAAATGATGCTTTTTAATTTGAAACAGGACCCAGGAGAAAGCAATGATTTAGCAGAAGAAAAACCAGAGTTATTAAAAAAGATGTCTGCGGAATTAGAAAAAATTAAGGATTCATGGCGCTTGAGCAATGAAGGAAACGACTATCAATGGTAAATACCTAACAGTGATATAAAATAATTTTATTGATAATAAATTTTATTCAAACATGGGTAAAGTTGATAAATAAATAATATAAAGGAATGAAAAGCAACCTACTTTTACTCATAACCCTCATTACTTTTTTTCATTTTTCATATGCACAAGAGAAACCGAATATTTTATTCATATCGGTTGATGATTTGAATGATTTTCCATCTTATGCAAATCGATATGAAGGAGCTATCACCCCAAACCTTGATAAGTTAGCTAATCAAGGTACGGTGTTTAATAATGCCTATAGTCAATATGCTGTATGCGGACCATCAAGAGCAAGTGTTATGTCTGGATTTTACCCTCATAAATTATCTGGAAGCTTAAATGAAGACGATAACGTTCAAGAATCAACACAAGCACTTGGGTCTGAACTTATGCATACGTGGTTTCGCAATAATGGGTACAAAACGTTAGCAGTGGGTAAAATTTTGCACAGTCATCTACCAAAAGGCACGTTAGATGATTCTGGAGGAAGAGGGCTCTTTAGTTCAGGACTTGGTAAGTTGCAAAGAAATTGGCATCAAAATGGTACTATGACAGATTGGGCTATGGATCCTGAAAGTGATGAACAAATGCCAGATCATCAAGCCGCTAATTGGGCTGTTAATCAATTAAACAAGAAACACGACAAGCCATTTTTCCTTATGGTTGGCTTTTTGCGACCTCATAATCCATGGTATGTACCAAAAAAATGGTGGGATATGTATGACCGAGAAAAAATAACACTACCACCGTATAAAAAAGATGACCTTGATGACATCCCAAAAATGGGGCTTAAAAACATCAAGGATCAGATGCCAAGAACAGAATGGGCTATTGAAACAGACCAGTGGAGAAGTATTGTTCATTCTTATTTGGCTTCAATCACTTTTGTAGATCATCAAATAGGAAAAGTTCTTAAAGCGCTTGAAGAAAGTGAATACAGTGATAATACCATCATTGTTTTATGGTCAGACCATGGGTATCATATGGGAGAAAAAAACACGATTCAGAAAGCAACCTTGTGGGAACGGTCTACTCACGTGCCATTATTGTTTGCTGGACACGGTATTCCTAAGGGAAAAAGTAGTAATCGAGTTGTGAGCTTACTTGATATTTATCCAACTTTATTAGAAATGAGTGGGTTGCCTAAGAATTCGAAAAATGAGGGTAGAAGTTTGCTACCACTAATAAAGAATCCATCAGGAGAATGGCCATATCCATCTGTTACGGGTTATGGTGAAGATTGCTACGCCGTCCAAAACGAGCGCTATCACTACATAAAGTATGCTGATGGAAGCGAAGAATTGTATGATCACAAAAAGGATCCTAATGAATGGACAAACCTTGCCGAAAATCAGAACATGTCCAAGATTAAAGCCAATTTAGCAAGGTATATCCCAGAAAGTAAATCTAATTAATTCACTTAGACTTTCTTTAAAAAGTATCAAAAATTAAATTTAAAATGCAATAACCCAACAAAATTATGATGGTCTTAAAAATTAAAAACTTTATTTTAGTATCCTTTTTAGTTTTTGCAGTAAATACGAATAATGCAATAACAAATGAACCTATACCAGAACGTGTTATTTTATTTATTATCGACGGTTTATCCGTAGAAGGTCCAGCAAGAATTGATATGCCTAATTTTAATGCTCTTAAAACTCAGGGAACCTATTATAAAGAAATGCATTTAACACTTCCTGGACATCCAGAAAAGAGTGATACTTACCCATGGACATGTTCAATGCCCAACCCTATGCTAATGACAGGCAGTCCTTTTATTGGTAAAGATGGAATTCGTGAATCTATGATACAACATTCTTTTAAGGATAAAGAAACTGCTTTCATTGTTAATGCACGTGCTTATCAAGACGTAAGTGACGGTTTTGGAACTTATGTTTCAAGTTCTTTTAACCCTGATGCTTTGGTTATTAATCTAACCAAGGAGATTATGGAAGTGTCTAATCCTAAGTTTATGCGTGTTCATTTGCAACGTTCCGGAATAGAGGGACTTAGGATATCAAAAAATTGGAGTGAAAACGAGCCTTATCATCGCAATATTTGGCATAAGGAATCAACTTATCGAAAAGCGATTACAGAGGCAGATCGTCAATTGGGGCTATTTGTACAATATCTTAAGGATACTAACAAATGGGAGAACACGGTACTTATGATAACTAGTGATCATGGACAAGCTAATGAAGGTTGGCACGAACCTTATAGTCCACCATCTAGTGTAACGCCATTTTTAATAGTAGGTTCTGGAGTAAGGAAAGGAGCTACCTTTGACTATTGTGAAATTATTGATATTGCTCCAACCATCGCCAATCTCAGTAATAAAAAAACACCTGTTCTATCCATGGGCCGTGTTTTGTCGGAAGCATTTGAGAGTAATTCAGCGAATATACCTGCAGTTCCTGAAAATATTAAAAGACTCAATAAGGTATTGATAGAAGCTCATAAGTTGTCTGAAGACAAGAAAAAATTGTTAGATAAACAAGGCTTTTTAGCTTTAAATGACTTAGGCTTATGGCATACTACCTCGGCTGGCAATAACTTTGATAATTTTGTAATACAACAAGAAAAAATTCTAAATAATGTAAAATGATGAAACCTTAATAAGTTATTATGGTAATAGTTAGCCTATGCTAAATGTTTTAGCTAATTATAGTTCATAAAAATTACTCTCTTTACCAACTAAAGAAGAAACTTAAAAATAAACTAATTAAACAAATGAAAAAAATACTACTTTTTACCTTATTATGGTCCACATGTATACTGGCTCAAACTAACTATTATATAGATAGTGAAGGAGGAGATGATAATTTTGCGGGTACAAGTGAAGCTACTGCTTTTAAAACTTTAAATAAGGTAAATACAATAACGTTTTTGCCTGGAGACGCTATCCTTTTTAAAAAAGGAGGCACATGGGCTGGAACACTAAGACCTCTTGGTAGCGGTTCTGCCGGAAATAGAATTGTAATTGGATCTTATGGTAATGGTGATTTACCAATAATTGATGCTGAAGGCCAAGTATATGATACAGATTATATGTCTGCAGCTATTATTTTATTTAATCAAGAATATTGGGAAATCAGAGATATAGAAGTACGAAACTTTGAGCAAGGAAACCCAAGCGATCCTATTGATAAAGCAGGTATTTTAGTTTTAGGAAAAGATTATGGAACATTACATGATTTCAAAATCGAGAACGTAAAAATTAACAAAGTAAACGGAACCTTGGATACAAGAGAAAATGGAGGCATTTTCTTTGATATTGGTACAGGCAAAGTTGCAGATAGATTACCAACGAATTTTGATGGTATTCATGTAAATAATTGTTATTTCTTGGATGTAGATCGTGGAGGTTTTCTAAATCAATCATATTGGAGCCGACGAGATTTGACTTCAAGTTTTGGTGAAGAAAACTTAGATGGAACAACCAATAGATGGTATCCGAGTTATAATATTGTTGTTGAAAATTCAAAATTTGAAAATATAGGAGGAAATGGATTGGTTATACGTGTTGCTGATGCACCATTAGTACGACACAATTTATTTATTAGAAACAGTTTAAAAACTACAGGTAATGCGTCTTACCCATATAATTGTGACAATGCATTATGGCAATACAATGAAGCTTGCTATACCGTATACAATGATGGGGATGTTGATGCCAGTGGGTTTGATAGTGATTATATGTGTAAAAATACTACTATAGAATACAATTATAGTCATCATAATGATTGGGGAGGATTATTGGTTTGTTCTAATGGAGGTCTTACAAATTCCTTTAATGACGGTACGGTGGTACATAAAAACATTTTTCAGGATGAAACAAATCATATGATTCGGTTCTCAGGAAACATAACTAATTCAGAGATATCTGAAAATGTTTTTATAACAGATACTAAAATAAGTGAAATGATGTGGTATAAAGAATGGGGAGGTATATGGCCAGCGAAAACAGAGGTTAATAATAATATTTTTTATAATGAAGGCACCACTGATTTTTTAACTATTGGTAGTACTATTGATAATTCGTTTTTAGGAAATACGCTATTTGGAAATGAGTTTGATGATTTTACAGATTTCATACCCAGCCAAAGTGAAGATCAAATAGATTTAGAAACAAAATTAGAATTAATACGTGCTATTGGTAATCGAAGCGAATTTTTAGTATCACAAGCTGAAAATGTTATTAATATTATGTGGGATCAAGGTGTTACATCATCATTAATAGACGTTCCTGCTATAGCTAATGTTCCTGTAAAAGAGGATAGTTATGTAAGAGGAGGTACGTATGCTGCTAATAATCTTAATGGGCCCCTTATGGAGATAAAGGAGAGCAGTAATAACAATGCAGAATACATAAGAGAGATTTGGTTAAAATTCGATATTGAAGATATTAGCTCAATTAGCTCTGCTATATTACATGTTTCTGGAAATAGAACTAATAATAATTCTGACTTTAATATTAACGTTAGAGAAGTTTTAGATGATACTTGGACGGAAGGAGGTATAACTTGGAATAATGCACCAGTGCCATCATCATTAATAGGAAGCTTTTCTACACCTGGTGATACTGGCAATGTTTTTCAAGATGGACATATTAATGTTACCAGTTATATCCAACAACAAATTGAAGCAGGCGATGATATTGTTTCTTTTAATTTATCAGCTGCCACGTCTTCCAGTAATGCTTATGAAATTATTACTAAAGAGTTTGTTGAAAACGAAGGCACAGGAATAGCAGCTTATTTAAGTATTATAGAAGACTCAACTTTAGGTGTAGAAAATAATAATTTAATTGAATCTAAATATGCTGTCTATCCAAATCCAACACAAGGTTTATTTACTGTAGAAACTTTAAATTCGGAAATAAGCAATGTAAAAATATTTTCAATTAATGGAAGCTTACTTTATAATAATCATAATATAAGTTCAAATAACTTAACTGTTGATGTTTCTAATTTTAAAACAGGTGTTTATTTTGTTCATGTTAAGGACGTTAAAGGCGATTTAAGTGTTAAAAAAATAATTAAAAAATAGGAGGCTTTATAAAATGAAAAATATTCTGTTTTTATTCTGCGTTACTTTTATCTGTCAGGCTCAAACTAATTATTATGTAGATAATGTTTTAGGAGATGATAATTTTTCCGGTATAAGTGAGGTTACTGCCTTTAAAACTTTAAATAAGGTTAACACAATTAGGTTTTTACCTGGAGATACTATCCTTTTTAAAAGAGGCGGACAATGGTCAGGAATATTCAGGCCACAGGGTAATGGTAAAGCTGGAAATAGAATTGTTATAGGATCCTATGGTAATGGCGATTTGCCAGTAATTGATGCCGAAGGGCAAAAGGGAGATACTGATTTTTTGTCGGCAAGTTTAATCCTTTTTAATCAGGAATATTGGGAGGTTAGAGATATTGAAATTAGGAATTTTGAAAAAGGAAACCCTGACAGACCAGTAAAAAAAGCAGGTATTCTTGTTTTAGCAAAAGACATAGGGACTTTACGTGATTTTAAATTTGAAAATGTAAAAATTAGTGATGTTAATGGTACTTTAAAATTACGTACTAATGGCGGACTCCTTTTTAATATTATTGCAGATAGTATTCCTGAAAATAGAATACCTACAAATTTTGATGGTATTTATGTTAATAATTGTCACTTTATAAATGTTGATAGAGGGGGCTTTATTAACCAGTCTTTTTGGCGCATACGAGATATGACCTCCAATTTTGGTGAGTTATGTGTTGATGGAAGAATCAATAATTGGTATCCAAGTTATAATATTGTTATTGAAAACTCAAAGTTTGAAAACATTGGAGGAAATGGATTAGTTACACGTGTAGCAAATTCACCTTTAGTGCAATACAATTTGTTTGTTAGAAATAGTTTAAAAACTACTGGTAATGCCTCATACCCTTATAATTGTGATAATGCATTATGGCAATTTAATGAAGCAGCTTACACGATCTATAATGAAGGCGATATTGACGCTAGTGGGTTTGATAGCGATTATTTATGTAAAAATACCATCATACAATACAATTTTAGTCATCATAATGATTGGGGAGGCTTGTTGGTTTGCTCTTGGGGTGAAGTAGAAAATGCATTTAATGACGGTACAATTGTTAGATATAATGTTTTTCAGGATGAAAAACATCATATGATACGCTTTTCAGGAAACATTACTAATACTGAAATTTCTAACAACCTTTTTGTAACAGACACTCAAGTTGATGATGTTATGATGTGGTACAAGCATTGGGGAGATATTTGGCCTGATAAAACAATAATAAAGGATAATGTTTTTTATAATGAGGGCACTACAAATTTTTTAAAATTAGGAGCAACAACTAACAACTCATTTGTAGGGAATGTATTGTATGGAAGTGAATTTTCTGACTTTTCAGAATTTGAATCTATCCATAGTAAAAAGGATGAAAAACAATTAAAGTCAACAATCAATCAGGTTAGAAAAATTGGTTTACGAAATGATTTTTCTAAATCAGAAGCCGAAGAAGTTATTAAAACAGTATGGCCTGATTATTTAACATTAAAAAATGAATAACATGAAAAGAATACTATTTGTAATAGTTATTTTATTTATATGGAATGATATTAAAGTATTTGCTCAAAATAATGCAGGCCAAGCGTTTACTTTAGTTGATGCTAAAACAAAAATATATCATAAAGATGGTACTAGAAGTTATAAAGATTACAAACCATTTAAAACTCGTACCATTGAGTTACTTAAAGGTTTTGAAGTTTCAACAAACTTACCTAAAGTAAGTAAATATGGTGGGTCGTTAGAACATAAAACAAGTCATGCAACAGGTTTTTTTCATGTGAAAAAAATGGGTGATCGTTGGTGGGGTATAGATCCATTGGGTTATAAATATTTTAATATAGCGATAAACAGTATAAATACGGGAAAATCAATAAGAACAAAAAAAGCTTTTACAGAAAAGTTTGGATCTAAAAAGAAGTGGATAAATGAAACCATAGAATTATTACAAAATAATGGTTTTAATAGCGCAGGTTCTTGGAGTGATGTGGAAGCAATAGTTGAAGCCAATAAAACTTTAGAAAAGCCATTGCAATATACGGTTAACTGGAATTTTATGAGTAGTTATGGACGTAAACGTGGAGGTACACACCAACAGTCTGGTCATATTGGATATACAAATGATGCTATATTTGTTTTTGATCCTGATTTTAAGACTTTTTGTGATGAACATGCAAAAAAACTATTAAAGTATAAAGATGACCCAAACTTATTTGGACATTTTTCAGATAATGAAATGCCATTTAAATTTAAGGCAATCGATAATTATTTGGCGTTACCAAAAGATGATTATGGCTATTTGGCTGCAAAAAAATGGCTAAAGGATAACAATATAAATCAAGAGGAGATTATAGATAAACATAGAGAAACATTTATGGCCTATGTTGCAGATACTTATTTTTCAATTGTTTCAGCAGCCATTAAAAAATACGATCCAAATCACATGTTTATAGGGTCACGTTTTTATAGTACGGAACGAAATTATCCTCAATTTATGAAAACCGTTGGTAAATACTTGGATGTTATTTCAATCAATTATTACAATCATTGGACCCCAGATAATGAAGATGTTGTTAATTGGGAAAAATGGTCAAATACACCATTTATAATATCTGAATATTACGTTAAAGGCGAAGATTCAGGAATGGGTAATACTAGCGGTGCAGGTTGGATAGTACGAACACAAAAAGACCGTGGTTTGTTTTATCAAAACTATAACCTTGCTTTATTAGAATCTAAAAATTGTGTTGGATGGCATTATTTTAAATATCAAGATAATGATCCAACCGCTAAAGGTGTAGATCCTTCAAATGTAGATGCTAATAAGGGTATTGTTAGTAATGAATATGAAATTTGGACACCAATGATGGAAAAAATGAAAGCGTTAAATATTAATGTTTATAGCCTAATAGAATACTTTGATAAAAATGAAAAATAAATTTATGTTTACAAATAAATCGTATTGGTTTTGTTGTTTTATTATTTTAATAGGAGCAACAGCTTGTGTATCTACTTCTAATATAAAAGATTGGAATGAAAGTGTTTTTGTTCGTTCAGAAAAAAATCCAATGATTTATCCAGAAATGGAAGGCTTAGAAGGTAAGATAGGTGAAAATATAAATGGGCCTTCTGTTATAAAAGTTCCTCATTGGATTGAAAACCCTTTAGGGAAATACTATATGTATTTTGCGCACCATCATGGTAAGTTTATAAGGTTAGCGTATGCTGATAGTCCTACTGGACCATGGACGATTTATAAACCGGGTGTGCTTCAGTTAAGTAAAACCGCTGCAGCAGGTCATATAGCATCTCCAGATGTTATAGTTGATGAAAAAACAAAAACAATTAAAATGTATTTTCATGGAAAATTACCTGACAGCAAATTACAAAAATCATTTTTAAGTACTTCTAAAAATGGTTTAGATTTTTTAGCTTCTGATACGATTTTAGGGCCTTCATACTTTCGTGTTTTTAATTATAATAATGAGACGTATGCGTTATCATTTGGAACTTTTTTTAAGCGTGAAAGTGATGATAAAGTTTACAAAAAAGGCAGCAATATTTTACCCAACGCTAGGCATACAGCTGTAACCGTTGTGGGAGATCACTTGGTGGTTTATTATTCGCAAAAAGGCGATGCACCAGAACGGATTTTAAAAACAGTTGTTAATCTTTCAGAAGGCGATTGGAAAAGTTGGAAAGCAGGACCCGTATCAGAGGTTTTAAAATCGGAAATGGCGTATGAAGGGGCTGAACTTCCTATTAAAAAATCAGTAAAAGGTTTTGCTAAAAATCGTGTGCATGAGTTAAGAGATCCAGCTATTTTTATAGATAATAATGATGTTTATTTATATTATTCTGTTGCAGGTGAAGCTGGTATTGCCGTGGCTAAAATGAACAATCCCTAAGTAATTGAAATTTTCAAAAAAGAACTTCGTATTAAAATATTGTAGTATGAAATATATTTTCGTTTTTATAAGTTTATTCTTTATAGCCAGTTGCTCTTCAACTAAAAAAAAGGAAACTATAGCAGAAGCAAAACCCAACGTACTTTTTATTTCAGTAGATGATTTAAATGATTGGGAGGGAGCATTGCTAGGTCATCCACAGGCTATAACACCTAATATGGATAAGCTTTTTGCAGAAGGTGTTTTGTTTACAAATGCTCATGCGTCGCAGCCTGTTTGTACTGCATCAAGAAATTCTTTACTAAGCGGTATTCATCCAACATCGTCGGGTTGGTATAGTTCTACGGCTAATATGAAAAAGAATTATGAAACGGTTATGGCAGACCATAAAATGCTTCCAGAACACTTTAAAAACAACGGCTATAATACGTATGCCACCGGTAAAGTATTTCATAGCGGGGAATCAGATTTTAAAGATAAAACAGATGATTTCTGGACAGAATATTCTCCGCAATTTTGGAGAGGGATGGAGCCCCATATTAAAGAAAATGGATTTGGTTATCGTGGTACCATGTTTTATCCGTTTCCTAAAGGTGGCGGACAGCTTGTTCAACTGTATGGCGAAGAAACCATTAATAAAAATTATAAAGATACCAACAGATTCTATTCCTTATGTGGTGGTCCCTTAGAAGATGAAGATATTCCTGAAAATGGCATGTATGATGAGCAAATTGCTAATTGGGCTATCAACAAGCTGAACGAAAAGCAAGATAAACCATTTTTTATGGCAGTTGGATTTATTAGACCCCATGTGCCTTATACAGCTCCAAAAAAGTATTTTGACTTATATCCAATTGAAGATATACAAGTGCCTGAAATTCCTGAAAATGAATTTGAAGATATTCCAATTATGGGAAAAGCCATTGCCTATGGCTATACTCCTAAAGGAGGTTGGGCAGATGTGACTCAAAAAAAAGAAATATTGCCTGAGTTAGTACAGTCGTATTTAGCTTGTGTCACTTTTGTTGATGAGCAAATAGGAAAAGTTATAGACGCATTAGAAAAAAGTCCGAATGGCAAAAATACTATTATTGTTCTATGGTCAGATCATGGACAACATTTAGGTGAAAAAAGACATTTCAGAAAACAAGCGTTATGGGAAGAAGCAACCAAAGTACCTTTGTTTTTTAAAGTACCAAATAATAAAGAGAATGGAAAAAGAAGTAGTCAAGTAGTGAGTCTTTTAGATATTTATCCAACAATATCAGAGCTTTGTAAGCTCCCTAAGTTACCAAAATTAGAAGGAGAAAGCTTGGTGCCGTTAATTAACTCTCCAGAAACAAAGTTAGATAGGTCTGTATTGACAACTTGGTTTTATAAAAATCATGCGGTAAGAAGTAATGATTGGCGTTATATACAATATCGTGATGGTGGACAGGAATTGTACAATCATAAAACAGACCCTGGTGAGCACATAAATTTGGCAAACAACCCAGAATATGCCGCTGTTATTGAAGCACATAAAAAATGGTTGCCAAAACATGATGCCATACCAGCAGGTTCAACAAAATGGAAAGGCGATAATTTGGATAAGTTAGTTAAAAAGTGGCAGGACAATGACTCTATTCCTAATTGGTTACAGTAATTGAATAAAAATAATTTCATAAAAAAGAATTATATACTATGAAAAAAATCTTTCTCTTTTGTATAAGTTTAACACTTATGGTTAGCTGTTCTTCATCTAAAAAAGTAAATACACAAAAAAAGCCAAATGTACTTTTTATTGCGGTAGATGATCTAAATGATTGGGCGGGTTATATGGGTAATAATCAAGCAATTACCCCGAATATGGATGCGCTGGCTTCACAAGGAACATTTTTTAATTCAGCTCATTGTCAATACGCAGTTTGCGGTCCTTCACGGGCAAGTGTAATGTCAGGAATGTATTACCATAGTTTGGGTTTTGGATCTGAGGGAAGTATACAGAAAAAAGATAAGGAAGTTGTTGAAGCTGTTAAAAAGAAAGGTTCCTCTCTGATTTATGAATATTTTGCAGATTATGGCTACAAGACAATGGCAGCTGGAAAGCTTCTTCATCACCACGTTCCCGAGGAAACAGTTGACGTATCTCATGGTCGTGGTTCATGGGATTTCAATTTAGATGAAAATGGAAAAAAGAAGAGATTAAATTGGTTTGGTTCAGTAGGGCTTTTAGATTGGGGACCTATAAATAAACCAGAAACGGAAATGAGTGATTATAAAGCGGCTGAATGGGCTGTAGATCAACTTTCACAAGACCACGATAAACCGTTTTTTTTGATGACCGGTTTTTTGCGTCCGCATACGCCGTTGTATATTCAGCAGAAGTATTTAGACATGTATCCTCTTGATGAAATTGAACTTCCACCTTATAAAGAAGACGATTATAACGATATTCCTAAAGCGGCCGAAGAGGTTTGGAATACTTATCCTGATGTGCCTTGGGCCATCAAGAACAAACAATGGCGTAAGATGCTTCAGGCCTACATGGCGTGCATTACCTTTACAGATGTTCAAATTGGAAAAATACTAAAGGCTCTGGAAAATAGTCCTTACAGAGACAATACCATTGTTGTTTTATGGTCAGATCATGGATTTCATATGGGTGAAAAAAGTAGGTTTCAAAAACATACTGCATGGGACCGTTCAACTAAAGTTCCACTTATTATCAAGGATCCAAGGTCTAAATCAACGAAGGGTACCATCAAACAGGTTGAGGCTAATGTTCAGTTAATAGACCTTTATCCTACATTATTAGAAATTTGTGGTCTTCCAGAAAACAAAAAAGTGGAAGGACATAGTCTTGTTCCTCTGATGAAAAACCCAAGTGTTAAATGGGAATACCCTGCATATACTTTTAGGAGAGATAAGTACGCTACTGTGAAATATGGCTCGTATCGATTCACAGAATACTTTGATGGTTCAAGGGAGTTGTACAATCATGCAAACGACCCAAATGAATGGAATAATTTGATACATTCAGCTGATGATAAATATAAAGATATTGTTGAGCATATGCATGGATTGCTTCAAAAACCTGAAGTGATAGTGGGGTATGAGGAGTCTAAGTAGAATGAGGCGAAGCAGTTGCTAAATTAGATATTACAATGGAAGATAAATAAATTTTATTTCTAAGGTAAGATAAGATAGTTAAGAAAATATAATAAGAGACATAAATTAAATAGTGATAATAATATGAAAATAACTCACGTCCATTCTAAATTAGTTTTAATTGTGTTTACTTGTCTTTCATTGATACCATTTCAAGGTTTTTCAGGAAACATAATTGATACAACTGATTACTCATATTGGAGGCAATTAGCCAAAACGTCAGAGATGTTTAGAGCTATGAAGGCCAATGCTATTACTGTAGCAAATCAAGGTGATGGAGAAACTAGAGATGTTTTAGGAGCAAATGCACTTGCCTATATTTTAGATTCTGCAAATAAGAGCAAATATATTCATGCTATTAAAAGTAAGTTTGAAACTAGGATTCGAACCATGAAAATTGGTAATGGTGCTGCTAGTTCTTCTGTACCTTCACATGAGCTATTTTATGCAGTCTTGGCATTAGATGTTATACGTTATGATTTAAATTCAGTTGTACTAAAAGAATATGAGAGTTGGTTAGAAGCTAAAACGATGGCCTTAGTGATAGGTAAATGGGACCCTCACGGTTGGGCTATGCGTATGCTATATTACAAATACATGGGAGATGAGGTTAAATTTCAAGAGGCAAAAAAAGAGTTTGATATAGGAATAGCAGAGCATTACATGCCTAATGATGGTGTGTCACCAGCAGGTAATGGTTATTGTGTTCAACGTTGGAATTCTATTGAACGTGCTGTAAAAAATACCACTCCAGATATCATGGAGTATATGGGGTATCATGAATACTATACAAATCCAGGTATAGTTGGACTAAAAGAGTTTATGTATGGCTATGCAGTTGCTCCTTTTGGAAGAATTTTACTTTATGGTGATTCACGTGATACGGAAGCACAGAAACCATGGGATATTGAAGACGGAGCTATCATTTTATCGCCACATATTGTTTCAGCTGCTCGCTATTCTCCAGAAGCTTATAAATACGCCATGTGGGTTTTACGAGAAGGGGCAGGTGTTTCTGAGGGAGTCTTAAAAGGGCATTTGTCAAATTACTTAATTATGGCAGGAACTGCTAAAAATAATAATCCATTAGAATTTAATACTGGTGATGCTGTAATGGCTCCAAGCCGATTATTTGAAAATTATGCCGCTTTAATCACTAATGAGGAGTCCACTGAAGCACTTTATATGAGTATGTTAAATTTAAAAGGGAATACTGAATATCATACCAATTATGAAACCAATGCTTTAGCCATGGCTGGATACGGAGAGATTTTGTTGCGTAATGCAGGGTATGATGGTCCAAATAATGATGTTACTATAGATGGGGTAACAGCCACTTTTAATTTTATACATTCAAATTCAGAATCTGCAAATACTTTAATGATAGGAGGAAAAAGACACGCATCTAAAGTGGGAGATGGTATTATTGAAGGATTTGTAGGTCAAGACATGGAATATTTTAGGGGTTCCAGTTCGGATGCCATTGCAGGAACTCACTTCAGAGATGTTGTTTTTGTTCAGCCTTCAAATGGTGTTAATGGTTATTATATTGTCATGGATCATGTAACCACAGATACAACAAAAGATAATGTTAATGTAGTATGGCATCCTAATGCAGCTACTTTAAATACACTGAAGGACGATACAAAATACTTTTCTGAAATAAAAATAGAAAAAGGGAAAAAAGGGCCTCGTTTGTATACAGAAAATGAAGCTACTTTAACTACTTTTTTAGGAACTCCACCAGCTTCAGTTAAAATAAAGAAAACTGTAAATCAGGCTAGATCAGGATATGGCTATGCGGCTGACTATTTGTATGCTAATTATAATACAGTCAATAAACAAGCCAATATTCTTACCGTGCTTTTTCCGGGAGATAATACCCATAAACCAGGAGATTTAAAGAGAATTGCAGTTGGAGAATATACAGGTAGTGAAATTTTCCAAGAAAATATTGTAGATGTTGCACTTATTTCTGGAGGAACAACCCTAGGAACTAATAAAACAGAATCTTTTCAAGGAGAGAATATCGTTTATAGAAAACTTGCAGGAAAGTTGGTTTCATATTTTGTAAAAGGTAGCTTATTTAAATCTGGTGTGGGTAATCAAATAGGTTTTAAATCAGATGATTCCGTGGCTTTATATATGAATACTGTAAGTTCTAATGGAATTAGTGGTAAAATAGTGTCTTCGGGAACTCATGTAACTTTTTATGGATCAGGTATTTCATTTGTAAAATTAGATGATAAAGAAATAACTGTAGACCATGTGGAGCCAAATAGTGTTCGTGTTAAAATTCCGGAAGGAACCTTTAAGTTTGAGATACTAAAAAGGCTTTAAAATATAGAAGTTAGAAAGGATATATCTTTTGATGAACTATAGAAATTTGAAAATTATTAAACCTACAAAAATGAAAAAAACAACATCATTACTTTTAGTATTCTTGTTATTAATGGTAGTGTTTATTGTTAATGCTCAGAATCGGCGTTCAAATCCTATAGTGAGTCATATGTTTACAGCGGATGCTACGGCTCGAGTTTGGGAAGATGAACGCTTATATGTATATCCATCAACCGATATAGCAGGAACAAGAAGTTATAGTACCATGGATGGCTATCACATATTCTCAACAGAGGATTTGATTACGTGGAAAGATCATGGAGAAATTCTTCATTCTAGGGATGTCTCTTGGGGGTGGCGAAAAGGAGGATATATGTGGGCTCCCGATTGTGTTTATAAAGATGGTATTTATTATTACTTTTTTCCGCATAAGAATGCCAAAAAGATTTGGGAGATAGGTGTGGCTACTAGTAGAAAACCAGCTTCTGATTTTGAAGTTCAAGGTTATATTAAAGGAGGAGAAACATTTTGTGATCCTAATGTTTTTATTGATGATGACGGTGAGATTTACCTTTATGCTGTAGTAGATGCTAAATGTTATGCTGCTAAGTTAAAGGATAATATGATGGAGATTGAAGGGGAAATGGTTCATCAAATCGGTACAGACGAACACCGAGAAGGCCCATTTGTTTTTAAACGCAAAGGAAAATACTACATGATCTATCCGGATCATCATCGACCTTATAACGAGATGCAATATTCAATGAGCGATAACCCATTAGGACCATGGGAACCTAAAGGCTTAATTATGGAGCAGAACGATTTAATTACGATGCATGGTTCTATGGTTGAATTTAAGGGGCAATGGTATCTGTTTTATCACAATGGTAGTCTTTCCGGAGGCATTTCTGTGAATCGCTCTATTTGTTTTGACCCCGTTTATTTTAATGAAGATGGTACCATTCAAATGATAAAGAAATCACTTGGAGTGGAATTACCAACCTTTTATAAAGCCATTAACTTTAATGAAATGTTTGGTACTTTATCTGTTGGTAACTATCAACAAAAGGATTTGAAGAAAAATGGAATTCTTCCAAATGGTATATCTTCTATTCAAATTCCTGATGGTTATGTTGTTGAGTGTTTTGAGAAAGATAATTTTAAAGGGGAGTCATGGCTGTTTGAGGAAGACCGAATTGATTTGAATGCCGTGGGCTGTAATAATATAATTTCGTCGTTGAAAATTACTAAATCGAATACGAAAAATTTAGTAAAAAATTCTTCGTTTGAATTAGCTACACAAAACCAAATAAAATATTGGAGGGGTAAATCATCCGAAAAATTATCATGGTATCGTGATACTACAGCAAAAGGGTTTTATTCATTGCAATATAAAGGTGAAGGCAGCCCTGTAGAGAAAGTTCAACAAGTTCAACTTTCTCCAAAAACAAACTACGAATTAAGTGTTATGTTAAAAATTGAAAATGGTAGTACAGGTCAGGTCATTTTTGATACTAATGGTACTTTTGATGAGGTTTTAAAGTTTGAACTTGATGCGAACAATCGTGCCGGAGAATGGATTGAGTTCAATGGTGTTTTTAATAGTGGTGATTCTTCAACCATAGATTTTAGCTGTACTACCTCAGTTGATTTTAATGGTGCTTGTTATTGGGATAATATTGTTTTAAGGGAGAAATAATTAAATAATAAAATGAAAATATATAATAGCCGTTCTAAATCTGTTTTATTAGCATTTTTTTGCTTAATGTTTTTACCGCTACAAGGGTTTTCTGGAAATATCATAGATACTACCGATTACTCATATTGGAGAAAATTAGCCAGCACTTCAAAAATGTATAGAGCTATGAAGACAAGTGCCATTAATTTAGCAAACAAGCGTGGTGGTGAAACAAGGGAGGTGATGGGAGCCAATGCATTAGCCTATGTCCTTGATCCTGCTAATAAAAATCAATATATTAATGCTATTAAAAAGAAATTTGAGACCAGAATTCGAACTATGAAAATTGGTGATGGTGCTGGTACCTCATCTGTCCCATCTCATGAACTTTTACATGCGCTTTTAGCACTGGATGTTATTAAGTATGAACTTAGTGAAGCAGAACTTAAAAGTTATGAGTACGATATTAAGGATAAAATATTTCAGTTAGTGACTAAACGATGGAAACCTCATGGTATTGCTATGAGAATGATGTGGTATAAATATGCAAACGATATAACAAAATTTGAAGCGGCAAAAAAACAGTATGATAAAGATTTAGCGATACATTTTTATCCAGATGGCTATTCTCCTGCAGGAAATGGTTATGTAATAGGAAGATTTAATCATATTGGTAGAGGTGCTAAAAATTCTGTTTTTGATCTTATGGAATACATGGGGTATAACGAGTATTTTAGTAATCCAGGATTTCGTAATTTACATGAATTTATGTACGGCTATGCATCAGCTCCATTTGGATCGAATATGTTTTATGGTGATACTAGAGGTGGTGGTATAGACTGGACTATTAATGGTGCAGAAATATCTACACCCACCATAGCAAGAGCGGCCCGTTTTTCTGACGATGCATACAAATGGGCTATGTGGAAGTTAAAAGAGCAAGCAGGACTCTCACAAGATACCGCAATACTTCCAGGCTATTTATTATCTTATGTAATGATGGCAGGTTCTGCATCCAATAATAATCCTATTGAAATTGATTTGGGAGATGCCGAATTGGCTCCCAGCAAAATTTTTGATAATTATGCTGCATTAATTGGAAATAATCAATCAAAAGATGCCTTGTATTTAAGTGTTTTGTCTATGACCGATAAAGTAGATTGGCATGCTCAGAATGAATCAAATTCTATTGGTTTGTCAGGTTTTGGTGAAAGAATCTTAAGAAATTCAGGATATGATGGTCCAAATAATAGTGTTTCGGCCGAAGGTCTCACTAGTTCTTGGGATTTTATAAAGTATAACTCTGAATCGGGAAATGTATTAATGATTGACGGAGAGAGACACACTAGTAAATATGGTAATGGAATAGAAGAAGGCATTGTTGGTACCAATATTGAATATTTCAGAGCATCTAGCAACATTGCAATAAAAGGAGAACATTTTCGTGATGTTATTTTTTTACAGGCAGCAGATGGTGCAAATGGATATTATATTGTAGCGGACCATGTAACTACGGATGTTTCTGGAGCTACAGTTAATATTGTTTGGCATCCCAATACGGCAATAGTAGAAACCGTTGAAGACCAAAAGCACTATCATTCAGTACTTCAAGTAAAGAAGGGCGCTTTGGGCCCAGTGCTGTATAGTAACAATACGGTAAAATTATCCACTTTCCTTGGAACGCCTCCAATTTCAGTTGAAAAGAAAGAAATGGTTAATCAAATGAGAGGACATCATTATCGGGCAGAGTATTTATATAACAACTACTCTACAAGTGGTAATAAAGCAGATGTTCTAACAGTGCTGTTTCCTGGAGATCAGAATCATGAAATTGGAGATTTGACCAGAATTGCGGTTGGAAATTATACAGGTAGTGAAATTACCCAAGAAAACATTGTAGATGTTGCACTTATTTCTGGAGGAAAAACCCTTGAAACAAATAAAACGGAATCTTTTCAAGGAGAGAATGTCGTTTATAGAAAACTTACAGGAAAATTGATTTCATATTTTGTAAAGGGTGTGTCATTTATATCAGGACGGGATGTTCAAACTGGATTTAAATCCGATGATCCCATTGCATTGTTTATGAATACTAAAAATGGTAAAGGAAATTCTGGTAAGATTATTTCTTCTGGAACTTATGTCACTTTTTATGCTCCTAATATTTCCTCAGTAAAATTAGATGGAGAAAAAATACCTGTTGAGAAATCAAAGGAACATGGTATTCGCGTCAATATACCGGAAGGGAATTATACTATTGAACTATTATAATTTTTGAAGTAAGAATAATTGAGAAAAACAGAAAATTAATAAGCACAAACCATTAGAGAAAAATCAAAGATGAGAAATTATAAAATACTGTTATTGTTATGCGTTGGATTGTTATACCAATGTAAATCAGTAAAAGACCTAACTAAAAATGATGCTAATCCCATGGAGCTTTATTTATGTATTGGTCAGTCAAATATGGCAGGAAGAGCGACTATTGAAGAGCAAGATAAAGATAGCCTTCAAAATGTGTTTTTATTTACAGGAAATGCTGCTAAACCATGGGAAAAAGCTGCTAATCCTTTAAATAAATATTCTACAGTAAGGAAGAGTATCAATATGCAAAGATTAGGTCCTAGTTATGGTTTTGCAAAAGAAATGACTAATGCCATGCCAAATAAAAAGATGGGGTTGATTGTAAATGCTAAAGGTGGTACTTCTATAGAAGAATGGGAACGTGGAGATACACTTTATAACGAAGCTATAAGTCAAGCAAAAAAAGCTATGGAATATGGTATTTTAAAAGGAGTTATCTGGCATCAAGGTGAGGGTAATGTAGGAAGATATGATAAATATATGCCAAAAATAAAGGAATTGATTGAAGCATTACGATCTGATTTGAATGTTCCTAATTTACCATTTGTTGCTGGGCAATTATCTTCAGATAAACCACAACGAAACAATTTTAATATCATGATTTTAGAATTACCTGATGCTGTTGAAAATACTGGTGTTGTTAGGTCTGAAAATACCTCTACTATTGATGATACTCATTTTGATAGTGAAAGTCAGAGGCTTTTAGGAAAACGATATGCTGTAGAAATGTTAAAATTAATTTCAAAAAAATAAAAAAGTATGGCACTTAAAACAATAAAAATATTTTCTGTTTTATTAATATTGAATTTTCAATACAACTATGCTCAAACTACCTATTATGTAGATGATATTATTGGAAAAGACTCAAATACTGGTACAGATAAGGCAGCGCCATTTAAATCTATTGATAAACTAAATCAATTGAATTTAAAACCCAATGATTCCATTCTTTTTAGAAGAGGAGGTCAATGGATAGGAAATTTTGTTCCAAAAGGTAGTGGGGCTAAAAACAAACGGATAGTTATTGGTGCTTATGGTTCTGGACCAGCACCAGTTTTAGATGCTCAAGGTGTTATAGCAAACAATGAAAACGTTTCATATACCATTCGTTTGTTCAACCAAGAATATATTGAAATTCGAGATTTAAAAATCACAAATTATGCAATTTCAGAGGAGCCAAGGGTGTACCCGTTAAAAGAGAATGTTACCTATGTATATGCTGCTAAAATGGGTATTTATATTGAAGGAAGGGATTGCGGAACGCTTCATGATATTCAATTAATTAATTTGGAGATCTGTGAAGTCAATGGTGATATGAGTACTAAGGATAATGGTGGTGTTTTTGTTGAAATAACAAGAAATAAAGATGTTTCAAAACAGGTGAAATCTAATTTTGATGGACTGTATGTTGAAGGTTGCTATATTCATAATGTGGATAGAACAGGTTGGTCTAATAGGTCTGTTTGGGACAGAAGATCACTAACAAGCAACTGGGGAGATAAATTAGCAAATGGAAGAACCCATAATTGGTACCCTAATGAAAATGTTGTTTTTAGAAATAATAAATTTGAAAAGGCAGGAGCTAATGCTTTGATAGTCCGAGTAGCTAATGCGCCTTTGGTAGAACATTGTGTTTTTACACATAATGGTATTAAAGGTAGTGGTAACGCTTCTTTTCCTTTTAATTGTGACGATGCTTTGTTTCAATATAATGAAGCTTCCTATACTTATTATAATAACGAAGCAGATAGTTGGGATCATAAACCAGATGTGGATGCAGGAGGTTTTGATAGTGATTGGAATTGTAAAAACACCATCATTCAATATAACTACAGTCATCACAATGGCCATGGTGGCATTCTTATTTGTAACGACGGAGCTAGTAAAACAGGTTTTAATGATGGCACTATTATTAGGTACAATATTTTTGAAAGCAACAACCATCATATTGTAAGAAATTCTGGGCCTACAACTAATACTCATATCTATAACAACGTATTTTTTGCAGGAGAAGAACATAAAAATGTGCAATTAATTTATCATAAAAGTTGGAATGGGTTTCCAAAATCAACAACATATACAAACAATATTTTCTATTCTTTAGGAGAGGGAAATTGGTTTGATTTAGGTAAAAGCACTAATAATGTTTTTAAGTCAAATACTTTTTATGGTGATATAAAAGAAGAACCAGAAGATTCTGAAAAAAGTAAAAAAAACCCGCTATTTAAAAGTGCTTTACCATCTAAAGCCAATTGGAAATCATATTTACGATTTTTATTAAAAGATGAATCTCCAGAAATAGATCAAGGAATTAAGATTGAAGGGCACCCTATGAAAGATTTTTTAGGAAACCCAATAATAGGCAACCCAGATAGAGGTGCTTTTGAAAATTAAAGATTAAACTTTTACAATAATAAAAATGAACAAGTATATTTTATTAATTACACTGGTAATTTCTTTTAGTGTCTCTTCCCAATCGAGGCAAGTTTTCACAATTAATAATAATTGGGAGTTTTATAAAGGTAATTTAGAAGTTTCTAAAACTGAAACATTTTTAGAACATAATGATGTCAAATGGCAATCTGTAAATATTCCACATACATGGAATAATATAGATACTACTGATGATACTCCAGGTTATTACAGAGGTATAGCTTGGTATAAAAAAAGTATTTTTATTGAGTCCGCGCATACTCCAAACGCTAAAACTCTTATCTATTTTGAAGGCGTTAATCAAGTTGCAGATTTGTATGTAAATGGTCAGTGGGTTGGGCAGCACAAAGGTGGTTATACAAGATTTCATTTTGATGTTACCTCATTTTTAAAATACAATCAACAAAATACATTTGCTGTAAAAGTTGATAATAGCTATAACGAAGCTATTCCACCGTTATCTGCAGATTTTACTTTTTTTGGGGGCATATACCGCGATGTGTTTATTATGGAACTAAATGAAGTCCATTTTTCAATGGACGATCATAGTTCATCAGGAATTTATATTTCCACTCCAGAGGTTTCAAAAGAGTTAGCTACAGTTGAAGTTAAGTATTTATTAAACAATGAAGGGAGTAAAAATAAAACGGTTCAGGTTGTTAGTCAAATTGTTGACAAACAAGGTGTTGTTGTTCTTTCTTTAAATAAAAAAGTTAGGCTTAGTAAAAACGAAAAAAACAAGGAGAATACAGAAGTTTTTTCAATTAAAAATCCTCAATTGTGGTCGCCTGACAATCCATATTTGTATAGTGTAATAACCCAAATTAAAGATCTAAAAACCGGAAAAATATTAGACGAATCTTCAGAGCCATTAGGTTTACGCTGGTTTAAGTTTGATTCAGAAAAAGGATTTTTTCTGAATGGAGAGCATTTAAAATTAATTGGAACTAACAGACATCAAGATTACTTAAAAAAGGGAAATGCTTTATCAGATGAGATGCACGTTAGAGATATTCGTTTGTTAAAAGAAATGGGAGGAAATTTTTTACGGATTTCGCACTATCCCCAAGATCCAACAGTACTTGAAATGTGTGATAGATTAGGAATTTTAACTTCTGTAGAAATTCCCATAGTAAATGCTATTACCGAATCGGAAGCGTTTACTAATAACTGTTTAGCTATGGCAGAAGAAATGGTGAAACAAAACTATAACCACCCGTCGCTTGTTATTTGGGCGTATATGAATGAGGTACTTTTAAGATTACCATTTGACCAGAAAACAGAAAAAGAGCGTTATGAAATTTATGCTAAAAATGTTACAAAATTAGCTTCTAAAATTGAAAGTAAAATAAGAAGTTTAGATTTTTATAGGTCTACTATGATTGTTAATCATGGAGCTATAAGCAGGTATAAAGATGCAGGTTTAACAAGCGTACCAATGATTCTTGGTTGGAATTTGTATCAAGGTTGGTATGGAGGAAAATTGTCTAGTTTTGATAGTAATCTTGATGATCTTCACAACCTTTTTCCAAATCAGTCACTTATCATTACAGAATATGGAGCAGATGTGCATCCACGTTTACACTCTATGAAACCAGAACGTTTTGATTATACGGTAGAATATGGTAACAAATACCATGAACATTACATAAAAGCCATACAAAGTAGGTCTTTTATTGTTGGAGCTAACATATGGAATTTGAATGATTTTTATTCTGAATCTAGAGGTTATGCACTACCGCGAACTAACTTAAAAGGTATTACTACTTTAGACAGAGAAAAGAAAGACACATGGTGGCTGTATAAAACAGCTCTTTCCAAAACACCTGTTATTAAATTTGGCCAAAACCAATGGAAGATACGAGGTGGTGTTGCTGAAGCAGGTAAAGATTTTTGTACATTACCCGTAACGGTATATTCTAATGGTGATTCGGTTGAATTATGGCATAATAATAACGTAGTTTACAATGCTAAAGTAGTTGATAATATAGCTAGGTTTTCAATACCATTTGTTAATGGGAAAAACAGTTTTATAGCTAAAATGAAGGTTGACTCCAAAGAATATATTGATGTATTAGATGTTGATTTCAGATTGGCACCAAATAATTTTTCTGAATTTAAAGATGAATTTTATGGGTTAAATGTCCTTCTTGGTACCAATCGAATTTATGAAGATAAGGTTAAGAGTCAAGTTTGGATTCCTGAGCAACCATATACCAAAGGAAGCTGGGGTTATGTAGGAGGCGAACGTTTTAGACCAAAAACTAGATTTGGAAGTTTACCTAGCTCAGATTTAGATATTATAGATTCTGAAGATGATCCTATTTATCAAACTCAGCGCGTGGATATTCAAAAATTTAAATTAGATGTACCAGATGGGCGTTATGTTATTTCTTTAGGGTGGGCTGAATTAGAATCAGATAAAGAACACGAAAAATTAATTTATAATTTAGGGGATGATAGGATTTTAGAAGCGGTAACCGATCGTGTTTTTAATGTACTGATTAATGGTAATTATATAGAGAAAAACTTAAATTTAGCAGAACAGTTTGGAGTAGAAAAAGCTGTTTCCAAAAAATATGAAGTTTTAGTTTTAAATGGAGAGGGCATTACTTTAGATTTTGAAGCCATAAAAGGAAAACCTATTTTGAATACATTTCAAATAAGAAGATTATAATAGTTGCATAAATGATAAATAAACAAAATTTATTTTGTTGGTTGATTGTGTTATGTGTTCCATTAATACCGCATATTGCATCGTCTCAAGTATATTTTACAAATGGATTAAAAATTCAAGAAGTAACAGATACAAGTGCTGTTATTTGGACTCGCTTGTGTAAACATCCCAAACCTGTAGCTATTTGGCATAAGCAAAAGGATGCGCCTTTTAGAACACCTATTGATTTTGATAATTATATGCCCGTAAATCAAATGGACGGAGCAGTTGAAGGAACGTTTGGAGAGGTTAGAATAACATTAACTACTCAAGATAGAGTCACAACTACGGACTGGAAATATGTGTCCGTGTATAAAGATTTTACTTTGATGGAAGTTATAAATGGATTAAAACCTAATACTGTTTATCATGTTTTATTGGAAGGTAGAAAAAAGAAAGATAGTGTCATAACAGAAATAAAAGGACATTTTAAAACAGCACCTTCATCAAAAACGATAATTCCAGTAGGATTTACATCTTCTACTTGTCAGTATTTTTGGGATTATGACGACCCAATTAGAGGGTTTAAGGCTTATGATGCTATGCTAAAACTTAATCCAGATTTTCACTGCCAAACAGGTGATTATGTGTATTATGATAAGCCGGGGCCTTTGTCTTTTAATATTGAATTGGCAAGACACAAATGGCATGCTATAAACGCATGGCCATCTTTGGTAGATTTTTATTCTAGTATACCTTCTTTTTTGCAAAAGGATGACCATGATATTTTAAAAGATGACGCGTCGCCAGATTCTGAACCATTTGGCGAATTAACTTTTGAAGATGCTTTAAGTATTTGGCATGAACAAGTACCTTTAAATGGAAAGCCGTTTAGAACTATTAGGTGGGGAAAAGACTTAGAAGTTTGGTTAGTGGAAGCTAGAGAGTTTAGAAGTGATAATAACATAGATGACGGAGAGAATAAATCTATTTTTGGTAAAGAACAAAAAGCATGGTTACAGGCTTCTATTGAATCTTCTGATGCCACTTTTAAAATTTTAATGTCTCCTACACCAGTTGTTGGACCAGATAGAGTTAAAGGCAAAAATGACAATCACTCTAATGATTCTTATAAAACAGAAGGGAGCTGGCTTCGGAGGTTTCTGTCTACCCAAAAAAATATGTTTGTGGTAAATGGTGATAGGCATTGGCAATATGTTTCAAAAGACTTAGAAACTGGTTTGTTGGAGTTTAGTCAAGGCGCTACAAGTGATGAACACGCTCAAGGTTGGAATCCAGATGACTATAGGCCAGAGCATGAGTTTTTAAGAGTTAAAGGTGGGTTTTTATATGTGTCTGTATATAGAGAAGATAACATTCCAACTATCAATTTTAGGCATTATGATGTTGATGGTAATGTTGTGCATGAAAAAATAATAAGATGATACGATTATAAAATGATAACTTTTAGAAGTAGGAGGTTCATGAAATTTAAAATGCAATAAACTCTAATCTTGAAGTGCTTTTTTTGTGTAATTATCTTAGCCAATTATTTCTAAAACGTTCATTTGAGCTGGTTGAAAATTAAGATAAGTATTTAATTCAAACAATTTAAAAATCAAATCCATAAGCAAAACGAATCATCAAATTAGCTAATCCATTATCCATTTCATGGTCTTTAATAATCGGAAAATCTTTTAAAAATTCATAACGAAGACTAATATCAACATATTTTGTTGCGTAACCTATACTTGGAGAAAACATCATTGAATTATAATCATAAGTTTTAGTTGTTGAAAAAGCGCCTCCTATTTCCCCCATCACATAAAATTCATTTTTAAAAATGAACGTTTTATAACCAATTTTTATTGGTATATAACCAAAATCCACTTCGTCTTTTACAAACAAATTATTATATCCAGCAGTTAAACAAAGTGAGTAGGTTTCCGATACATTGTATTGTACTCTTAGGTCACCGCCAATAATAAAATCATAAGGGTCATTCAGGGGTAAGCCACTATTTAGACCAACACCATATTTAAAATTCCTGTTATAGCCATCGCTACTTTTTTGAGCAAAAGCAATGTTAGTGAGACAGATAACACATAACAAAGTTAAAATCTTAGGAATATTTTTCATGGCAATTGTTGTTTGGTTTTTCACTATACAAAGATGCAACACAACAAGGGTTAGTCGGTTATATGATATTTTAGATGTTTTATATAATTTCCATTATGAGTTAATAGTTATAATATAATTAAATTAGGTATATTGACACTCAATTGATTTTTAATATTTCTATGTTAAAGTACTGATATTTTAATATAAAATAAGTTATAATAAATGGTACTGATAATAGTATCAATTCACTATTTTTGTTTGTAACCGGCAAACTATTTCTATATACTAAATTTATGAACATCCTTGAAGATGACATAATTCAGCGTCTTAAAGAAGATGATAAAAAGGCATTGACCTTAATTTATAACGCTTATTGGAAACCTTTGTTTTTGTCTTCGTATAATTTGTTGAAAAACAAAGAATTATGTGAAGAAATAATACAAGATGTTTTTATTGATTTGTGGAATAATCGAGAAAAAATTCAAATTAAAATTTCTTTAAATAGCTATTTGTACGCTTGTACACGCTATAAGGTTTTTGCACAATTCAGAAAACAAAAAATGATTAGAGTTGAATTGTATGAAGACTTAGAAAAAAGATTTCAGTACGCTACACCTGAAACTAAAATAATGCACAAAGAATTAGTTGACCAAATTAATATTGTAGTAAACACACTTCCCAAAAAATGTCAAAAAGTCTATAAATTAAGCCGTAACAATCAACTAAGTCATAAAGAAATAGCCGAAAAACTTAATATTTCAACAAAAACAGTTGAGAATCACATTGGATATGCTTTAAAGGTTTTACGAGGCGCTCTTGGATCCATGTTAAGTATTGAATTGCTTGTGTTTTTAGCAGAAAACATAAAATAGGTGTTCCATAAATATCAGTATCTTAAATGTTAAAATGATATATTTAAGAGTGTTTTTTTGTTGCCTTGTTAAAAAAAGCATAAAAAAAATAAATATTTCTTAGGGGGTAGAGGTGTAAATTGACACTATACATATACCCCAGCAATTATAAATCACTAAAATAATGACAAGAGAAGAAGTCGATAAGCAAGATTTTCAAGTGTTAATAGAAAAATATCTAGATGGTAAAACTACGCTTGAAGAATTAAAATTGTTGGTTAATTATTATGAGAGTTATCAGCAAGATTATACTTGGTGTGCCGCATTAGGGAGTGAGGAATCCACAAGAAATAGAATGCTTATAAATATTCTTGAAGAACTTCAAAACAATGTAGGAGATGCTAATAAGGTTATTCCTTTTTATAAAAATAAAATAGTTAAGTATGCTGTTGCAGCATCTCTTATTGCGTTTTTGTCTGTTACTTTTTTATTTAAAAATAACAACGGTAATAAAGTAAATGATAATGAGGTGGTACAGACTAATGGAACCACCATTGCTGTTGGAACAGATAAAGCAATTTTAACTTTAGAAGATGGTTCTCAAGTAGCCTTAGAGAAAGGGAAATCCTTTCAAAAAGAAACGACTGTTAGTAATGGAGAAGTCATAACCTATAAAAAGGGCGAGTTAAAAGCTGAAGAAATAAAATATAATTACTTAACAATACCTAGAGGTGGACAATTTTCAATAACCCTTTCAGATGGCACGAAAGTATGGTTAAATTCGGATTCTGAACTTAAATATCCTGTACAATTTATTAAAGGGCAACCAAGAAAAGTAGAGTTGCTTTATGGGGAGGCTTATTTTGATGTGTCTCCTAGTGCAAGTCATAATGGCGATAAGTTTATTGTTCTTAATGCGTCACAAGAGGTTGAAGTTATAGGAACAGAATTCAATGTTAAAGCATATAAAGATGAAACTAATATTTATACAACTTTGGTTGAGGGTAAGGTTACTATAAGTATGGATGATAAAAAACGAAACTTAGTACCTGGGGAACAGTTATTTTTAAACAAAAAAAATAGTACCATATTAATTAAAAAAGTAGATGTTTATAATGAAACGGCATGGAAAGAAGGTGTGTTTAGTTTTGAAGATAAATCATTAAAAGATATGATGGTTGTGCTTTCTCGATGGTATGATGTGGAAGTCATCATTGAAAATAAATCTATAGAAAACGAGCAGTTTGTTGGGATATTAAGAAAAAATCAAAAAATAGAGGAAATATTAACGAGTATTAAAAACTTTGGAATAATTAAAAATTTTGAAATATATGATAAAAAAGTAGTGTTAAAGTAAAAAAAGGAACGAGGTAATAACATTTGGCGGTGTTGCCCTCGCTCCCAGTATGAGTACCAATTAAACATATGTATAACCAATACAAAACAAATTTATGGAAATTAAACTAACTAATGTCCGTTCTCTTTATAGAAAACGGCTCTTAAACATTATGATGAGAACCTTTATCTTTTTAATGTGCACCACAGTTTTTTGTTTTAATACAGAAAACACATTTTCTCAAGAAACGGTAATTATAGAAAAGGACCAATTGGTTGAAGTAGACCAAGTGTTTAAAATTATTAAAAAACAAACGGAGTTAAATTTTATTTATCCAAAAGGTTTATTTAAGAATACACCTAAAATTCAATTAAAAAAGGGAGAAATTCAAGCCTCAAAATTAATAGCAGATGTATTAGAAAAGAGCCATTTTAATTTTAAATTAACTGAAAACAATACCATTATTATCAATAAGGTTAAGGCTGTTGAAAAAATTACCATTCAAGAGAACGTAATTTCAGGATCAGTGCTTGAAGAAACCGGTCAGCCCTTGCCAGGAGTTAATATTATTGTTGAAGGGACCTCAACAGGAACACAGTCAGATTTTGATGGAAATTATAGTATCAAAGCAAAAAAAGGGGATGTTCTTATTTTTTCTTATGTAGGTTTTCAATCTCAAAAAATAACCGTTTCAGAAGCAAATACTATTAATTTGGTTCTGAAAGAAGAAGCTAGTGCTTTAGATGAGGTTGTTGTTATAGGTTATGGAACACAGAAAAAATCAAACTTAACGGCTGCTATTGCTACAGTTGACACTAAAGAATTAGAAAATCGTCCAGTGAATTCTATAACAGATATGTTGGGTGCTAGCGTGCCTGGATTGAATATAAATGTAGGTTCAAGCGCTGTAACTGATAATCCATCAATAAATCTTCGTGGGTTTACTGGGCTAAATTCATCTGGTTCACCTCTAATAATTGTAGATGGAGTTCCTTTGGACAATCCTGATGATATTAAATATGTAAATCCAAATGATGTTGATAATATTTCCATTTTAAAAGATGCTTCTGCCACAGCTATCTATGGATCGCGTGCTCCAAATGGAGCCATATTAATTACCACTAAAAGCGGTAAAAAAGGTCAAAAAATGGCTATTGAATATAGCTCAGATATTAGAATTTCATCTCCTATAGGTTTACCTAACTCAATGAAAGGTTCAGATTATGCAATTTGGAGAAATAATAGGACTGAAAATTCAAGAATAGCAAGAACCTATACACAGGAAACTATTGATAGGATTTTACAATATGAAGCTGGAGAAATTAATACTGTAGGCATCATTGAGCCTAATGGTAAGTATGGGAGTGTTTTTACTTTCAATGCTAGTGAAAATCACCTACAGGAAGCTTTTAGAGATAATGTATTCAACCAAACCCACAATTTAAGCTTATCAGGAGGGTCAGATAATACTACGTATTTTGCGAGTTTTAATGCGCTTGATGCACAAGGTAATTATCAAAGTGATATTGATTGGATGAAGCGTTACGTATCTAATATTAGAGTAAATACAGACATCAAACCATGGCTTAATGTGGGACTAAACTCGAAGTATAGCAGGCAAGAATCTACACGTCCTACCATATCAACTAGTGGGCAAAATGATAATACTTTTTTTGATAACTTAGGTTTTATCCCTACAGCACCTGCTTATTATGATAATGGTACACCTAACGAGTTTTCAATTAGACCTAATTTGGATGGTTCTTCAGGACAATATGAAAACACCACAGATATAATAACTACTCAAGTAACTATGCAACTCAAACCAGTAGTAGGTTTAACAGTAAATGCCGATTACACTTGGAGAGTTAAAAACAGTTTTGATAAAAATGTAGAATTACAATTTGGTGGTTTAGATGCTGATGGCACTCCTTTACCAAGTAGAAGAAGTCCTAGATTAAGTACTATAACTGAAAATAGTAGAGGGTGGACCTATCATACTGCAAATTTTAATATGAATTATGAAACATCATTTGGAAAGCATAATATTAATGTTTTAGCAGGTTATAACGAAGAAGTAAATAATTATAGAGCTTTAACAGGTAAGAATTCAGATTTCTATACTACAGCTGTTCAGGCTTTACAAACAACTTATGGAAATAATGTGGAAGCTACCGATGCTTTTAATTCATGGGCTGTACAAGGGTATTATGGAAGATTGCATTATGATTATCAAGAAAAATATTTGATTGATTTTAGTGGTAGATATGATGCGTCTTCAAGATTTGCACCAGATTCTAGATGGGCTTTTTTCCCATCTGTAGCTGTAGGTTATAATGTTGCAAAAGAAGATTTTTGGCCATTAAATGATGTAAATCATTTTAAATTTACTGTTCAGTATGGTGAATCAGGTAATCAAGGAGATGCTAGTTTGTATTCTTATTTACCAACTTTGGGAACTACCAATCAAATAACAACACCTATTAATGGCATTTTACCACCCGCAGTAACAATTCCTCCAATTTTTGCTGATGATAATACATGGGCTAAACCACAAAATATTGGTTTTGGATTGGAAGTGGGGATGTTTAAAAATCGGTTAACGGCAGATTATAATTGGTATCAAAGAACGGTTTATGATCAAATAGGACCTGCTGTACAGTTGCCAGAGGTACTAGGAACTGCTCCTCCAGTACAAAATAATTCAGTGACTGAAACACGTGGTTGGGAATTTAATATCAATTGGAGAGATCAATTCAATATAAAAGGGTCACCACTTTCCTATGGTATTCGTGCGGGAATTAGTGATTATATAGGCTATGTAATAGACTATGTTGATAATGATACAGGAACGAGAAATGGTTGGACACCGGGTCAATTATTTGGGGAATTATATGGTGTGAAAAGCGCGGGGATTGCACAAAATAGTGATCAAGTGCTTCAAAATGTATTGCCTACTACAGGATTTTATTATCCTGGAGATTTATTTTTTAATGACACCAATGGAGATGGTTTAATTAACTTGAATGGTACAGGAAACTATTGGTATAGTGAAGGAGATCGTGAACGTTTAGGGTTTAACTATCCACGTTACCAATATAATATTGCTATGAATGCCAATTGGAAAGGATTTACGTTATCTGTTTTATTTCAAGGTGTTGGGCATCAGAAAGTATATTGGGCTAATAAGTTTAATTTTGGAACCTTTAACTTTATGTCTGCAGAGCAATTGGAAAGAGGCTGGTGGACTTCAGATAATCCAGATGCATTTTACCCAAGAGCTTATAACTATAATTTAAATCAACTACGCGAAAACACAGTTAATGATCAGTATGTTAATAATTTAGCACACTTGAGGGTTAAAAACGTAGGACTAACGTATAACTTTTCAGAGGATTTAATTTCCAAACTTAGAGTTTCCAAACTGAGTATTACATTAAGTGGTGAAAACCTTGGGTTTGTGTTTAATAAATCATGGTTGCCAGAGTTAGATCCATTTACTATTGACAATAATCAAGGGCGTGTTTATCCACCTTCGCGCACATTTGCATTAGGTTTAAAAGTTGGTATTTAATTAATGTATAAAAGAAAATAAGATGAAACATATAAAATTTAATAAAAATATTATTGTGGTTCTGCTTCTAACAATCATGTCTTGTAGTGATGATTTTTTAGACAGATTTCCAGAAGATGCAGCATCTGATGCTACGTTTTTCACTAAAGCATCAGATTTTGAGAACTTTGCCAATGGGTTATATGGTGTTGCCATAAGAAGAAGAGGTCAAAGTAATCATTTTGAAACTTTAGATAGTAATACAGATAATGTTGTAACTGCCAGTATTTATACAGGAATATATGAGAGAAATAATCCTTCTATTGCGAGTCAAACAGATGGAACTTGGAATAATAATTATTCATATATCCGATCTGTAAATTATATGCTCAATAATCAGGATAAACTTTTAGCGCGTGATGCGACTGGTGATCATTTTATTGGTGAAGGTTATTTTATGCGTGCTATGTTTTATTTTAACTTGCTTCAACGCTTTGGAGGTGTGCCTTATATTGATGAAGTTTTGGGCACTGAAAGTGAGGACCTTTATAAGCCAAGAGAAAGTAGAGAGTTTATAGCAACTAAAATTATTGAAGATTTAGATGAAGCCATTTCATTATTGCAATGGCAAGGAACAGCTCCGGCTGTGCAAGGTCGAATTAATAAAGAAGCTGCATTACATTTAAAAACAAGGGTAGGATTGTATGAAGGTAGTTGGGAACGCTATCATGGTATTAAAGGTACGCCTTTTGCTGTTAGTGGGAGCGATGGGTCTGTGTTTTTAAACGCAGCTGTTGATGCTGGAAATGCATTAATGGCAAAGCAAGGCAATACTATTTATATAGGGCCAGCAGGCGACGAGTATTCAAGAATGTTTAATAATGATGATGGCGGCTCCTTACCGGGTGTTTTTTTAGCTCGAGATTATAATGTGGCTTTAGGGCAAGGAGGTAATAGACCAAGAGGGGCTATTACACCGCCGTTTAGTTTAACAAAATCAGCTGTTGATAATTATTTAATGAGCGATGGATTGCCTCAAGAAATATCTACCGTAACTGCAGGAGTGGATATTGCTAATCAAAACAGTGTGATTAATACAAGAGATCCACGTTTAAGACAGACACTTTATGCGCCTGACAGAGGACAAAGACAAGACTTTTTTGCCAATTTGAATATTTCGGCTGAGGGCGTGCGAGGAATCTACTGGCCAGCAGGTTACAATAGATTAGTATCTCCTGGTTATTTTGTGTTAAAAGGAGCACCACTAACCACAGTAACTATTGATTTGAATGATATTGATGATGTTATATATAGATATGGTGAATCCTTGTTAAATTATGCCGAAGCCAAAGCTATTTTAGGAACTATTACACAAACTGATATAGACAATACAGTAAATGTATTGAGGGGGCGTGTTGGGGCTGCCAATATGAATCTTGCTACTGTAAATGGCTGGAATATCACATATTTAGAAAAAGATGGTTATGATCCAAGTGCTGATAACATAGTAAATGAAATTAGGAGAGAACGCCGTATGGAGCTTATGCTTGAAGGTTTTAGAAGTGATGATCTTAAGCGTTGGGCTGTATATGAAGACGTTATTAATGGTTATATTCCTGTTTCTGCGTACTATCAAGAATTAGTAGATTATCACAATATTGATCAAAATTTAATAGACTCACAATGGGCACCTGGCACATGGTCAGAGGTTAAGTATTTTGAAGGAAGTAATAGTGGTCAAGTAAATGGCTATTTAACGCCGCTTTGGCAAGAACCAGATTTTAACAGCCCTACAAGTGATGGATATTACATAGAGCCAGGCAGAGATTATCTTAATTCCATACCTCAAGTTGAGATAGAACATTACCTCGATAAAGCTAATGTAGAATTAACTCAAAATCCAGGATGGATATAATAATTAAAAATATTAAAATCATGAAAAATATTAAAAATATATTATTTTTCCTTTTAACCATAGTTATGTTTTCTTCATGTGAACCACGTGTTGAATTAGATCGTGGACAATGGGGAAACAATTCAGACCTTATTAACGTATTATTATATGTATATGAATTTGATGAGCATGAACTACAAGAGTTTTATGATACAGGAGAATTAACTCCAAGTGTTAGAAAAGTACAAAGAGGCACAGGAGTTAATATTGATGATATTAATCATACAGCATCAATTGATTTACCAGCGGCATACTCATTAGTTGATGATGTGGTTGTTATTGCTGTACAACATCATGGTACTCTGGTTGAACCGTTAAATGGTGCTCCAACAATGGGGCTGCCGGCAGATTTAACAGGTGGTTCATATACGTATCGCATACATTCCGCAGATGGTAATTATACAGATTGGGTAATTACTGTAAATCAACTGTAATATAGATGGTTTAAAATAACCATAAAATTAGTTTAGTTATAGTTTGTTTCAGGTTGGGATTATTAGTGAAAATCTATTAGTCCCTTCCTTTTATAATACTTTTATTTATCAATAATTAAATGTCAAGTATTATTATTGTTTTGCAACATTTTAGCCTACTATTTGATAATTATACATTATGCTTTTAACTTATTTTTGAGAGCTAAAAGCTATGTTTATAAGCCTTTTAAATTTTATCAGGTAGTTTAGTTATGTGTATAAAATACTAAGGATTCAATTACAATTAACAAAAAATTTGCTAAGAAAGGCAGAGCTAAGTTTGAAAATAGAAGGAAATGAACTAATAACAATTTGTTTAAAGGTGAATATCACATTCAAAAAACACCTAAACCAAATAGGTTTTTAAGTAGGTAAAATCATGACTGGGTTTAAATACAGTGCTATACTGGAATTATGAAATTCAATGCAGAATTAAAGTGTTAAACGGCGAATTAAGGTATCTAAATTTCAGTTTAAAGGTGCTAATATTCATAATGTTTAAAAAAGAAAACATAATAATAAGTAAAATAAAATGAGACAAGATACTACTTGTAAAAATATAAATTTGTTTGTCAAAAAAATAGGGTGTCTTACATGTGTACTTGCTATCCTTTGTTGCTTTTCAGGATATTCTCAAAAATCCAAAGAAACAACTAAACAGCCAAATTTTATTATCATATTTACAGATGATCAAGGTTATGCAGATTTGGGATGTTTTGGAGGAACGCATGTAAAAACTCCAAGAATAGATCAAATGGCAGCAGAAGGTGCAAAATTAACTAGTTTTTATGTTGCTGCTCCAATTTGTACACCCTCTCGTGCTGCGTTGATGACAGGTAGTTACCCTAAACGAGTGGGAATGGGAAAAAGGGTTTTGTTAGCGGCAGATGCTGTTGGATTAAATCCTAAAGAAATTACCATTGCAGAAGTTTTAAAAAATGCTGGCTATAAAACAGGAATGTTTGGAAAATGGCATTTAGGAGATCAACCAGAGTTTTTACCTACAAAACAAGGATTTGATGAATTTTTTGGATTGCCTTACAGTCATGATATTCATCCTTCACATCAAAATCAGAAGAAATTTAATTTTCCAGATTTACCTTTACTTGAAGGAGAAAATGTGATAGAAACGAATCCTGATAGAGATTATTTAAACCAACGAATCACAGAACGAGCTGTAGATTTTATTAAGAAAAATAAAGAGAATCCTTTTTTTCTATATGTGCCACACACCAGTCCTCATAGACCTTTATTAGCATCTCCCAAATTTATGAAAGAAGCTCCCAAAGAAATTCTTGAAGCTATAAAAAGTAAAAAAGGAATTGACAATAAAACTAGAGATAAAATATATCCACAAACTATTGCTGAAATAGACTGGTCTGTAGGTAAAATTTTAGATGCCTTAAAAAAATACGGAGTAGATGAAAATACCTTTGTAATTTTTACTTCAGATAATGGTCCCATGGTAGGAAGTGCTGCTCCTTTAAAAGGTAGAAAAGGGAGCACATATGAAGGTGGAATGCGAATGCCAACAGTAGTAAGATGGCCAGGTGAAATTCCAGCGGGCATGGTAAATGATGAGTTGTTAACAGCTATGGATTTACTACCTACTTTTGCAAATTTAGCAGGAGGAAAAATCCCTAATGATAGAGTGATAGATGGAAAAGACATTTCTCTTGTGTTGCAAGGAAAAAGTAAAAGTCCGCATGAGGCCTTTTACTATTATAGCAAAGAAAAGTTAGAAGCAGTTAGGGTGGGGCAATGGAAGTTGAGAGTATCGGATAAATCATCACAAGAGTTGTACAATTTAGAAAGTGATATTAGTGAAAATATTAATGTACTACATGAGCATCCTGAAACTGTAACTAAACTCTGGAGATATATTACTGAATTTGAAGAAAATCTTAATAAAAATAGTCGCTCCGAAGCATATGTTAAAAACCCAAAACCGCTATCAAAATAAAAAAGAGAACCTTATCTTTCGTTGTTAAATTACTTACAATCAATAAAAAATGAAAAAATGAAAAAATTAGTATTTGTATTAAGTTTTGTGTTAACCTTATATAATTGCACAAATCAAAAACCATATGAAATAGCTTCTCCAAACGGACAGGTTAAAATTTTATTAGAAAATAAAGATGGGGATTTACAATACAGCCTTTTTGGGAACGATATTGATATGGTTTCAAATTCTAAAATATCTATGTTTCAAGGTCTCAAAGTAGAAGTTTTGGGTGCTAAATCAAATCAAGTCAATGAAACATGGCGTCCTGTTTGGGGACAGTTTAGTGAAATTAATGATAATTATAATGAGTTAGAAGTTATTTTGGATTATGAAGGTATACCAGCAACACTGTATGTAAGAACATATAATGGCGGTGTGGCATTTCGTTTTAATCTTTCAGAGATTCCAGAAAGTAAAAAACCTGCTTTTTTTATGGAATATGGTTTAGCAGAAACAAGTAGTCTATATTCACCAGCAGGGGAAGGAAAACCTTTTGGTCCTATTCAAATAGAAACTTTACGTACAAGAGATTCAATAAAACATCGTTTTAAAATGCCGTTAGTTGTTGAAACAGCTCAAAAACAATATTTGTCATTATTGGAATCTGATTTAGTGAGTGCACCTGGCTTCAATGTTATTAATTTTAATTTCGATAAGCAAAGTGGAAATTTAGTTTCTAATAATAAATTTACATCAGATGAAAAAAAATTAATAACACCTTGGCGTGTTATTTTGTTTGAAAATAATATTGGCGATTTGTTGACCAATACGGTACCACTAAATGTAGCAGCACCAAACCAAATAAATGACCCTTCATGGATTAAGCCTGGTAAAACATTATGGGATTGGCGTGTTCATGGGTATCAAGCTAAAGATGGTTTTACTTATGGCATAGATAACGAAAGTTATTATCGTTTTATTGATTTTGCTGCTGAAAACGATATTGAATACTTTTTGATAGATGATGCTTGGTATACCGATGTGGAACCAGGAAAAATGACTATGTCTGATAAACTGGATTTAGATAAAGTTATTAAGTATGCAGAGGAAAAAGGAGTAGAGTTACTACTGTATTATGATAGAAGACAAGGAAGTTATGGAGATGAAGCTTTATTTCCATATTACAAATCTCTTAATATGAAGGGTATTAAATATGGTTTTATGAGTAGCAATGTGCCTTTTACAAGAGAAGCCATACGTATGAGTGCTGAAAGTAATTTATTGATTAATTTTCATGATGGTCCTGTACCCTTAACAGGAGTAACAAGAACATTCCCTAATGCTATAACAAGGGAGTTTTGTCATGCACAACAAGATTCTAGGCGTGCCTTTACACCACAAACGTTTATAAGAATGGCTCTTATTAATGCCATACAAGGACCATTGGATATGAATAATGGTGTTTTTGATATTTCAAGTGTTAATGCAGGAGAAAGAGAAAAAGGGCCTAAAAAATTGAATTCTTTACAAACAACATCTGTAGCAGAAGCAGCACGTACTTTAATTATTTTTAGCGGTTTGGTTTGTATTCCTGATGCACCAGAAGCTTATGCTGAAAAATTAGATCTATTTGAATTTATTCAGGAAATGCCTGTGGGTGAATGGGATGAAAGTAAAGTACTCCATGCAAAAATGGATAGCCATATATCAACGGCAAGAAGATCTGGAGATGACTGGTTTATTGGGTCTGTTCATGTTGAAGGTGGAACTTTAGATATTTCTTTAGATTTTTTAAAGGAAAATAAAAACTACATCATTACTTATTATGAAGATACAGAAGATACCAATAGCATAACAAATCCTGAAGCATACCAAGTACGGATAGCAACTGTCAAAAAGGGCGATGTCGTGAAAGCAAAAATGGTGTCTGGTGGAGGTCACTGTATGTGGATTAGACCTGAATAAAAAATTATCATTATTAAAATAAGGTGTGGGATTAAGAAAAATAAAGGCATGAAAAAAATAATATTCTTATTAACGTTAATATTAGTAACACTTATATCTTGTAAAACGAAAATACCAGAATCTAAAATAACGAAACCTAATATCCTTTTTATTGTGGTGGACGATTTAGGGTATGCCGATTTAAGTGTCATGGGGAGTGAATATTACGAAACACCAAATATTGATGCTTTGGCAAAGTCAGGTAATATTTTTACTAATGGGTATGCTACCTGTGCTGTTTGTACTCCGTCGCGTGCTAGTTTGTTAAACGGTCAGTTTACTGCCAGACATGGGCTTACACAGTTTGAAGGTGCTCCATCTGGGCAAGAATGGAAGAAAAAGAACCGATATACTAAATTATTACCACCTGAGTATAAACATCATTTAGATCAAAACGATGTAACCTTGCCAGAAGTGTTAAAAGAAAATGGATATGCCACTTTTTTTGCAGGAAAATGGCATTTAGGTAGTGCAGCTGATAATTCCTTACCTACCAATCATGGTTTTGACATTAATCAAGGGGGGTATGAAAGAGGAGGGCCTTACAGTGGAGGTTACTTTTCACCATTTAACAACCCTAATATGAAAGATGAGGCAGGGGAAGAAGGTATGTCTTTGTCTATGAAATTGGCCAAAGAAACTTCAAAATTCATAGAAACAAATAAAGACACCACATTTTTAGCCTACCTGTCTTTTTATGCCGTGCACTCTCCTATTCAAACTACTAAAGAAAAATGGAAAAAGTATAGAGATAAGGCAGAACAAATGGGCATTGCAGAAAAAGGTTTTGAAATGGAACGTATTTTACCAGCAAGAAAATATCAAGACAACCCAGTTTATGCGGGCTTAATTGAACAAGTTGATGAAGCCATTGGTAGTGTCTTGCAAACGCTTAAAAATAATGGATTGGATAAAAACACCATTGTGGTGTTCACATCAGATAACGGAGGGGTAACTTCTGGAGATAATTTTTCCACCAATCAATTAATGTTGAGAGGCGGAAAAGGGTATCAATGGGAGGGCGGTTTGCGAGTACCGTACTTTATTTATGTGCCTTGGATGCAACAAAAAGGGTCCGAAATAGAAACGCCTGTTTCTGGTGCCGATTTATATCCAACCTTATTAGACTTAGCCGATATCCCATTAAGGCCTCAAAATCACATTGATGGGGTTAGTTTAAAACCGCTTTTAAATGGAGAGGAAATTGATGACAGACCATTATATTGGCACTATCCACACTATGGAAATCAAGGTGGTGAACCAGTATCTATTATTAGAAAAGATAATTGGAAACTGATTCATTTTTGGGAAGATCATCATATAGAATTGTATGATTTAAATACAGACTTAAAAGAAAGTAATGATGTGTCTGAGGAAAACAAAGAGATAGCGGAAACTTTGCACACACAATTAATGGATTGGTTGGAATCCATGAATACGCATTATGCAAAAGAAGATCCAGAGTGGGATGAAGCTGCTCGTATTCAAAGATTAGAAAGTCATAGAACTAAACTCATGCCACGACTTGAAAAACAAAGAAAACAAATGCTCAGCCCAGATTGGCAACCTAATGAAGATTGGTGGGGCAGTGAAGTAAAAAAGAATTAATTTAAGTATGAAAGTATATACGCTTAATCTGCTTTTTAGTTTTGCTCTATTATTTAGCTGTTTGGTAAATGCTCAGAGCGACAATAAGCAACCAAATATTATTTTAATATATGCCGATGATTTAGGAAAAGGATTATTAAGTCACTATGGTCAAAAAATTATCAGTACCCCTCATATAGACCAATTAGCTGAGGAGGGGATTACGTTTGAAAATGCCTATTCAGGTATGGTATGTGCACCTTCACGAGCGTCCTTAATATCAGGGTTACGAGATTGTCGCCCAGAAAATTTTCAAATCACTAAAGGGGGCATTTATAATAAAATTAGCAATGGTACTTATTCTAATGAGGAAATTCAGAGCAAAATCAATTCTGTTTTAAGTTCCGTAAGCAAAAACAATGTGTTTTTAGGGGAAGTTGCACAAAAACAAGGATATGTTACGGGACAGTTTGGGAAGTTAGAATGGGGATTTGCTGCTACACATCAGCAAATGGTAAGACATGGTTGGGATGAATATTACGGGTATTTAGACCACGTCAGAGCCCATGGTTTTTATCCTCCTTTTTTGTTTAGAAATGGAGAGGTTGAAAATATTGAAGGAAATACGCATGCAGATGGTGCCAAAACTAAAGAAAACGAAACCCCTGAAAAATTTAAGGAACGTTGGAACATGGAAGGGAAAATGGTTTATTCTCAGCATTTGTTTATGAGTAATGTCATGCAGTTTATCAGCAAAAATAGGGACAATCCATTCTTTCTTTATTTTCCTACCCAATTGCCACACGGACCGGTTTCGGTTCCTGCTGTGCATCCAGATTTTGCCAATAATGGACAATTAACTCAAATTGAAAAGGAGTATGCATCCATGGTGAAAATGTTGGATGACAATGTGGGCCAAATCATGGCACATATAAAAAACTTAGGTATTGATGAAAATACTTTGGTCATTTTCACTTCAGATAATGGGCATGAAATTTATTATACGCAAGAAGGTCGTGTGTATAAACCCTATAGAAATATAGAAACAGGTGAGCGATTTGACGATTTAAATGCCAAGTTTTATAGCAATTTAGGTGGCGATGTTTTTAACGGTAACGGCGGAAGGGCTGGGCTAAAACGAAGCAATTTACAAGGTGGCATTCAGGCACCATTGATAGCAAGGTGGCCTAAAAAAATAACCAAAGGGCAAACGAGTCATTTGTTAGTAGCGAATTATGATTTTGTAGCTACTATAGCAGACATAACGGGTTATAAAGGGACGGTAAAATCTGACGGGCTGTCTTTTTATAAGGAATTAATAGGAGAAGGAAACAATAAGGAGCACGACTATGTTGTGTATGCGTCTTTTATTGGACCTACCATAATTACTAAAGAAGGATGGAAGTTGAGAACCCACCTATCTAAAAATGCCTTTGAACTTTTTTATTTGCCAGACGATTATCGTGAAGAAAACGACTTGTCTATAAGATATCCTAAAAAGGTAAAGGAACTTAAAGAGCAGATGTTATTGGCTTGTGGTGGAGATTTTGAAAATGGTGTATTTACGTTTGGTAAGAATTCCATTGATGTTGAAAAGCAATGGAAATTAAAAAATACCAATCACAAATAATAAAACAGCATATATTCTTATAATGAAAAAAATAATTCAAATAGTACTCTTATTACTTTCAGTTAGTGTTATGTCTCAAACACAGCAAAAAGAATGGCCTATCTTAAAGTCCTATGATGAAAATCATTTAGCTCGTATAGCTATGCCTATAGGCGGTATAGGAACAGGAACGGTTTCATTAAAAGGAAATGGTGCTATTCAAGATTGGGAAATCATGAACAGACCAGCTAAAGGCTTTAATCCGTGGTTAGAAAAAGGGCCACCAGTAAATCGGGCGCCTTTTTTTGCGATTTATATAAAGGAAGAAAATAAAAAAGGAGAAGCGGTTTTGTTAGAAGGGCCACCAACAAATTTAGATTATGAAGGTGATTTAGGAGCTATTGGAACCAACCATGGTTTACCTCGTTTTGAAGAAGCTGTTTTTCAAACGGCCTACCCATTTGGACAAGTACAATTAAAAGACAAAACCCTGCCAGTTCAAGTAACAGTAGGGGCATTTAATCCACTAATACCTGGAAATGTAGACGATAGTAGCATACCTGCCGCAATTCTTAGTTATAAAGTAAAAAACACTTCAAAGAAACCCATTACAATTTCCGTTGCAGGAACCATTCAAAATTTTATTGGTCATGATGGTAGTAGAGGTAAAGCTGAAAATAACATCAATACATTCAAAGAAAAAAATGGTTTAAAGGGTATTCATTATACTTCAAATGGAGTTGATAAAGAAAGTGAACAATGGGGTACATTTAGTCTTGCAACGATTAGTAAAGGCGATATATCGTACCGTACCAATTGGTTACCCGTAAAATGGGGAAATACAACCGTTGATTTTTGGGATGATTTTACAAATGATGGAATTTTAGAGGATAGAGCAGTACACAAAACAGATACACCTATGGGTTCATTAGCTGTAAAAACCACGCTAAATCCTGGTGAAGAAAAGAATATGAAGTTTGTTGTTTCATGGCATTTTCCAAATAGACCAGCATGGCGGAATTTAAATGTTACGGTTGGGAATTATTATACTACAAAATATAAAGATTCCTGGGATGTCTTAGAACAAACAGTACACAAGTTGCCTATTTTGGAAAATAAAACCATCACGTTTGTTAAGGCATTCATTAGTAGCGATATTCCTGATATTTTAAAAGAGTCAGCTTTATTTAATCTATCTCATTTGCGCACGCAACTCGCATTTAGAACAAAAGAAGGTCATATGTTGGGTTTTGAGGGTACGGCACCTAATGTTGGTCGTGGCATAGGATCATGTATCCATGTATGGAATTATGACCAAACAACACCTTTTTTATTTGGAGAACTTGCCAAAACCATGAGAGATACAGAATTTGGTTACGCTACAGATGATAGAGGGTTGATGAGCTTTAGAATTCACTTGCCTTTAAACACAAACGCACAAGAATTTGGTATTGCTGCAGCCGATGGGCAAATGGGAGCCATTATGAAATTTTACAGAGAATGGCAGCTTTCTGGCGATGATGCTTTTTTAAAAAAACATTGGCCAAAAGTTAAGCAAGCTCTTGAATTTGCTTGGGTAAAAGGAGGTTGGGATGCTGATATAGATGGTGTTATGGAAGGTGCACAGCACAATACCATGGACGTAGAGTATTTTGGTCCAAATCCACAAATGGGGTTTTGGTACTTAGGAGCTTTAAGAGCTACAGAAAAAATGGCCACCTATTTAGGCGAAAAAAGTTTAGCAAAAAAATGCCGTTCACTTTATGAAAATGGTTCAGATTATTTAGATGAAGAGCTTTTTAATGGAGAATATTATGAGCATAAAATAATACCGCCTATGTTGGAAGAAAATGTGGCAGAGGGCTTAGTTGCAGGTATGGGAACTAAAGATTTAACGAGTCCCGATTATCAATTAGGTAAAGGTGTGTTAGTTGATCAATTGGTTGGGCAGGTGATGGCGCATATTTTAGATTTAGGTTATTTGGCTAATGAGGAGCATATATCAAAAACAAATAATGCTATTATTAAATATAATTATAGAGAAAGTATGCTTAAGCATCCTAATTTTATGCGTTCTTATGCGCTTGGAGACGAGTCAGCTTTGGTTATGGCTGGTTACCCAACGGAACGTCCAAAATTTCCTTTTCCATATTTTACTGAAGTAATGACAGGCTTTGAATATACAGCTGGAGTGGGAATGCTTTATGAAAATCAATTAGATATCGGTTTAAAAACATTTCAAGATGTTAGAGATAGATATGATGGTATAAAAAGAAACCCATTTAATGAAGCAGAGTTTGGAAATCATTATGCCCGAAGTATGATGGCATGGGGAGCCGTATTGGCAACCACAGGATTTAAGTATTCTGCTATTGAAAAATCTATGAGGTTTACATCAAAACCAGGTACTTATTTTTGGAGTAACGGTTATGCTTGGGGTACGTGTAAAGTAAAAAATAAGGAAGCTGATTTAACCGTACTTTCAGGCGAAGTAATATTGGATAAATTTACGCTGGATGGTATAGCCTCTAAAAAACTTAAGAGTAAAATCATTCGTTCCACTGAATCATTGAATATTAAACTATAACAAAATAAATAATTAATAAAGTTGATGCGACTTTTAATCATACTATTTTTTTGCTTATCCTCAATGTTGAGCGCTCAAGTTGAGTACCAAATAAAAGTCCTCAATTTTCAAGCAGATAATGGTTTTCAACATAAGTCAAAAAAGGTTGGATTGGAAATGATAGAGCATTTGGGAGAAATAAACGATTGGGAAGTGATTACATCTGTGGATACAACGGATATTACCATGAAAAACCTAAACCGCTTTGATGTTATTGTCTTTAATAATAACTGTGGAAATGCAGGACCAATTTTTTCAAAAGCTCAACAAGAAGTGCTTCAAAACTATATTAACAATGGTGGTGGCTTTGTAGGTATTCACTGTGCTGGTGCTATTTGGGAAGAAGGTGGCGGATTTCAAAATTGGTATGAGAAATTAGTAGGAACACGTTTAGTGGCACATCCTAAAGTACAAAGGGCCAAGTTGATAATTGAAAATAAAAACCACATAGCAACAAGTCATTTGCCCAACGAATGGGTAATTACAGATGAGTGGCATACTTTTTCAAGCAATCCTCGAAACGATGTGAATGTACTTATGTCTTTAGATGAATCGTCTTATGTTGGCGAGTCTAAAATGGGAGGTGATCATCCTTTTACATGGTGTCAATATTACGATGGCGGACGTTCTTTTTTTACATCTTTGGGACATACAGTTGAGATTTATTCTGATAAAAATTATCAAAAGTTGATAGAGGGCGGTATTATTTGGGCTTCAGGTTTATCAGAAGAAAATCTAAAATTACCCGTTTTAGAGGGTTTGATAGTTGATTTGAATGCCGATTATGGCATTACTCTAGAAAGTGGTGATAGAATCAGTTCTTGGAAAAATAATGTTGAAAATAGCATCATTAAATCTTTCAATAAACAAGATCAAGGTAGGAAAGAATTAGGTTCTGGTATGCCAAGATTAGAATTAAATATAGCTGCGTTGAATGGACACAATGCGGTTGTATTTCATCGTCAGGAATTAATAAATGAGAATGAAGATGCCTTTGATCATTTAATTACCGGAAGCGGCTATACTTGGTTTTCTATCATGTCTGTTTATGAGCAAGTTTCTGGAAAGCCAGGGGTTAATTCTTTTTTTGGAAACCTGAGAAATACGAATGTTGATAAGCAAGGTCATTATGAAGGTTTTTGGGCTGGATTGAGTGATGATAATCAGGTTTGGATGGGGTCAAGAAATGCAATTGAAGGCGGATTGTGGAATGATAATAATCCACATGTATTGAACCATCAACCATTGGAAACAAATACTTATTATTTGGTAATAGGGAGAATGGGAGACGGGGTAAATAAAGTTCAAATAGAGCTTTTTATTAATTCAATTACAGCAGTAGCAAAAAAAATGTTTCCTATAAATCAAAATGCGAATTCCTCAAAAATGGTAATCGGTCAAGAAAGAGATGCTACCAACCATCCAGGTTTTGAATCTTTTGATGGGGAAATTGCCCGATTTTTAATTTATGAAAGACCATTGTCAAATAATGAATTAAAAAAAACAATTGAATATTTAATGAAAACTTACAATATTAAAAAATGAAAAATTTTAAACATATAAACCTATTCATCATTGCTGTTTTAGTATTTACGTATGTCAAAGCTCAAGAAAATCAATGGCCTGTACTAAAAACTTATGATCAGAATCATACAGACCGAATTGCTATGCCTGTTGGTGGTATTGGAACGGGTACTATTTCACTAACAGGACGAGGAGCTTTGGAAGACTGGGAAATAATGAGTCGTCCAGCTAAAGGTTACAACCCAAAATATACTGGCGTAGAAGTTATTAATCGTACACCATTTTTCTCCATTTTTCTAAAGGAAGAAAACAAAGAAGCGCAAGCATTGCTTTTAGAAGGTCCAGTACCTATTAAATACGACGAGGGCTTTTATGGCTCTAAAGCGCCTAATCACGGCTTACCACGTTTTGCCGAGGCTACTTTTCAAACGGCTTATCCTTTCGGACAAGTTTTGCTTAAGGATAAACAGGTGCCTGTACAAGTAACAATGGGAGCTTTTAATCCATTGATACCAGGTAATACAGATGATAGTAGTCTTCCAATTGTGGTATTGAGTTACAAAGTAAAAAATATCAGTAATAAGCCCATCACGATTTCCTTAGCGGGAAATATCCCTAATTTTATTGGTTTTGATGGAAAAGAAGGAAAAGCTTATCAAAATATTAATACTTATAAAGAGGATAATGGATTAAAAGGGATTCACTATACTGCCAGTGAAGAAATAGATACAGAAAGTTACCAATATGGAACCGTAAGTTTAATAACCAATAGTGAAGGTGAAGTGTCATATCGAACGGCATGGCAACCTGGTGATTGGGGTAATAGCACTTTGGAGTTTTGGGATGATTATACTAATGATGGCCTATTGGAAGAACGTACATCCAATCAAAAAAATAATATGGCATCGTTGGCGGTAAAAACAGTTTTAGCACCCAATGAAGAAAAAGATATTCGTTTTTATATTACTTGGAATTTTCCTAATCGTCCAGCATGGAGTAATGAAGAGTCTAATGTAGGCAATTACTATGCAACACAATTTAAAGATTCATGGGATGTAGCACAGAAAAATATCAATAGAATTCCTGAATTGGAAAAAAAGACTATAACATTTGTTGAAGCTTTTATCAATAGTGATTTTCCAGAAGTTATAAAAGAAGCGGCTTTGTTCAATTTGGCTCATTTTCGTACACAACTCGCATTTAAAACTAAATCAGGTTACTACTTAGGTTGGGAAGGAATTAAAGATAACGAAGGAAGCGGTACTGGTACATGCACCCATGTTTGGAATTATGAACAAACCATTCCGTTCCTGTTTGGAGATGTAGCTCAAAATATGCGGGAAGTTGAGTTTGGTTATGCTACCGATGAAAATGGTTTAATGAGTTATCGCATACATTTGCCATTGGAAACCAATGGAACCAATTTTGGATTGGCAGCTGCTGATGGACAAATGGGGAGTATTATGAAATATTACCGAGAATGGCAACTTTCTGGTGATGATGAATTTTTGAAAAAGAATTGGAGCAATGTTAAAAAAGCAATGGAATTCTGTTGGATTCAGAAAGGATGGGATCCTGATAAAGATGGTGTTATGGAAGGTTCCCAGCACAATACCATGGATGTAGAGTATTATGGGCCAAACCCACAAATGGGATTTTGGTACCTTGGGGCTTTGCGTGCAACCGAAGAAATGGCGAATTACTTAGGAGAAAAAGCGTTTGCAAAAACCTGCAGAGCATTGTATGAAAATGGTTCTCAATGGATAGATGAAAACTTATTTAATGGTGAATATTATATACAGGAAATTGTACCGCCCATGCATTTGGATAGTATAGCAAAAGGACTTATTCGGGTAAAAAGGCGATTGGTGGCAGACAACCCACAATATCAGTTAGGAGAAGGTGTACTTGTAGACCAATTGGTGGGTCAAGTCATGGCTCATACTCTTAACTTAGGCTACTTAGCCAATAAAGAAAATATCAAGAAAACAAATGAGGCTATTCTAAAATACAATTATCGAGAAAATTTGTTAAAGCATCCAAATTTTATGCGTTCCTATGCTTATGGAAACGAATCAGCTTTGCTAATGGCAGATTATCCAAAGGAAAGACCTAAACAACCATTCCCATATTTCACAGAAGTTATGACAGGTTTTGAGCATACAGCAGCGGTAAGTATGTTGTATGAAGGTCAGATAGAGGAAGGCTTAAAAACCATTCAAGATATTAGAAACCGTTACGATGGTAAAAAAAGAAATCCGTTTAACGAAGCGGAATTCGGTCATCATTATGCACGTAGTATGATGGCTTGGGCTGGTGTATTAGCTACTTCAGGTTTCCATTATTCAGGAGTAGAAAAATCAATGAAATTTACGGGTAAACCAGGAACTTATTTTTGGAGCAACGGTTATAGCTGGGGAATATGTGAGGTGAAAGATAAAGAAGCGATTGTAACCGTGCTTTCAGGAAAAATAGAATTAAAAAGTTTTACGCTAAACGGAATAGGAACTAAAAAGTTAAGAGAAAAAGTAATTGATGCAAATGAAAGTTATACGATAAAACTATAATGGATATGAAAAAAATAGTTAGAATATTACTATTGTTTGTTGTGGTAATTACAGCCATAGCTTTCAGTAAAAAGAAACAAAAAGTATTAATTGTAGGAGACTCTATATCTATTGGTTACACACCTTTTGTAAAAGAAAGTTTAAAAGAGGTCGCTGAGGTTGTACACAATCCAGGAAATGCAAAACATACGGGTAATGGATTAAAACATATTGAAGATTGGATTGGGGATGAACAGTGGGATATCATTCATTTTAATTGGGGATTGTGGGATTTATGTTATAGACATCCAGATTCTAAAGTACAAGGGCAAAGAGATAAAGCCAATGGAACAATTACTTTTTCTATAGAAGATTACGAACGTAATTTAAGGGCTATTGTTAAAAAAATAAAACAAAAATCTAATGCTAAATTAATTTTTGTAACTACCTCTTATGTTCCTACAGAAGAAGCAGGAAGATATGTAGAAGATGCTATCAAATATAACAAAGTAGCACGTAAGGTGATGCAGGAAAATGGTGTTGAAATTAATGATATCTATAAAGTTTCTAAAAAAATACATCAAGAATATGGAAAAGGAAATGATGATGTACATTATACTCCAAAAGGGTATGAAGAATTAGGGAAACCCATTGCTAAATTTTTAGAAAAAGAGCTGAAGTAAATGAAAATAAATTGCCGTTTTTTATTATTCATAATATTATTAAGTAGCTATGTTTTTGGTCAAAAAACCAGTAATGGCAAACCTAATTTGGTCATTATTTTTACTGATGATCAGGGCTATGGTGATTTGAGTTGTTTTGGTGGTGCCCACGTTTACACTCCTAATATTGATAGAATGGCAAATGAGGGAGCTAAGTTAACTAGTTTTTATATGGCATCTCCACTGTGTACTCCATCCAGAGCAGCATTAATGACGGGGTCTTATCCTAGAAGAATAAGTATGGAACCACCTTCTAGTTTAGCCGTAGATTTGCCAAATGTTCCTAAAGGGAAAAAATTTCCTGTTTGTTTGGCTGCTGATGGAAATGGATTAAATCCTAATGAAGTTACGCTTGCAGAAATCGCAAAATCCGTAGGGTATAGCACCGGAATGTTTGGAAAATGGCACTTAGGAGATCAACCTGAATTTTTACCTACTCAACAAGGTTTTGATGAGTTTTTTGGTTTGCCTTACAGTCATGATATTGCGCCAATACATCCAAGACAACAATTTTTTAAATTTCCATCACTTCCTCTTTTAGAAGGTGAAAAAGTAATAGAATTAGATCCTAATAAGGATAATCTAACCCAAAGAGTTACGCAAAGAGCTGTTCAATTTATCAAAGAGCACAAAGATGAAAACTTCTTTTTATATGTGCCACACCCAATTCCTCATGGACCTGTAGCAGCTTCTAATGAAATTAAAAAGGAGTATGCAAACTTGTTAAAAAGTGGTGTAAAAGCTGATGATAATATATACGCAACTGCTATTTATGAAATTGATTGGTCAGTAGGACAAGTATTAAAAACCTTAAAAGAACAAGGCATTGATGATAATACTATTGTGCTGTTTACGAGTGATAACGGTGCTGCCAACAAAAGAGGTTCTACCAAACCTTTAAGGGGGCACAAAGGACAAACTTTAGAAGGTGGCATGCGTGTGCCAGCAGTAATTCGCTGGCCAGCAAAAATTAAGGTTGGAATTGAAATTGATGAATTATTAACAAGCATGGATGTGCTACCTACTTTTGCAAAATTAATAGGAGCAACATTATCTAAAAATACCATTGATGGAAAAGACATCATGCCAGTGCTTACCACACAAGCAAAAACACCGCATGAATATTTTTTCTATTCTCATTGGGGAACTTTAGAAGCAGTAAGATGGAGAGATTGGAAGTTGAGAATTATTAAAGGAGAAGAAGCATTATATAATTTAAAAAAGGATATAGCAGAAAAGACCAACCTTAAAGACGAATATCCAGATATTGTTTTTCAACTTAAAAATGCAATGGAAAAATTTGATGCAGAAATGGTTGAAAATGCACGTCCGGTAGGGCAAGTAGAAAATCCTAAAGCACTTACGATAAACTTAAACAAAAAATTAAAATGAAACATTTTTTATTACTCTTTTTGTCTTTTTCAATAATGACAGCACAATCAAAAAAAACGGATGATTCAAAACCAAACATTATTTACATTCTTGCGGATGATATGGGTTATGGAGATATTAAAAGTTTTAATCCAGAAAGTAAAATATCAACGCCAAACTTAGATAGTATGTCTGAAAATGGGGTTATGTTTACAGATGCTCACACATCATCAGCTGTGTGTACACCTACTCGCTATGGAATATTAACAGGACGGTATAACTGGAGGTCTTCGTTAAAAAGTTCTGTGTTAAGTGGTTATTCAAAATCCTTGATAAAGCGAGATCGTACGACTATTGCTAAAATGTTAAAATCAAAAGATTATAATACTGCATTTATTGGAAAATGGCATTTAGGTTGGGATTGGGCTTTTGAAAATGAGGAAACAATAAAAGGGCTAAATAATCTCAATGCAAATCTTAAAGTAGATTTTAATGCACCTATAAAAAATGGTCCATCTACGCATGGTTTCGATTATTCTTTCGGTTTTTGTGGTTCTCTTGATATGCCACCCTATGTATATGTGGAGAATGATACGCCAACGATGATCCCAACAAAAACGACTGTTTCGGTTGATGAAAAAGGGTTTTGGAGAGAAGGACTTACTTCAGATGATTTTGACCATACTAACGTACTACAAGATTTGACTGATAAAGCAATTCAGTACATTAATGAAAACTCAAGAAAAAAGTCACCTTTCTTTTTGTATTTTCCATTGCCAGCACCACATACACCTATTTTACCCACAACAGAATTTTTAGGAAAAAGTAATACCAATATGTATGGTGATTTTGTGATGCAGGTTGATGATGTGGTACGACAAATTAGGGAAACTTTAAAAAAACAAGGCATTTCAGAAAATACACTTTTAGTGTTTACAAGTGATAACGGATGTTCGCCAAGAGCAAATTTTGAGGAGCTCGCTAAAGTAAAACATAATCCAAGTTATAGGTTTCGAGGTATGAAGGCTGATATTTTTGAAGGGGGGCATCGTGTGCCATTTATTGTAGAATGGCCTAATAAAGCTTTTAAAAATTTCAGGTCTGATAAAACAATTTGTACCACCGATTTTTTTGCTACATGTGCTGAGATAGTTGGATACGAGACACCAGATACCGAAGCAGAAGACAGTTTTAGTATGCTACCACTTATCAAAGGAGAGGCGGGTGTTAGTATTCGTGAGTACACTGTCCATCATTCAATAAATGGATCTTTTGCAATTAGAAAAGGCGATTGGAAATTGATTGTATGTCCTGGATCTGGAGGATGGAGTTATCCAAAGCCACAAGATATTAAAAATGAAAAATTAGATCTACCAGCTATGCAGTTGTATAATTTAAAAGCGGACATAGAAGAAACAAATAATTTACTCAATGTCTTTCCTGAAAGAGTTTCAGAAATGAAAGCTGCACTCAAAAAAATAATTCTTGATGGAAGAAGCACACCAGGAGCTGTTCAAGAAAATGAAGATATGGAAACTTGGAAGCAAATTCAGCCAATAATAAACTAAATAATATTAGTTGTCAAAAAATAAAAACTATTTAAACTAAACTATATAATGAATAAAGCATTTCTTTTTATTTTAGGAATATCTTGTGTGTTGTCATGTTCGGAACAATCCAAGGCAAAGAAGCAAGATGCGCCATTGGAAGTGATCCCACAATCCTTAAATGTATCATCCTTTAATGGGAATGGAGTAGTTTCTGTTCAGAAACAAGAATTGACACCAGATTCTTTAGGGATTATATCTGAAATTAAATTAGAATTACCTAAGTACAAAAAAGGCATTTACTATCGGCCATTTTCTAAAAAACTGGCTGCAGGGAATCGAGTGGAACCGCTTTGGTTTAATGATATTTCTGAATTAGACGGTTACAAGTACCAAAAGCCAAGAATGGACAGTCATATAAATTTAGGAGCTTTTATGATGCTTCAAAAAGATAACGGCGACTATTTAGCACTTTTACCTTTGGTTTCAAACCGTATCGGTAATACCTTTTCTATTCGTAATAAAACGGCTTATTTAACGGTTGCCACTTATGGAACAGGTACTGAAAATGTAGCGGTGCCTTTAATGAGTTATGGGGAGTCTAAAAATCCGTACGAAGCTGCTAAAATGGCTTGGGAGCAAGCGATGAATACCGATAGTGTTAAAGAAAATATCAATTGGAGATCTGATAAAGAATATCCTGAAGCTTACAAATACTTGGGTTGGTGTTCTTGGGAACATTATAAACATAACATCACTGAGGATATTATTTTGGATGCTTTAAAAGGCATGAAAGAGAGTACAATTCCTTTTAGATGGATGCTGATTGATGATGGGTATTTAGATCATGAAAAAGGACAATTGTTATCTTTTGGTGTAGATAAGGCTAAATTTCCAAATGGTTGGGAGCCTATCACCAGTCAGAAAGATGATAAAATAAAATGGATGGGTATTTGGAGAAATTTCAATGGCTATTTTGGTGCTGTGTCACCAAAGCATAGCATGGCGAGTTTGGAAGGACATTTGGTAGAACGTAATCCGAGTGGTAAAAAAAACATTTTAATGCCGAAAATTTCAGAAGAATCTGCCAATGCGTTTTTCCATGAAATGACAAAAAATACCAAAGACAATGGTTTTGATATCATTAAAGTTGATTTTCAATCGGATAATTTTCGCAATAATTCAGGAGCAAGTAATGCTATTTTGGGCGTGCATTACAATAATATTGCTTTAGAAGAAAATTGTAAAGACAAAGATTTGATGTTGTTAAATTGTATTGCCCAACAAAACTTTAATGTTTTTAATCATAGGTATAGTGCTATTATCCGCGGAAGTGTAGATTATAAAACTACTAAGGACCGGTTGGACGTGACCTTAGTACAAAATTTTGCCAACGCTTTTTGGTTAGGGCATACGCACTGGTTGGACCAAGATATGTTCTTTGCTAATTTTGAGGAAACCGCTCAATTAATGGCCGTAGCCAGAGCCATGTCCGGAGGTCCTATCTATTTATCGGATGTGCCAGAACAGATTGACGATACCGTCTTAAAACCATTGACTTATGCCGATGGACGTATTTTAGGAACTTTGGCACCTGCTGTTCCGTTGCCCGAAAGTTTAATGCAAGACCCTTACCGAAATGGAGAGGCTTTTAGAGTCATTGCACCATTAAAAAACAAGGCAGCAGCTATTATGGCTGTGAACATGAATCAAGATGATAAAGAGGTGTCTGCCCAAATTTCTTTAAAAGATTATCCATATGCGGGTGGTATGACACAACCTTATCAGGGCCTGTGGGAAGTTCCAGAAGAAGGTATTTTACTTTATGATTATTATAAAGGTTCAGCTCAAATTCTAAAAGATAATTATCAGTTTAATTTGGAATCTAGAAAAGAGCGGTTGGTATTGTTGAATCCAATACAACATGGTTGGTCTGTCATTGGAAGACCAGATAAATACCTTTCTGCTGCAACTTTTGAAATATTGGAAATAGATGATAAGTCTGTGAAAATTCAAATGGTGGAAGATGGGGCATTATTAATTTGGACAAATAAAAAAGTGCCATATTCAGAAAACTTTGAATTCAAAAAATTAGAAAATGGTTTATGGAGAGGTGAGTTAATGAAGCCTAATAGCGACAGAAACTACACAATTATTAAAAAAAATCAATAGCTAAAAAGACATGATAAAACATATTGTAAGTGTATTATTGATTTTTGTAATCTCCGCAAAATGTTCTGCGCAGTTTTTGCTGACGTATGATAAACCTGCCAGTAAATTTACCACCGAGCAAAGACAAGATTACAATAAGCCTGGTTATATGCAGGAAGCTCTACCATTGGGTAACGGTCGATTGGGAGCTATGTTTTCTGGAGGCATTGAAGAAGAACATATCATGCTAAACGATATCACCCTGTGGATGAATAGCAAAAGAGGATTAAGTGAAGTGGAACAATCTGGAACGCGTGTTGGAGCATATAAAAACTTCCAAAAAGTACGCGAAGCTTATCGAAACGATAAATATGGCACTTCAGAAGGTAGTATGGAAGCCCTGTCAACTAAATACCTCAGTAGCCATCAGCCTTTAGGGAATTATGCCCCTTTTACAGATTTATACGTGTTTACCGGACATGATAGCACTGTTGTAAGTGATTACACCCGAACTTTGAACGCCCGTACTGGAATAGGAACAGTAAGTTACAGTATTAATGATACTCATTTTAAAAGAGAATATTTCTGTAGTCATCCAAATGATGTATTTGCCGCGCGATATACAGCTCAAAATTCTAAAATGAATCTTAAAATTAAGGTAGGAACTTTACATAAAAAAAATAGTGTGAAGTTTCAAGGAAATACCATTGTATTAACTGGAAAAGTTTCAATGGTACAAGATGATATTGAATTTCAGCAGTTAGTTCACATTGATGCAGGAAATGCGAAGTTAATTCCACAAGAAGATGGTTCAGTATTGGTAGAGGATGCTACAGACGTTAAAATATATTTGACAGCTTATACAGATTATTTGCCTGTTTATCCGTCTTTTAAAGGACGTGATTTTCAGTTAGATAGTCAAAATATGCTGAATAAGGCTCTTAATATAGGCTATAACAATCTTAAAAAGTCACATGAACAGGATGTTTCTGAGTTAATGGATAGGTGTCAATTAAAACTAAATTTTGAACCTTCAGAATTAACAACTGATGAATTAGTTAAAAGAGGACCTAGCCTTGAATTGGAAAACCTCTATTTTAACTACTCACGCTATTTGCAAATAAGTAGTTCAAGGACTGCTCCAGTTCCTTCAAATTTACAAGGGTTATGGAATGGAAACTTGAAACCTGCTTGGAATAGTGACTATCATACCGATATTAATTTAGCTATGAATTATTGGATGGTAGAAACGGCAAATCTTCCGGAGTCTTTTAGACCTTATATAGAGTACATGAAAATGGTTGCAGAATCAGGCAAATTTGTGGCGCAGGAATCTTTCGGGATTGGGAAAGGCTGGAGTATGGGGCTCAATGGGAATGTATTTGGATTTACTGCACCCAATACACATGGTAGACGTATGCAACAATCGGGAGCATGGCTTTGCCAAAACCTTTTTGAGCATTACGCGTTTAATAAAGATAAAAAATATCTTGAAGAAATTTATCCTATTTTAAAAGGGGCTGCGGAATTTTATATGGCATTTTTGGCACCTTGGAAAGATGGTTCGCTACTTGTGTATCCAACATGGTCTCCAGAAAATGCTTATTTAACAGATAAATATGGTAAATTAAACAAACAAGCATATGGTGCATCATTTGAACAGCAATTGGCATTAAATTTATTTACTGATTGTATAGAGGCGGCAACGGTTTTAAAACGTGATGAATCTTTTGTAAAACAGTTACAGAATATCATTCCAAAACTAACACCTCAAAAAATTGGACAATATGGACAATTACAAGAATGGCCAGAAGATTGGGACAGCCCTACAGACCAACATCGTCACATTTCTCATTTAATAGCTTTGCATCCTGGACGTGATTTTTCTCCACTTATAACTAAAGAGATTACAGAGGCAGCATTGGTTACTATGAAACATCGTGGAGATATTTCAACGGGTTGGAGTACCGCATGGAAAGCCAACTTTTGGGCACGACTACATAATGGGGATAAGGCACACCAATTTTATCAATTTTTAACATCTGAAAGAGCATATCCAAATTTATTTGATTTTCATCCTCCGTTTCAAATTGATGGAAATTTTGGAGGTACTGCCAGTGTTTGTGAGATGTTATTACAAAGTCATTTGAGAAGTATTGATAACTCTTCAAATAGTATTGAAAATGCCGCATTTGTTGCTTATAAAAAAGACACAAAACAATCTAATCATTTTGTTCCTGTAGTTCCTGATGAAAACTTAGCCAATGCCTCTTATATTTTACATCTTTTACCAGCTTTACCTTCAGCATGGTCAACAGGAACTATAAAAGGGTTACGTGCTCGTGGTGGTTTTGAAGTGGATATTATTTGGGAAAAAGGAAAACTAGTTGAGGCAAAAATACATGCCAATACAAGTGGAGATTTTAGAGTTTATTTGGAAGGAAAACTGAGTAAATTATTTTCTATAAACAACGGGGAAACAGTTGTTTGGAAAAATGAATAAAAATTAAAACTAAACTTGAAATGAATAAAAAATATATGTTTTACTCATTAGTATCATTAATTGTATTAACAATGACAAGCTGTAGTTCTAAGCCCAATAAGGTGGATAAACCTAATATTGTTTACATTATGATGGATGAATGGGGTTATTATGAATCTTCTGGAATGGGGCATCCTATTTTAGATACTCCGAATATTGATAAATTGGCTTCAGATGGTATGCGTTTCACGCAATTTTTAGCTGGTGGAAATGTTTGTGCGCCTACAAGAAGTACCATAATTACAGGGCAACATACAGGGCATACCACAGTAAGATCTAATAGCGGAGGAATAGGTTTGGCAGCAGATGATATTACCATAGCCAAAGTACTTAGTGATGCCGGATATGCTACTGGTGGGTTTGGTAAATGGGGATTGGGTGACGTAGGAACAACGGGTGTTCCAGAAAAACAAGGTTTTGATACCTTTTTTGGATATTATCATCAAGTGCATGCGCATACCTACTATCCTAAATATTTGGTGCATAATAGTAAAAAAGTGCCTTTAGAAGGTAATACAGGTGATTATTTAAGTGGAGAAATTTTTTCACATCATTTAATTCACGACAAGGGGTTAGAATTCATTCGTGCTAAAAAAGATGAGCCGTTTTTTGCTTATATGGCTTGGACACCCCCACATGGATATTGGGCTATGCCAGAGGAGGAGCCTGAATGGCAAAAGTATAAAGATGAGCCATGGGATGCAACTAACCAAAAAGGAAAATATGATGCACAGATGTACGCCGCTATGGTAGAAATGGTGGACAGACAAATAGGTGAGATTGTAGCTTTGCTTGAAGAATTAGGTATTGCGGATAACACCATAGTTTTTGTGTCAGGTGATAATGGTGGTCAACCGTATTTTGAAAATGAAAAGCATCCACATGGTTTTTTTGCCCCAAATTTAGACCCTAAAACAGGTAAGCGCTTTAGAGGCGGGAAAGGGAATTTTTATGAAGGGGGTCTTAGAATCCCTTTTATAGCATATTGGCCTGGAAAAATAGAAGCAGGAAGTGTTTCTAACTATTTAGGGTATTTCCCAGATATCATGCCTACCCTTGCTGATATTGCTGGAACTGTAGCTCCTGAGTCAACCGATGGAATTTCTATCATGCCTACATTATTGGGAGAAAAATCAAATCAGCATCAAAAACAGCATGATTATTTGTATTGGGAGGATCCCAAGAGTCGTGCAATTAGAATGGGAGATTGGAAAGCTATAAAGCCTAATAAACAAACAGATTATGAATTGTATGATTTGAGTGCGGATATTGAAGAACAACATAATTTGGCAGATGAGCATCCCGAAATTCTAAAAAAAATATTGAGTTATGCTAAGGAGGCTCATAGACCTCCTAAAAGTGGCAAAGTTTTAGATTCATCAGTTGGATTTAAAGGACATAAACAAGATTAAATAAGACGAAATTTAAAATAAATAAAAACAATATGCCGATTTACAAGACTTTATTAGCAGTATTTACGATGATTTTTTTTGTGTCATGTTTAAATTCAGAACAAAAAAAACAAGACCAAGAAAGAAAAGAACAAGCGTTAAAAATTTGGTTTGAACAGCCTACCCAAAAATGGAATGAAGGACTGCCCATTGGAAATGGAAGTCTTGGTGCGATGCTGTATGGAACTCCTTCAAAAGAAATTATCTGTTTAAACGAAGAAACCATTTGGACTGGAGAAAAACTTTATAATCGTGATAAAAAAGCAGGACCTGAAGTCCTTAAAAAAATTCAACAATTAATTTTTGATAGGAAATTTGTTGAAGCGGAAACTTATCTTACAGAAAATCTTTTAACCGAACGTTTTCCTACGGGAACAATGACCAACCAAATGCTGGCTAATTTCTTTGTAGAACGAACAGGTTTTGATAGTATTACTAATTTTAGACGTGAATTAGATTTAAATAAAGCTTTGCAAACTACCTATTTTGAAAAAGATGGAATTACATTTAAAAGAGAAAGTTTTTCAAGCTATCCAGATAAAGCAATGCTTATAAAATATTCGGCGGATCAAAACAAGTCCATTAATTTGTCAGCCTATATAAAACGTACGGATAATACACAGATTCAGCTTAGTAAAAATAGTATTCATTTTTCAGAACATGTGGGTGATGGTTTAGGAGTAAAGTTTCAATCCACGATTCATTTTGAAGTAAAAGGAGGTGTCTCAGAAGTTAAAGATGGTAAAATAGTAATTTCGGATGCAGATGAATTAATTGTTCGGATTGTAGCTGCAAGTGACTACCATGGTAAAGATCCTAAACAACTTACAGAAGCAAATCTTGAAAAGTTATTGAATAAAGATTATGAAAACTTGTATCAAACACACATCCATGATTATCGTTCACTTTTTAAAAGATTAGATTTTAAAATTTCTGAAGAAGATGGTGAAGATTTACCTACTGATAAACGTTTACAACAAGTAAAACAAGGCTCAGTTGATAATTACCTTACCCAATTGCATTATCAATATGGAAGATACTTGCTGATTAGTAGTTCAAGACCAGGAACTATGCCAGCTAACTTACAAGGAATTTGGGTAAATGGCTTTAAACCACCATGGAATGCCGATTATCATATTAATATCAATATTCAAATGAATTATTGGATGGCAGAAATGACTAATCTCGCTGAATGTCATGAACCCTTTTTAGAATTTATAGGCAAATTACGTGAAATGGGTAGAATTACTGCACGTGAAACTTATGGCAGTCGTGGTTTTGTGGCCCATCATACCAGTGATGCTTGGTATATGACGGCTGCATTTGGAAGAGCACGATATGGTATGTGGCCTATGGGTGCTGCGTGGAGTTGTCAGCATCTGTTCACCCATTATGAATACACCAAAGACAAAAAATACTTAGCAGAACACGCATACCCAATTATGAAAGAAGCTGCAGAGTTTTTTGTAGACTTTATGATTACCGATCCCAAAACTGGGTATTTGGTGACGTCTCCTTCAGTATCACCTGAAAATGATTTTATAACAAATGATGGTGAAGTAGCTACCGTATCTATGGGATCCACAATGGATCGATCTATTATACTGGAATTATATCGTAATTGTATAAAATCTGCTGAAATTTTGGGAGTTGATGAAACATTTAGAGAAATATTAAAAAGTCAGATAACACAAATTCAACCTTTACAGATAGGTAGTGATGGACGTTTGATGGAGTGGATGGAGGAGTTTGAGGAACGCGATCCAGGACATCGCCATATTTCACATTTATATGCTTTGCATCCTTCTAATCAGATTTCAAAAGAAAATACCCCAGAATTATTTGAAGCTGCTAAGAAAACTATCGAGCACCGTCTTGCTAATGGCGGTGGACATACTGGATGGAGTCGTGCTTGGATTATTAATTTTTGGGCACGTCTATTAAAACCTGAAAAAGCACATGAAAATATTATAGCATTACAACAAAAATCTACATTACCCAATCTTTTAGATGTTCATCCACCTTTTCAAATTGATGGAAATTTTGGATTGGTTTCAGGTATTACCGAAATGCTGATGCAAAGCCATGATGGTAAAATTAATTTGTTACCTGCGCTTCCAGCTGCTTGGCCAAAAGGAAGTATTACAGGATTACGCTCACGTGGTGGATTTGAGTTGGATTTGTATTGGGATAAAGGTAGCCTAACCACTGCAGTTATTAAAGCAACAATGGATGGTAGTTTCCGTTTACAGGTGAATGGGAAGTTAAGTCAAGAAATAACACTTAAAGCAGGTGAAACTTACAATTGGAAAGATTAGTTAAAGTGTTGTAGAATCAAATAATACAACTAAACATGAAGATCAAGCTAAAAATTATTATTGTTATTGCCGTGACACAACTGGTAAGTTGTAACCAAACTAAAAAGGACAATGTAATAGAAGAAAATAATTTAACTGAAAAGTTACCTAATATTGTTTTAATTAATGCAGACGATTTAGGCTACGGAGACCTGAGTTGTTATGGGGCTACCTTGGTAAATACGCCAAATATCGACCAATTAGCCGTAGAAGGTCGGATGTTTACCGATGCGCACTCACCTTCAGCCGTGTGTTCTGCTTCTCGTTATGGTTTAATTACTGGTCAGTATCCTTTGCGTAGAAACTATTGGGGAGCTATTGGAGGTTTAGACCAAGGGTTAACGGTTGATACAACAAAAGTAACTATTGCGAGTGTACTTAAAGAATCAGGGTATGCAACGGCTTGTATTGGTAAATGGCATCTCGGTCTGGGAACCGATAAACCAGATTATAACGCTGATCTGAAACCGGGACCTTTAGAGTTGGGCTTTGATTATTTTTATGGTATTCCTATGGTAAATAGTGGGCCGCCATATGTTTATGTAGAAAATCATGGGGTGGTTGGTTATGACCCTGCAGATCCTTTTGTTTTGGGTAAAAAATCAGTGACCCAACAATGGCCAGCAAAAGGAGGGTATACGGCTATTGGAGGGGCAGAAAAAGCCCATTTGCTGTATCAAGATGAAAAAGTAGGAACAACTCTAAAAAACAAAGCCATAGAATGGATGAAAAACACCTATTCAAAGAATAAAGAACATCCATTCTTCCTATATTTGGCAACTACCAATATCCATCACCCGTTTACTCCGGCTCCCCAGTTTAAGGGAACAAGTAAAGCAGGGCTTTATGGCGATTTTATACACGAATTGGATTGGATGGTTGGTGAGGTTATGAAAACACTCAAAGATTTGGGTGTTGCAGACAATACTTTAGTGATTTTTACTAGTGATAATGGAGGTATGCTTAACTTTGGTGGTCAAGATGCCATTAAAGCTGGTCATAAAATAAATGGAGAATTATTAGGATTTAAATTTGGCGCATGGGAAGGCGGGCATCGTGTGCCTTTTATAGCCAGATGGCCAGATAAAATTCCTGCGAACAGTAAATCAGACCATTTAATTAGTCAAATAGATCTCTTACCTACTTTTTCAACTATTGTTGATAAAAAATTGAGGAAAAATGAGTGTCCAGATGGAATTAACCAATTACCAGAATTTTTGGGAGAGGCTACAAACCCTTTACGTGACCTTTTGATTATTTCTCCAAATGTTCCAGAACATCTTACTGTTAGAAAAGGAGATTGGGTTTATATCCCAGCGCAAGATTCAGGAGGGTTTCAAGGGAAAAATATTGGAGACCATACTTTAGGAGGAGCAGCATCCACCAAACTTACGGGACAAATAAATAGTGACGTCCTAAATGGTGAAATAAAAAAAGATGCACCATCAGCACAATTGTATAATTTAAAAGATGACCCTTCTCAAACAACAAATGTTTACGGACAACATCTAAAAATTCAAAAGGAGTTACACGAAATATTAATTAGCTATAGAGCAGAAATTGGACCTTATCCTGAATTAGGGTGGATTCATAAAAGAATACTTGAAAGAAAGCGTAAAAATAAAAAGAAGTAATATGAGAAATACACTATCTGGTTTTGCTATAGTCGTTTTATTTTTAAGTTCATGTACGTCGAAACCAACCGTAATGGCATGTGTAGGCGATAGTATTACCGCAGGAGCCAGACATAAAAAGGAAAGTGCAACCGCATATCCTAAAGTTATTGACAATCTGTTAGGAGCAGATTATGTAGTGGTTAATTTGGGGAGAAGCGGTGCTACAGCCTTAAAAAAAAGTAATTTACCTTATTGGAATTGTAAAGAATTTTCAAATGTTTTTGCTGTTCAACCAGATATTATCACTATAAAATTGGGAACCAATGACTCCAAACCAAAAAACTGGAATGCCACTGGGTTTAAAGAAAATTATCAGAGTTTAATTGACACTTTTCAAACCATCACACCAAAGCCCAAAATTTATTTATGCTTACCTGTACCGGTGTTTGAACACAGTCAGTTTTCAATTGATGGCGATGTGGTAAAACATGAGGTGATACCAATTATAAAATCTTTAGCAAGAGAAAATAATTTACCAATAATTAATTTGTACGAGTCTTTTTTAGGTAAAGGAAACTTAGTGCCTGATGGTGTACACCCAGCAGAAGAAGGTGCGGCTTTAATGGCTGAAATAATAACAAAAGAATTAAACTAACAATAATGAAAATATACAAGATAAGTGCTGTTTTCTTAATGATATCATGCCTGTTATCTGCACAATCGAAAAGCACAGACTGGCCAGTATTAAAAACGTACGATCAAGCTCATATTCAAAAAATAAAAATGCCAATTGGAGGTATTGGTACGGGGACTATTTCGCTTACAGGACGAGGCTCATTGGAAGATTGGGAAATTATGAATCGTCCAGCCAAAGGCTTTAATCCAACTATAGAAAATAGAGGGCCTGTAAAGGAAAAAGGACCTTTTTTTGCTATTTATGTTGAGGATGGAGAAGGACAAAAAGAAACAAGATTATTAGAAGGCCCCCCAGATGAATCTACGTATGAAGGCCCGTGGGGGGCTACTTCAAATCAACACGGCTTGCCTCGTTTTGGTAAAGCTTCTTTTAAAACGGCTTATCCTTTTGGTCAAGTATTTTTAAGTGATGATGATTTACCTGTTGAAGTTGTTGTAGAAGCTTATAACCCCTTGATTCCGGGAAATGTAGATGATAGTAGTATTCCTATAACTATTTTAAATTATAAGGTAAAAAATATAAGTGATAAGGAAATTACCATTTCTATAGCAGGAAGTATTCAAAATTTTATAGGTTTTGATGGTACACGAGGACAAACCATAAAAAATATGAATACCATTCGTGAATCACAAGGTGTGAAGGGGATTCATTATACAACAGAAGGGGTTGATTCCCAAAGTGAACAATGGGGTACTATGAGTTTTGTATCATTAAATGACGGTGAGACAAGCTACCGTACGTCATGGCAAGAAATGAAAAGTCGATGGGATAAAAAACGATTGGACTTTTGGGATGACTTTAGTAATGATGGGATACTAGAAAAGAGAGAAAATAAGAATGCTAATGCACCAATTGGCTCTATAGCTGTAAAAAATATTTTAAAACCTGGAGAGGAAAAAAACTTTCGATTTTTAATTAGTTGGCATTTTCCTAATCGGCAAACATGGGATAAACCAGGGTTTCAAAAGTTAATTAAAACTACGGTAGGAAATTATTATACTACAAAATACTCTGATTCTTGGGATGTGATTTCTAAAACCTTACCACGGTTAAAAGAATTGGAGACTGAAACCCAAACTTTTGTTAGTGCATTAATTGAAAGTGATTTCCCTAGTGAAGTTAAAGAATCAGCCCTGTTCAATTTGGCACACTTACGCACACAATTGGCTTTTAGAATTAAAAGCGGACATTTATTAGGTTGGGAGGGACTTTTTGATACCTATGGTTCTTGTTTTGGTTCATGTACGCATGTTTGGAATTATGAACAGTCTACGGCCTTTATGTTTGGTGAATTAGCAAAAACCATGCGTGATGTAGAATTTGGTTATGCTACTGACGATGAAGGGTTGATGAGCTTTAGAGTGTATTTGCCTTTAGAGGAAGGTCAAAAATGGGGAAAAGCTGCTGCTGATGGGCAAATGGGAAGTATTATGAAGTTTTATCGAGATTGGCAATTGTCTGGAGACGATGCCTTTTTAAAAGCACATTGGCCAAAGGTTAAAAAAGCATTGGAATTTTGTTGGATTCCAGGGGGGTGGGATGCTGATAAGAATGGTGTTATGGAAGGTTCACAACATAACACTATGGATGTGGAGTATTTTGGTCCAAATCCTCAAATGGGATTTTGGTATTTGGGAGCTTTAAAAGCTTCAGCGGAAATGGCGAATTATTTAGGAGAGAAAAAGTTTGCAAAAACTTGCCTTAATTTGTTTGAAGAAGGTTCAAAATGGATGGATGAAAATTTGTTCAACGGAGAATATTACGAACATCACATTCAACCACCAATGTCAGAAGATAACGTTGCTGAATCACTCATTGGTGCAGCAGACGTTAAAAATGCAATTGATTTTACGTCGCCTGATTTTCAGTTGGGTAAAGGAGTGTTGGTTGATCAGTTGGTTGGACAAGTGTTTTCACATATTGTAGGTTTGGGCTATTTAGCTAACAAGGAAAATATCAAGAAAACATTAGAATCGATAATGAAATATAATTATGTAGAGAATATGGTTTCGCATGCCAATTTTCATCGATCCTATGCTTTAGGTGATGAATCTGCATTATTAATGGCAGCCTATCCTGGAGAGCGTCCCGAAAAACCATTTCCATATTTTACAGAGGTGATGACAGGTTTTGAGTATACAGCAGCCGTAGGAATGTTGCAAGAAGGCTTAACTGATGATGGTTTGTTGTGTATTCGAAATATTCGAGATCGTTATGATGGCAAAAAAAGAAGTCCGTTTAATGAAGCTGAAGCTGGTCATCATTATGCCAGAAGTATGATGGCATGGGCGGGTATTTTAGCAATTACTGAGTTCCAATATTCAGCGGTTGAGAAATCGATGACTTTTACCTCAAAACCTGGAACTTATTTTTGGAGTAACGGCTTTAGCTATGGTACCATTAGTGTAGGAAATAAAGTTGCTGAATTAAAGGTGCTTTCGGGAGAGTTGGAATTAGAACATTTCACTTTAACTGGAGTTGGAACACAAAAAATAAAGGGCAAAACGATAAAATCGGGAGAATTAATCAATATTAAAATATAATAGAAAAATGAAAATCAATTTTAAAAAAGGGTGCGCTTACATGTCGGTTGTTTTAATAGTCTTAACGCTTTTTACAGCTTGTGGCAATAACCATTCCAAGAAAGCGAAAACGGTACAAGAGGTTTCAACTAACGAAAGTAAGGGAGAGATGGTAAGCTTCTCGTATTCCGAAGTTACAGGAATAGGAAAAGATTCAATCTATAACAGAAGGGATCCTAGCGATATTATTAAAGTAGGAAACAAATATTATGTGTGGTACACACGAATGGATAAGCCAATTAGGTCTGGATATTGGGGAACCATTTGGTATGCTATTTCGGAAGATGAAGGACACACATGGCAAGAGCAGGGTATGGCACTAGGTTTGGGTGCTGAAGGAGATTTTGATAATCATTCTGTTTTTACGCCAAATATTTTAGCTTATAATGGTAAGTATTATTTGTATTATACAGGAGTACAGCCTACACCTGGAAATTTAGAAAAGAAATTTGAAGGTAATAGCACTACCGATTTTACGGGCATTGGTGTAGCAGTGGCAGATAGTCCTGATGGACCATTTAAACGGGTTTCCAATAAACCTGTGATAGCTCACAGTGAGGTATCTTCAGATTTTGATAGTTACCGAGTTGATGATGCAAGTTTATTAGTGAAAGATGGAAAAATCTGGTTATATTATAAAGGCAGATGTATAGAACACGGTACAAAAGGTGCTAGACATACACAAATGGGTGTAGCTATGTCAGAGAACCCAGAAGGACCTTTTAAAAAATACGATCATCCTTTAATAGAAAAAGGGCATGAAGTGTTGATTTGGAATCAAAATGGAGGAGTAGCCTCTTTAGCATCTTTAAGTAAATCCATTCACTGGGCAAAAGACGGTTTAAATTTTAGTCCTATTGCAGAAGAGTTAACTACTATTCCAATGGCACCTGGTTTATATAGGCCTCATTTGGAAAATGGAAATATAGGGAATAGTATTCCTGGATGGGGGATTTGTATGAGACAGAGTAATGGCGAAGCCCACTTGTTTAGATTTGAAATTAATAATATGTCACATAAATAAAAAGGTGACATTTTAAAACTAACAGAGTGTCGAGGTAAAGTGAGCATGCTGATTTGTTTGAAGTTTTAATAAAGTAACAAAAGTTGGAAATAATGTTATTAATCAATAAAATTAAGAAGTTAGTTATAACCTTAGTATGTTATTTTTTGGTGTGTGCATGTTCGCTTGCTCTAAAAACAGACAACAGCAAGCCCAACTTTATAATCATTTTTACCGATGATCAAGGATATCAAGATTTGGGTTGTTTTGGGTCTTCAAATATCAAAACCCCTCATATAGATAAAATGGCATCTGAGGGAATGAAGTTTACAAACTTTTACGCACAAACCGTATGTGGACCCTCAAGAGCTGCATTAATGACAGGTTCGTATCCTATGAGAAATGCACGTAATGACAATGGAGATAACCCACATCCTAAATTGGCATTAAGTGAAGTTACCATTGCTGAGGTGTTAAAACCTGTAGGTTACAAAACAGGTATGATTGGGAAATGGGATTTGGCAGGACATAATCCTGAATTATTTAATCCAGATTTATTACCGATGTATCAGGGTTTTGATGAATCTTTTTTTACGCCAGGAAGCAATGATGCGAGGGTGCATTTAATTAGAAATAAAAAATTGGTAGAAAAGAATGCAGACATGTCTACATTAACAAAAAGGTATACCAACGAGGCTATTCATTTTATTGATAAAAACAAGGAACAACCATTTTTTCTATATTTAGCGCATACCATGCCACATACCAAATTAGCAGTTTCTGAAGCGTTCAGAGGAAAATCAGAAGGTGGTTTGTACGGTGATGTTATTGAAGAAATAGATTATAATGTTGGGAGGATTTTAGATTACCTAAAACAAACAGGATTAGATGAAAACACTTACGTAATCTTTACTAGTGATAATGGACCTTGGTGGATTAAGAAGGATCATGGAGGACATGCAGAACCTTTAAGAGGAGCAAAAACATCGGCTTGGGAAGGCGGATTTAGAGTTCCTGCTATTATACGTGCGCCAGGAAAAGTACCAGCCGGAAAAACGTCAGAAAATATAGTAGCCACTATAGATTTGTTACCAACCATTGCAAAAATTGCTGGAGCAACAGTTCCAAAAGATAGAGTGATTGATGGAGTAGATGTTTCAGAAATTATTCATGGAACATCAACGGAATTGGATAGACCATTTTTTTACTACCAACATCATATTTTACGTGCTGTTAGAAAAGGGAAATGGAAGTTACACTTAGCTCATGGATCTTATACAAAATCTATAGTTTCTAGAAAATGGCCAATTCATAGTGCTCCAAAAGATAGAGAATTATTTACCAAACCCATACTTTACAATTTAGAAACAGATATTGCTGAAACTACCGATGTTGCTGATGAAAATCCTAAAGTGGTTGCAGCATTACTTAAGTTGTTAGATTGGGCAAAACAAGACATTGGAGATATAAATAAACGTGGAGAAAATGCAAGACCCGTTGGAAATGAACCCTATCACACACCAAATAACCTAATTCCTATTGATAAAAAATAATGAAAATAGCTAAAATAATAACGGTTGTAATTTTCAGTATCATCAGTCTTAAAACAAATGCTCAATCTTTAAAAGTAGCCAGTGTTTTTGGAGATTACATGGTATTGCAAAGAGAAAAAAAGGTGCCAGTTTGGGGAACCAGTACTCCTAAAGAAAAAATTACAGTTACATTTAATGGACAATCAAAAAGCACAAAATCAGATGCTAATGGAGATTGGATACTTTATTTAGATCCCTTAGAAACGTCTTTTAAGGGAAAAGAGATGATTGTTGAAGGAAATGAAAAACTAGTTATTAAAGATGTTCTAGTGGGGGAAGTTTGGATTTGTGCCGGACAATCTAACATGGTAATGAGCTATAATTCTTCTGCAGAAGTTAGAGGATTGGTTCCTTTAGCTAGCAATATTCGCAGTTTTTATGTAGAAAATAAAGTAGCACTTAAAGAACAAAAAGATGCTCCAGGTAAATGGAAAATAACACAACCTAAAAGTGCAGTGGCTTTTTCTTTTGCTTATTTTTTAAATAATTTAGGAGATGTTCCTGTGGGGATTATTCAAGCCTCTTGGGGAAGTTCATCTATAGAAGCTTGGATGCCTAGAGCTATGACTAAAGAGCTGCCTATTTTTAATACCATCATGAAAGAGTTTGATGCTGATAAGGAAAGAGTTGCTAGAATTCAACAACTCATCAACAAACCTAATTGGACAAATCAGGAAAATATTTTTTTAAGACGTAATTCTAACATTATTTACAATGCTATGATGCATCCGTTAATTCCTTTTGCATGTAGAGGTTTGGTTTGGTATCAAGGAGAAAGAAATACACGTTACATAGCAGGTTTTCCAGATGTTGATGGAGAAAATTGGTTCCACAGAGTAAGTGGAATGAAAGATTATGATGAAGTTTTAAAAAAATGGATAGAAACGTATCGTAAACGTTGGAATGATAATGATATGCATTTTATGGTAGTGATGCTACCAGGTTATGGAAAAGGAACTCAAAAAAAACAAAACATAGATATTGAAAGTCCTACAGAAGAATCTTGGGCATGGATGCGTGAGTCTCAATTATCTGCTATGGAACTTCCTAATGTTTCAGTAGTAAATACAATTGATTTAGGTGATGTTAAAAATATTCATCCTACAGACAAATTACCCATTGGACAAAGAACTGCTTTGCTTGCAGCCAAAAAAACATTGAAGTTAAAAGGAGAAGCCGTAGGGCCAACGTTAAAAAATGTAGAGGTAAAAGATGGTGAATTGATTGTTCATTTTAATCATGCAGAAGGCTTAAAAACTATTGATGGAAAAGTACCAACAGGATTTTGGATTGCTGATGATACTCAAAATTGGGTAAAAGCCAACGCTAAAATTCAAGATGAAATAGTAGTGTTAAGTTCTTTGGAGGTTAAAAATCCTAAATACATACGGTATGCTTTTGCAGGAAAACCAACAGTGAATTTGGTAAATAGTAGTGAATTGCCAGCGTATCCGTTTAGAACAGATAATTGGGAAGAATAATTTTAAACAAATAGAAAATGAAGATTTTTATAAAATTAAGTATACTAATTTGTTTTTCTGCTGTATTAAAAATGCATGCACAAGAAAAACCAAACATCATCATTTTGTTTGCTGATGATTTAGGGTATGGAGATTTAAGTTGTTATGGAGCACAAGATGTAAAAACACCCAATATTGATCAGTTGGCTAATGAAGGATTGCGGTTTACCGATTTTCAGGTAGCATCATCGGTTTGTAGCCCATCACGAGCAGCATTGCTTACAGGTCGTTATCCTATGAGAAACGGATTTCCTGTGGCTCAAGGAAAAATAGAGAAACATAAAGATTATGGTTTAGACCCAGATGAAATTACCATTGCCGATATGCTTTTAAAAGAAGATTATGCTACAATGGCCATAGGAAAATGGCACTTGGGATTCAATAAAGGTCACCAACCTACAGACCACGGATTTCAGCAGCATTACGGTTTGCAATCCAACTGGAATACGAGTCACCCAGATTTAGACGATGTGTACCATAACGGAAAAGTTGTAAAAGAAAATGTAGCTTTTGAAACTTTAATAGGGGATTATACCAATAAGGCCATCGAATATATGGAAGAAAATAAAGAAAATCCATTTTTTCTGTATTTAGCTTATCATTCGGTACATTCTCCCATTAAGCCTAGTAAAGACTTTATTGGAACTTCAAAAGGGAGTTTGTACGGAGATTATGTTCAGGAGTTGGATTATCATGTTGGTAGATTAACCCAAGCACTTGCTGATAAAAAATTAGATGAAAATACCATTGTTATTTTCTTATCAGATAACGGGCCTGCTATTTGTCATTTTGGAGGTTCAGCAGGACCTTTAAACGGAGGAAAATATACTACTATGGAAGGTGGTTTTCGTATTCCGGCCATTATCAAATGGAAAGGGAAATTTGCAACAGGAGTGAATGATACGTTTTTATCATCTATGGATTTATTGCCAACCTTAGCTTCTTTGGCTGGAGCAGAAACTCCAAAAGATAGAGTCATCGATGGAAAAAATATTACTTCAGTTTTAAAAACAGGAAAAGGAATCTCTCCACACAAATATGTGTACTACTATAATGGAATTAATTTACAAGCCATTAGAAAAGGACCATGGAAGTTGCATTTACCAAGAACTTCAGAAGATCAACCGTTTTGGTCTAAAAACAAAAACGAAAAACCGTTTAACGGAAGTAACTTAAAAAATATTGGGTGTAGAGGATTGATTGCTTTAGGTCGCCCGTTATTATTCGATTTGGATCACGACATGGGAGAACTAACAGATATCTCTAAAAAACATCCTGAGATTGTAGAAGAATTGCTAAAAGAAGCAGAAAGAATAAAAAAAGAACTAGGAGATATTGATGTGATAGGAACGGACCAACGCGTGCCTCCGTTTGAAAATATTCAAGAAAAAATTTAAATCGAAAACCATGAAAATAAAATTAGGAATATCACTAACATTAAGTGTTTGTTTATTTTTTATAAGTAGTACAATAAAAATCCAAGCTCAAGAAAAACCCAATGTCGTTTATATTTTGGTGGACGATTTAGGTTATGGCGATCTGGGTTGTTACGGCGCCACCAAAGTAAAAACACCTAATATTGATAAACTGGCAAACGAAGGAAAAATGTTTACCGATGCTCACTCCGCATCTGCAGTTTGTACACCGTCTCGTTATGCTTTATTAACAGGGCAATATCCTGTTCGCGGTAATAGCGGAAAAGGCATTTGGGGACCCGCTGCAGTACCATCGGAATTATTAATCGATACAGAACAAATTACCATTGCCGATGTATTTAAAAATAGTGGTTATGCTACGGCAGCTTTAGGAAAATGGCATTTAGGATTTAAAAAAGGAAAAAATGATTGGCAAGAACCTTTAAGTCCAGGGCCAAATGATTTAGGTTTCGATTATTATTATGGAGTGCCATTAGTAAATAGTGCGCCACCTTATGTGTATGTTGAAAATACTAATGTGGTTGGAAGTGATCCAAAAGATCCGTTGGTTTTTGTAGGTAGAGGAAAAGACAAAGAAGTTACTCCAATAACACCAATTCCGCCAGAAGCATCTCAAAGAACACAAAATATGTTTAATGGTGCTGTTGATGCTCATAAATTGTACAATGATTATACCGTAGGCGAAGTGTTGGCTGGTAAAGCTGTGGATTGGATTACAGAAAAAACAACCAACAAAAAAAATGATCCTTTCTTTTTATATTTTGCAACGACGCATATTCATCATCCTTTTACTCCAGGAACTAATTTTCAAGGAAAAAGCGATGCCGAACTTTATGGTGATTTTATTCAAGAGTTAGATTGGATGGTTGGTCAAGTAATGTCTACCCTAGAAAAACAAGGTGTTGCAGACAATACATTAATTATTTTTACCAGCGATAACGGGGCGATGTTAAATTTAGGTGGACGTAATGCTGTAAAAGCGGGACATAAAATTAATGGTGATTTATTAGGATTTAAATTTGGTGTTTGGGAAGGCGGACACAGAATTCCATTTATAGCCAAATGGCCAGGGAAAATTGCACCAGGAACCGTTTCTGACCAATTAATTTGTAATGTAGATATGTTGGCAACATTTATGGCTGTTACAGGGCAAAATCCGAACAGTTTAGAGAATTTAGATAGTATAAATGTATTACCTGCATTTATCGATAATCCTAGTGAACCTATTCGAAACGAGTTACTTCTTGCACCGCATAAGTCTACACATTTATCGCTTCGTAAAGGAAAGTGGATGTACATTCCAGCAAAAGGAAGTGGTGGTTTTGGTGGGTCAAAACCACACCATCATGCTTGGGGCGGTGCACCAGCAGTAAATTTTGTAGGAGGAAAAAATAGCGACATGGAAAACGGAAAGCTAAAAGAAACTGCTCAAGTTGCTCAGTTGTACGATTTAGAAAAAGATAAATATCAAACTACCAATGTGTACAATCAATTTCCTGAAGTAGTCAAAGAAATGGAAGCTGTTTTAGATACTTATAGACCTAAAAAATAATAAAGAAAATATGGGGAAAATAGTTCAAAAATTTATTTTATCGTTTGTTTTATTAGCTGTTGGTTCTGGTGTTTCATTAGCTAAGAATAAGAAACTGCAATCAGGAAAAAGGGTTGTAACTCGTCCTAATATCGTCTATATTATTTGTGATGATTTGGGGTATGGCGATGTACATGCACTAGCACCTAAAATTTCCAAAATGGTAACACCTAATGCAGATAAGTTAGCGAATCAGGGTATGGTGTTTACTGATGCACATTCAGGTTCTGCAGTTTGCACTCCTACTAGATATGGGATCATGACAGGTAGGTATAGTTGGCGAACTAAATTACAAAGTGGAGTAGTACAAGGATATAGAGATAATTTAATTGTGGAAAACCGTCCTACAGTAGCAAGTCATCTTAAAAAATTAGGGTATCATACTGCAATTTTAGGAAAATGGCATATGAATTTTAACTATTTAAATCCTAGTACAGGAAAATTACTTGAGAAACCAAAAAACAAAAAAGGTTTTAAAGCTCCTATTGGTACAAACATACCAGATGGACCTATTACCAGAGGCTTTGATTATTTTTATGGGATTCATCATGCAGGAAGTATGAAGGAAATTATAGAAAATGACAAGGTAATTAAGCATGAAGACGAAATTAATTTTTTGCCTTCATTAACAAAGAATTCGGTAACATACATTAACGAAAGGGCTAAAGATAAAAACACGCCTTTTTTCTTATACCTTCCCTTAGGTTCTCCTCATACACCCATAGTCCCTTCGGCCGATTGGCAAGGAAAAAGTGAATTAGGTCCTTATGGTGATTTTGTGATGGAAACCGATAATGTGATTGGTGAAGTTTCTAAAGCGTTAGAAAAAAATGGTTTATCAGAAAACACGTTAATAATTTTTACAAGCGATAATGGAGCATCCAAAGCTGCAAATATTCCTGCATTGGCAGAAAAAGGCCATTATGTTAGTGCGCATATGAGGGGGTCTAAAGCCGATTTATGGGATGGTGGACATAGGATTCCTTTTATTGTTCGTTGGCCAGTTTTGGTAAAAGAAGGAACTGAGTCAAAAGAATTAATATGTTTAACCGATTTGTTTGCAACCATCTCCGAAATTACGAAAACTTCACTTCCGTCAAACGGAGCAGAAGATAGTTTTAGCTTTTTACCAGCATTAAAGCAAAAACCTATTAACTCAGAGCGTAATGGTGTTATTCATCATTCAATAAGTGGTCATTTTGCTTACAGGCAAGGAAAATGGAAGTTACTTTTAGCAAAAGGTTCTGGTGGTTGGACAGCTCCACGAGAACATGAAGTAGCAGAAAATGCTCCAATAGCGCAGTTGTATAACTTGGAAAAAGACCCTAGTGAAACGACAAATTTATATGAAACAGAGCCAGAAATAGTAAAACAACTTTTAAAAGATTTAAAAACAGATATCTATTCTGGAGCTACACGTAATGGAACGGTTCTTAAAAATGATATCGATAATATTATATTGTGGAAAAATGAAAAATAACATGAATACATACTTAAAAAGTCTTTATTGTTTCCTATTGGTGGCCTGTATAAGTACTTCAAAAATGCAAGCTCAAGATACGCCCAATATCATTTTCATTTTTGCTGATGATATGGGAATAGGTGATATTTCTAATAATTATGGAAAAGCTCATACACCACATTTAGATCGTTTGGTAAATGAGGGGATGCAATTTACAGATGCACATACGTCTTCATCAGTATGTACGCCATCACGCTATTCATTGCTAACTGGTCGCTATAATTGGCGGACTAGACTTGCTAATCATGTATTTGGCAACCCAACAGAAGCGCCTTTAATTAAGAAAGAGGAAGTAACAGTGGCGAGTTTTTTAAAGGAAGCAGGTTATCATACAGCTTGTATAGGTAAATGGCACTTAGGTATTGGCTGGCAGACAATTGCTGATTATAAAAATAAAGAGGGGCAAGAAGGAAAAGGATGGAATATAGATTATAGCAAGCCTGCTATAACACCTACGAGTAATGGATTTGATTATTTTTTTGGAATAACTGCTTCTTTGGATATGCCTCCTTATGTTTATATTGAAAACGAATATGCTACAAATATTCCTATAGTAACAAAAGCATTTCCAAGAAAAGGGGCCGCTACAGCCGATTTTGAAGCCATAGATTGCTTAAGGGATTTTGCCAAAAAATCGGTTGCGTACATTGATGAAAGAGCTAAAAATGATAAACCTTTCTTTTTGTATTTACCATTAACATCACCACATACACCCATTGTGCCGAGCAAAAAATGGCAGGGAAAGTCCTCGATTGGTAAATATGGTGATTTTATAATGGAAACAGATTGGGTTGTGGGTGAGGTACTTAAGACGCTCGATAAACATGATTTGAATGAAAATACTCTTGTGATTTTCTCAACGGACAATGGTTGTTCTCCAGCTGCTAAGATTACTGACCTTATTGAAAAAGGACATTATCCAAACGGTAATTTAAGAGGGCACAAAGCAGATATTTATGAAGGTGGTCATCGTGTGCCTTTTATCGTTCGTTGGCCATCCGTTGTTAAAGCGGGTACCAAAACCGATAGACTCACATGTACGACAGATTTTATTAGTACCTGTTCAGAAATATTAGGGACCCCGTTAGATGATGCTTCTGGGGTAGATGGGATTTCTTTTCTTCCAACATTAAAAAATCCATCAATCAATGATAGGGAAGCCATAGTTCATCATTCCATAAACGGATCTTTTGCCATTAGAAAAGGAGGTTGGAAACTGGCAATTTGTCCAGGTTCTGGTGGGTGGAGTTATCCAAGAGCAGGAAAAACACCTTCTGGTTTGCCTCCTGTTCAGCTTTTTAACTTGTCAAAAGATTTAGAAGAAAAACATAATCTTCAGGCGGAACATCCAGAAAAGGTAAAAGAACTCATAAATTTATTACAGTCTTATGTGGACGCTGGTAGAAGTACACCTGGTATGCCACAACAAAATGATAGAGAAATAAATATATATGCTGAAGATATAGCAAAATAAAAAAACTAAGGATGGTAATTATCCTAAAAATACAACTAAAACCAATACTATAAACATGAAACATTTTAACACATTACTACTCTGTCTTGTCACATTTATTCTAATCTCTGGCTCCAGTTATGGATTGGATATTTATGTGAGTAATGATGGAAATGATAAGAACGATGGTTCAATAAATAACCCGGTAGCTACCTTGCAAAAAGCTCAGGAATTAGCACGTAAAAAGGCTGGAAAGGAAATAATTAATATTTATGTAGGAGATGGTGTGTATTATCTTCCAGAAACCATTGTGTTCACAGCAGAAGATTCAGGTTCAGAAAAATATCCTATTGTTTATCGAGCTAAAAATGAAGGAGGTGCTATTTTAAGTGGTGGTGTTGTGTTGGATTTGAAGTGGGATTTTTATCGTGATGGAATTTTTATGGCAAAAACGCCTAAAGGTTTAAAAATAGATCAGGTGTTTATCAATGGTGAAAATCAGCGAATGGCTCGTTATCCTAATTACGATGCAGCCAAAAAAGCAGAACCTTACCAAGGTTATGCAGCAGATGCATTTTCAAACGAACGTGTTGCGCAATGGGAAAACCCTGAAGGTGGTTATATTCATGCCATGCATCGTGCCAGATGGGGAGGGTATCATTATCGCATCACTGGAAAAGAAGGAGACAAATTAAAATATGAAGGTGGTTGGCAAAATAACCGTCAGATGGGAATGCATAAGGAATACCGAATGGTAGAAAATATTTTTGAAGAATTAGATGCCGAAGGAGAATGGTACCATAATGCTAAAAAAAACACCCTTTATTACAAACCTAAATCTGGTGTAGATGTAAACAAAGCAAAAGTTGAGGTGGTACGTTTAAGACATTTGATTGAATTTAAAGGCTCTGAAAAAAATCCTGTAAAAAACATCACCTTACAAGGTTTTGTAGTTCGCCATGCGGCTAGAACTTTTATGGATTCTAAAGAACCTCTTTTACGTTCTGATTGGGCAATTTATCGCGGAGGCGCTTTCTTTTTAACAGGCACAGAAGCGATTAAAATTTTAGACACAGAGTTTGATCAAGTAGGAGGGAATGCCATTTTTGTAAACAATTATAATCGTAATACTTTAATCAAAGGATGTCATATTCATGATACCGGTGCGAGTGGTGTTTGTTTTGTAGGCGACCCAAATGCAGTTAGAGATCCATTATTTGAATATCACGAAACCAACGACTTGTCAAAAATAGATCGTACTCCAGGACCTAAAACAAACAATTATCCTGCAAAAGCTGTGGTAGAAGATTGTTTAATTCATGGTATTGGTCGTACAGAACGTCAGCCAGCAGGCGTACAAATTTCTATGGCGCAATTTATTACCGTTCGCGATGTTTCTATTTACGATTGTGCCCGTGCAGGTATTAATATTAGCGAAGGAACTTGGGGAGGTCATTTAATAGAAGGGTGCGATGTTTTTGATACTGTTTTAGAAACCCACGATCATGGATCGTTCAATTCTTGGGGAAGAGATCGTTTTTGGCATAAAGACCGTCAGCTTTCACAAAAATTTATAGATGAAGAACCGAATTTACCTTATTTAGATGCTGTAGAAACCACCACTATTCGAAATAGTAGATGGCGTTGTGACCATGGATGGGATATTGATTTAGATGATGGATCTAGCAATTATGACATTTATAATAATGTCATGCTGAATCACGGTTTAAAATTACGCGAAGGCTTCCGTCGTCATGTATGGAATAACATTACGGTAAATAATGGTTTTCATCCGCATGTTTGGTACAATGGGAGCAAAGATCAAGTGTATAGCAATATCTTTATGTCTGCCCACAAACCTGCACGCATGAAAGAACCTTATGTAAATGAAACCAGTGTAGATCGTAATTTTTACGTAGCTGATAAAGCTCAAGTGATGAAAATTTCCAATACTTTAGGTTGGGATCAAAATTCAACGTTTGGAGATCCTATGTTTGTCAATCCTGAAAAAGGTGATTTTAGAGTAAAAGAAAATTCGCCAGCTTTAAAAATGGGCTTCAAAAACTTTCCTATGGATCAGTTTGGTGTAAAAAAGCCCTCTTTAAAAGCCATTGCGCGTACTCCAGAAATGCCAACTTTAATATCATCTAAAGAGAAGAATGAAAGTGAAGTTGAAAAAAGCATAACATGGCAAGGCGCTACCTTTAGCAATTTATCGGGTGAAGAATTTTCAGCTTTTGGAGTGAGTAAAGAAGAAGGAGGCGTTGTGCTTTCAGCTATTTTAAATACAAGTGCTTTGGTAAAAGGAGGTCTTTTAGAAGGCGACTTAATTCAAGCTGTAAACGGGATAAAAACGACTAACGTAGCTCAATTTAATCAAGTAACTAAAAATCTAAAAGGAAAAGTAAATTTAAAAGTAGTTCGCAATCAGCAGGTAAAGCAAATCAAACTAAAAATATAGGAATGCTATGATGCAAAAGGTAAAGACGTTTAGTGGCATTTTAAGATTTATATTTTCAATTTTCTTATTGGTGACTTTTAAAATCGAAGCTCAAAAAATTGAAAAGGTTACAATAACTTATTCTAAAGTCACAGGCATTGGAGAGGAAGAAGGGGTGACTCGTAGGGACCCTAGTGATGTTATTAAAGTGAATGATTTGTATTACGTTTGGTATTCCAAAGGCCCTTTAAAAACAGGATATGATGCCACGGTTTGGTATGCCACGTCTCGAGATGGATATCATTGGACAGAAAAAGGAATGGCCTTATCCAAAGGAAAACAAGGTTCTTGGGAAGCAGGTAGTGTTTTTACACCTAATATTATGGTGGCAGAAGGAAAATATTGGCTTTTTTATACAGGAACTTCTAAAAATTATGGTAAAGGATTTGATCCAGATTCAAAAATAGGAATAGCGGTTTCTGATTCTCCTGATGGGCCATGGGAACGCCTTCCATCAAACCCAATACTAACCAATAGCGCTAATAAAGAAGATTTTGACAGTCACCTTATTGATGATGCTTGTTTGATTGCGAGAAATAATCAATATTGGTTGTATTATAAAGGTAGAAAGTTAGGTGAAACTCCACATCATACAAAAATGGGAGTAGCCATTTCAAATAAACCCGAAGGCCCTTATGTGAAATATAAAGGGAATCCGGTTATACAGGGAAACCATGCTATATTGGCTTGGCCACAAGGAAAAGGAGTAGCTGCAATGATTGGCGTTACAGGACCACCAGAGTTGGTTCGTTCGGTATTGTATTCTGATGATGGATACCATTTTAAGAAAACGCATGATGTTGAAAATGGACCAGATGCAGGAGGAGGATTTAGATGGAATCATTTTTCAGACGATGGAAAGGCAGCACGTATTAATTGGGGACTTGAAATAGAAAGTACAGAGACTTCTTTGCCGTTTTTACATCGTTATGATGTAAATTGGTTAGAATAAACTAAACAGAAATAATAGACATTTAATAATTTTTTTATCAATGAAACAACAACAAAAAATTACCAATTTAGGGGTTTTAACGTTAGCTATTGTGTTAATAACAGCTTGTAATAATAAAAAGAAATCTCAAGAAATAGAGCCTGTAAAAGAAGCTCAACAAAGCACTAAAGCTTTAGAAGGAGCTACTTATAATGATGATGTTAATTTTATGAAAAATTACATCGAATTAATAGAACTGAGCGATGCTAGTAATCAATCTAAAGTAGCAGTTTCGGCTGCGTTGCAAGGTCGCGTTATGACAAGTTCTGCCGATGGAAAATCTGGTAGAAGTTATGGTTGGATTAATCGTGAGTTGTTTGAGTCTGAGGAGATTCAAGAACACATCAACGTTTACGGAGGAGAAGAGCGTTTTTGGTTAGGACCAGAAGGCGGACAATACTCTATCTTTTTTGAAAAGGGTAGTGAATTTACTTTGGATGATTGGTACACGCCAAAATTAATAGATTTAGAACCTTTTGAGGTGAAAAATGTATCGGCAACTTCGGCTACGTTTACTAAAAAAGCATCTTTAAAAAATTATTCAGGGTTCCAGTTCGATATGGAAATAGAAAGAGAAGTAGCTATTCTTTCTAAAGACGATATTCAAAAAGAATTGGGCTTGCAATCCCTTTCAGAAAATTTAAAAACTGTGGCATATCAAACCACCAATACATTAATCAATATTGGAAAAAAAGATTGGAAAAAAGACAGCGGTTTATTGTCTATTTGGTTGTTAGGCATGTTTAATCACTCGCCAAATACCACTATTGTAATTCCTTATGTTCAAGGAGATGATGCTGCATTAGGAAAGGTAGTAAACGACACGTATTTTGGAAAAGTACCCGCAGATAGATTGGTGGTAAAAGAAAATGCCATTTTCTTTAAAGGCGATGGAGAATACAGAAGTAAAATAGGTTTAACGCCAATGAGAGCAAAAGATATCGCAGGTTCTTACGATTCAGCAAACGGAATTTTAACTATTGTAAAATACAACAAGCCTAAAAATGTTACAGATTACGTAAACTCGATGTGGGAAATTCAAGAAGAACCTTTTAGTGGAGATGTTATTAATGCTTATAACGATGGCGCACCAGAACCTGGAGCTAAACCTTTAGGGCCTTTTTATGAGTTAGAAACCTCTTCTCCTGCATTAGCTTTAAAGGCTGAAGAAAGTGGCACACATATTCAAACCACTTATCATATTGAAGGGGATGAAACAACATTGAATCCTTTGGTAAAAGAACTTTTTGGAGTATCAATTAACGACATAAAAACAGCTTTTAATTAATATGAAAACTAAATTTTTATTTTTAACAGTAATAATGTCTTTAATATTGCTGGCTTGTAAATCAGAAGTAAAGAAAGAAGAAATTGTTCAATTGCCATATGATGGTAGTTGGGAATCACTCCAAAAAATGCCAGTACCCAATTGGTTTAACGATGGTAAAATAGGAATCTTTATCCATTGGGGGCCTTATAGTGTTATAGGGCATCGCAAAGGAGGAAGAGGTTATGCAGAGCATACGCCTAAATTGATTTATAAAGATTCATCCTACTACTATCCTTATTTAAGAGAACGTTGGGGAGCAGCACCACCAGAATTTGGTTATAAAGACATCATCCCAGAGTTTAAAGCAGAAAAATGGAATCCAGAGGAATGGGCAGAATTGTTTGCTGAGGTTGGAGCAAAATATGTAGTGTTAACAGCAGAACATCACGATGGTTGGGCCAATTGGGATTCTGATTTAACGCCTTGGAACACTGTAGATAAAGGACCTAAACGAGATTTGGTAGGAGATTTAGGAAAAGCGGTTAAAGCCCAAGGTTTAAAATACGCTCCATCTTATCACAGAGAACGTCATACCAGTTTTTTTACCAAGCAACAATATAAAGTACACGCAAAAGCTCAAGATGATATTTTAGAAGAAATTAAAAGAAATCCTGAAGCGGAATCGTTATACGGCCCTTTTGGTTTTAGTAAAGAAGCTGTTAATGAATATGTGGCACGATGGAAAGAAATCCAAGATAAATATCAACCTGACTTTTTATGGATTGATGACATTCCAATTTTTACAAGAGATGGAAATAATACACAAGTAGAACCTAAAGTATTTAAGCCAGAAATTCAATACTATTACGACCAATGTAGATTGATGATTACAGACTTTATGAACAATGGAGCCCAAAATAATCAAGAGGTTTATGTAAATAACAAAGGAAAAAACAGAAACTGGCCAGATGGTATTGGTTGTTTAGAAAAGGACAACTTAAAGTTAAAAGTAATTGGTCCTAAATGGCAAAGCTGTACTACGTTTGGAACCTCGTTTGGATATTTAGAAAACGATACTTACAAAACGGTTGAAAGTGTTATTCATGAAATGGTAGAAGTGATAAGCCGTAATGGAAATTTTTTAATTAATATAGGGCCAAAGGCCGATGGTACTATTGTTCCAGAACAAGAAGAACGATTAAGAGCCATGGGGAAATGGTTAGCTACCAACGGAGCTGCCATTTATGGAACGCGTTATTGGAAAGAAAATCATCAGAAAAAAGGAAACTTAGCTTTTACCACCAAAGGAACAACATTGTATGCCATTGCTTTGGATAAGCCCGTGAATCCAATTTTAATAGAAGCCACCAAAGGTTGGACAAATAAGGAAGTAAAATCGGTAAAGCTTTTAGGAACAGATGCTGAGGTTTCTTGGAATGTAACCACTAATGGTTTAGAAATTATTCCACCATCAGATTTAGGAAAAAGCGAATATGCTTGGTCTTTTGAGATAGAAACAAACACCAATCAGCATACACCAAACGCTATTCAAAACGATGCAAGTAAAGCACTAGAAGGAACTAAAAAAGTAGATTTAGATGGTAACCATTAAAAAAGTTTTGCAATTTGTTATTTGCTGTTGGGTGATAACTTCTTTTGCTCAAGAAAAAAGTCCCAACATTATTTTTATCATGACAGATGATCAAGGATATCCAGTAGTGGGTGCACATGAACATCCTTGGATAAAAACGCCAGAATTAGATAAAATGCATGATCAGTCTATTCGTTTCGATCGTTTTATGATGGGGTCTACCTGTGCACCAAGTCGTGCAGGTATTATGACTGGGGTGCATTCTATAAAAAATGGAGTTACGCATACCATATTCGAAAGAGAACGACTTAATCTGAAGGCAACTACCATATCAGAAGTTTTAAAACCTGCAGGTTATACGTCTGGTTATTTTGGAAAATGGCACTTAGGAGATGAAGAACCATACCAACCAGAAAATCGAGGGTTTGACGAAACGTTTATTCATGGTGCTGGAGGTATTGGACAAGCTTATCCAGGATCTTGTGCAGATGTTCCTGGTAACACTTATTTTGATCCAGTATTTAAACATAATGGAACATTTGTAAAAGCTAAAGGTTATACTACAGATATATTGTTTAAGTCAACTTTAGGGTGGATTCAATCAGTAAAGGATTCCGACCAACCATTTTTTGCTTATTTATCAACCAATGCACCACATAGTCCATTTGTGGCACCGCCCAAATATCAAAAACATTTTGAAGATTTAGGTTTTGAGAAAAAAACTGCAGGTTTTTACGGAATGGTAGAACATATAGATGATTGTATGGGACAGTTGTTTAATCAGTTAGAAGACTGGGGATTGATGGAAAACACCATTGTTATTTTTACCTCAGATAATGGTATGACTACAGCCGGATGTGGATTAAGAGGTCATGCCGGACGTCCTCAGGCACAACTTGGTATTGATAAAAACGGAGAGCCCATGATGTCTTATAATGCAGGAATGAAAGGTTTAAAAAGTACGGTACACGAAGGTGGTGTCCGTGTACCATTCTTTGTTCGTTGGAAAGGAATGATAAAAGAGGGACGTACAGTAAATACAGTTGCCAGTTATTTGGATATTTTACCAACATTAGCAGATTTTGCCGATGCTAAGCTAGCAGAAACAAACGCATTTGAAGGGAGAAGCTTAAAACCTTTAATTTTAGAGAAAAATCCACAATGGGAAGATCGTTTTCTTTTTCAGCATGTAACACGCTGGGAGCACAAGGCCAACCCTGATGATTTTAAATGGGGAAAATATTCTGTACGTAACCAGCGGTTTAGATTAGTACAAGGTGTGTTATACGATATGGAAAACGATCCAGAACAGCATGTAGATGTAACAGCAGAACACCCAGAACTTGTGGCGTTAATGAAGAATGCTTACGAAAAATTTTGGGATGAAGCTCGTCCGTTGATGATTAATGAGGACGTGCCATTAGCAGCGGAAAAACCCTTTCATGTTGATTATAATACACAAAAAGAAAGCATAGGTATTCCAAACTGGAAAGCACCTAATATCAAATGGAAGGAATCGTATAAAGGAGGACCTACAGGTCTTGAAAAATAAGATTAAAAAATATTGGTAATTTGTTGCCAATACTTTTAAAAATTAAAAACATGAAGTTTTCTATGTCAAAATTAATCAAATTTACTTTTTTGTTAAGTATTGTTTTTTCTATAAAAACATTTGCTCAATTTAGCAGCCAAACAACTGTAGTGGGTTGGGTTACAGATGTACAAAACAATTCTTTAGATGGTGTTTCTATTCATGCCAATGGAGAAGGAACCAAAACAAAATCTGATGGGAAATTTGAATTGATACTGCATAAAACGCATTCAAAAAAACTAGAATTGCGTATTTCAAAACTAGGGTTCAAAGAGCAGAAAATAAAAGTAAATACATCAAAATTAGCTAAAGATTTAAAAATTCAATTGATTTCTGATGGGAATAAATTGGCTAAATATCAAATAGAAAAAGTTACTATAGAACCCGAAGTGCTTTCTGTAATGAAAGAAAAATGGGGAGATAGTTTTATACATGCTCAATATCCTAAGCAATTTTTAAATAACATTATTACGCTAACTCCTGGGGAAAATGTGCAAACAGCCATTGATAAAGCTCACCAAAGCGGTGGAGGGATTGTGTACTTAACAGAAGGAATCCATACTACAGATAACTTAAAAATTAAAAGTAAGGTAACACTTTGTGGAGCTGGAAGAAGTAAAACGATTTTAAAACACACGGGTAAAGGCCAATTTATGGATCAGGCAGAACAAAAACTTACAGATATTGTGTTTAAAGACATCACACTACAAGGAGGAGAACATACAAAAAGCGGACTGAATTTACGTGGACAAAACGACGATAGACACGAACGTTTTATGTGGCAAAATGTTAACATTACCGGTGTTAATTCTCATGGAATAGGAATTAGTCGTGTGAATCATATTGTTATGGATAATAGCCATTTTCAACACAATGGACTTAAAGGGAGTTTACACCATAATGTGTATTTTTTGTTTGTAAGCTATGTGTTGCAGTCGGATTGCGATATGTCTAATCCTGCAGAAGGTAAATCGAATAAATATACTTCTACTTCGCATTTATTAACACAGCGTTGTGTCATGAAAAACGGAAAAGGAAATGGCATTCAAGCCGATAATGATCAAGGAGGTTATTTGTTTTTTCATAAACACCATCTGTCTGGTTTTGCTCGAGTGGCCATGTGGTTTCCTTGCGAAGAGTATTATAATAAGTTTCAATACACCGAAGATCCAAAATGGGTGCCTCAAAATGTTATTTTAAATCGCTGTGAAGTTATCAATAATGGTTATGGCGCCATGTGGCGAATTGTAGGAGGAGTATCTAACGTTATCAATAGTTATTTTGATAACAAAAAAATAGATATGGGTTTACTAAAGTGTAAAGTAAAAATGGATAAAAAGAGTGAGTTTAAAAAAGGCAATGAGCTTTACGAAGATGTAAAAGAGTGGCCTAAAGATTTAAAGATTCTCGGATAGAAACGTATAATGAATGATTTAAAAGTACATGGTAAAGAATATTAAAATAAAAATTGTTTTTCTTCTAACGAATTTCGTTTTGGGAGCTTGTGCACAAGAAAAAAAGCCAAACATCATTTTTATAATGGCCGATGATTTGGGTTGGCAAGATGTAGGCTTTATGGGGAGCCAATGGTTTGAAACTCCTAATTTAGATGCTTTGGCCAAAGAAAGTATGGTGTTTACAGATGCTTACATGTATCCCACTTGTTCACCTTCTAGAACAGCTTTGTTAACGGGGAAGCAATCGTTTAGAACAGGTGTTTACAATGTCCCTGTTCTGGAAAAAGGAGATGCAGAACACAACATTTTTTCACGTTGGACAGTAGATTTAGAACATATCATGTACGCACAACCACTTAAAGAAGTTGGGTACACATCTATCCATTTAGGAAAATGGCATGTGGTAGGACCAAATCCAAAGGAAGAAACAAATTATCCGTTTGACAAACCGTTAAAACAACCCGATAACGGAAGATTAGACTGGCTAACAGACCATCAATCAACAGAAATTCAACAATACTATCCAACTGGTAAAGGTTTTGATGAAAATGTTGGAGGTACTTGGTGGGGCGATCCTGCTCGTGGATACAAAAAAGGGTATAAAGCAGAAAGTGGTGGATACAAGGCACCGTTTAAAAATCCGTTTATAGAAGATAAAAAAGAGGATGAATGGTTAACTGATAGACTAACAGATGATGCCATTGATTTTATCAAAAAAAATAAAAACGAACCCTTTTTTGTGAATTTACATTACTATGCACCACATCGACCAACTGTACCAAGAAGCAACGAGCAATATCAAAAATTTTTAAACAAAACGCCTGATACTTTTACCGGACAAGGGGAAAAACGCTTGGAAGAAATTGCAGGTTATGCCACTATGATTGCTTCTATTGATGAAAACGTAAAACGTATTTTCGATTATTTAGATGAACAAGGTTTGCGAGAAAATACCATTGTAATATTTACATCAGACAACGGATTTAACGGTTTGCAAAGTAATACAAATAGTTTAAGAGGAGCTAAAGGAACTATTTACGAAGGTGGCATTCGTGTGCCTGCTTTTGTAAACTGGAAAGGTAAAGTAAAGGCTGGAATTTCAGAAACACCTATTTGTGGGATGGATTATTTTCCAACCTTTTTGGATTTAGCAAACATAAAAAATTATAACGGCGTGTTAGATGGAACTTCTATTCTTCCCGTATTAAAGAACGATTCGTTTAAAGAAAGAGTTTTATTTTGGCATTTGGCAAGTACCTATAAAAATCCGCCATGTTCTATTATTAGAAAAGGAGATTGGAAACTCATTCAGTTTTTAAACGATGGAAAATTGGAGTTATATAATCTTAAAGACGATTTAAAAGAAACAGAAAATTTAGTTTCGGAAGAAAAAGAAGTCACAAAAGAGTTGTTGTTAGAACTAACATCTTGGAGAAAAGATAACAAGGTGCCAATTCCTCCTGCATCTGTATTAGAATTTTAAAAATAATTACATGAAAATAAGATTAACACATTTATTAGGAATAGGACTTTTTGCAATTATAATTTCCTGTAAAGAAAAACAACAGGAATCAGCTTCTACAGAGTGGATAATAGATTCACAACAAGACTGGCAAACAAATATTTTAGAACAAACAAGCCTTGTTATTAAAGATGGAAAATTAGAGCCGACTTCAAAGAATGCGAATTTTAAAACCATTTTCAAAAAGTTCGACAAAAAGAAATCAATAAAAAGCATTAAGTTCTCACAATCTTCAGAATGGCTCAATTGGGAACCAGTAGAGAATATTGGACCGTCAAATCTAGCAGATGCTCCAGTAGCCTTACAATTGGGGGAAGGAAACTATTGGATGTTTGGGCGTTATAAAAAAATTAAAGAGCAGAAAAACTTTCAAGTTAAAGATACTGTTTTAGAAGGCTTTGATGTTACCTTAAAAACAACACCTTTTAAAAATCAGTTTGATGCTCCTGGAGGATTAAAACCAAGTTTAGAGGGGTATCATGCTTGGCAAAGTAAAGATATGGTTCGTTGGGTTCATCATGGTTCCGTAACAGAAAAGAAATCTGCTTGGGTAACAACAGCAGAATATGTAGATGGAAAGTTATACTTGTACTACGATTTTCCAAATGACCAAGATCCGCACCTTTACATTGATGACAATTTAACCGACGGTATTCCAGGTGAAAATATGGGAATGGTATTTAACGACCCAGCTCACGGGTCAGACTGTGCCGTAATTCGAGATTTAGATGGAAACTTTCACTTAATTGTAGAAGATTGGTCACCTATTGATGCTTCTACACATGCTTGGGATTCTCCACTATCTATTCATGCCATGAGTGCTGATGGAAAAGGAAATTTTAAAACGTTAACTCCTCCAGTAGATGAGCGTACTAAACCCACTGGTAAATTTGCAGAATATGTGCATCCACATTGGTATGCCGAAGCACCTGATAGATTTCCAGGAAAAATTGCTGAGGTAGATGTGCCACAGCACAGAGTAAAAGCAGGACAAACAAGAGCTTATGGAGAATATGAAATACACGAACCAGAACAAAATGCCTATGGTGATTGGGCGTCTATTTCTATCGGTGGTCAGTACTATTTATTTGCTGATTTTGATCCCGCAGGCGGTCATGGAAGAGAAAGTATGAGTGTGGCTTGGTTTACTTCAAACGATATTAATAAACCATTTACATTTTGTGGAAATATAGGTCAAGGTCATCCAGATCCAGATATTTTATTTGCAGAAGGGAAGTTTCATTTAATAACCCAAATGGAAACTGATTATATTAGCGATGGACCATGGGTAGAAACCGTTGAGGTACGTGTAGGGATTGATACCACAAATGATGGTAATATTAATCAATGGAGTGAATGGCAGGTTGTAAAAGAACAATATAATTATATAAAAGGTTTTGCTAAACAGATTGAAAGAATTCCTGCTACAGTAAACCTTTTAGAACTTCCAGAAGGTTATGCTTTTCAATTTGAAGTTAAAATATCCGATTCTACTGAAAACCAATCAAAACCAATTCTGGACAAATTAATTGTTGCTTTTGAAAAGTAAAATCACTTCAATTAAAAAAAAGTGAATGTTTTTGAGAATATTAAATTTCTATTTACAATCTAAAACTCAGGCAATTTAAAGAGATTTATAGTTGCATAAAAATCATAACTATTTTAACCTTTTACTTTTATTAAACAAAATAAAACGAAACAAATAACAATGAACTTAAAATACTTACTAATAGTTTTTAGCACTTTTATGTGTAGTTTGTATGCACAAACAATAGAAGAAAATAAAAAGCCAAACATCCTTTTTATTTTTGCAGATGATCAAACATTTAATACCATTGGAGCTTTAGAAAACGGCTCAGTTAAAACTCCAAATTTAGATAGACTTGTAGAGAGTGGTGTCTCTTTTTCACACACCTTTAATCAAGGTTCCTATACGCCAGCCGTATGTGTAGCGAGTAGAACCATGTTGGTTACAGGTGGTAATCTTTGGAAAGCAGCGTCCTATTCAAAACAAGGAAATAATTTTAAAGATAAGAATGATCCAAAATCAAATTTAAAGTATAAGGAGATTTCCTTTAAAAAAGCAGATACATATTGGCCTCAATATTTAAAGCAAGTTGGTTACGATACCTACATGTCTGGTAAATGGCATGTTGGTGAAGTTAAACCTGAAGCTATTTTCGATTATTCAGCTCACATTCGTCCAGGTATGCCCAATCAAACAAATGAACGTTATAAAAGGAATTTTGATAAGGATAAATCCGATACTTGGTCGCCTTATGACACCATAAATGGAGGATATTGGCAAGGAGGTAAACATTGGAGTGAGATTTTGGCAGATGATGGAATTTCTTTTTTAGAAAAAGCAAAAGAAAAAGAAGTGCCCTTTTTTATGTATTTGGCTTTCAATGCACCTCATGATCCAAGACAATCACCTAAGAAATTTGTTGATATGTATCCTGTTGATGATATTGATGTGCCTAAAAATTTTATTCCAGAATACCCATATAATGAAGCCGCTGGAGCAGGTCGCAAACTTCGTGATGAAAAATTAGCACCTTTTCCAAGAACAGAGTATTCTGTAAAAGTGAATAGGCAAGAGTATTATGCTATTATTACTCATATGGATGAACAAATAGGTAGGATATTAGAAGCCCTTGAAGCTTCAGGTAAAGCAGATAATACGTATGTGTTTTTTACAGCAGATCATGGATTAGCAGTTGGCGATCACGGTTTTATTGGTAAACAAAACATGTATGATAGTAGTATGCGTGTACCTATGATTATGTCGGGGCCAAATGTGCCAAAAGGGAAAACTGTTGATTCCTTTGTTTATTTACAAGATGTAATGGCAACCACCTTAGATATTGCAGGTATAGAGAAACCAGAGCAAATTGATTTCCACTCTTTACTTCCTTTAGCAATGGGGGAAACTAATAAAAGTGCTTATCCTGTTGTATATGGAGCTTATTTTGGTACGCAACGTATGTATAGAACCGAGAATTATAAAATGATTATTTATCCAACAATCAATAAGGTGCGTTTGTATAATATGAAAAAAGATCCGCTCGAAATAGTTGATTTAGCAGAAAATAAAGAAGAGCATAGGGAGTTATTGAATCGTCTTTTTCAAGAATATAAAATGTTGCAGAATCAAATGGGAGATCCAATAGATATTACAGCATCATTTAGTAGTTTCATGACAGGTGAGAAGGGTACAACACTAACTAATTAACACATAAATTAAGTATGAAAAAGTATTTGTTATTCACGTAATTTTTATTATTAGTATTTTCTTGTAATTCTTCAAAGAATTCAAATACGATTTCTGATGAAATTTCTACAGAAACATTTCGTTATGATGGCAGTTGGGAATCTTTACAAAAAATGCCTGTCCCAGCATGGTTTGATGATGGTAAAATAGGCATCTTTTTTCACTGGGGACCTTATAGTGTTATTGGTTATAGGAAGGGTGGTCGTGGTATTCAGAACATGTACCAAAACTAATTTATGAGGCCCTAAAACATTATTATCCATATCTGAAGGAACGATGGGGAGCTACACCACCAGAATTTGGGTATAAAGATATAATTCCTGAGTTTAAAGCTGAGAAATGGAACCCTGAAGAATGGGCAGAATTATTTGCAGAAGTAGGCGCAAAATATGTGGTTTTTTTCTGCAGAACACCATTGGTTGGACAAACTTGGACTCTGATATCACGCCTTGGAATTCTGTTAATAGGGGCCTAAACGAGATTTAGTGGGCGACCTCGGACAAGCAGTACGTGCAAAAGGTTTAAAATATGCTCCATCTTATCACAGAGAAAGGTATACAAGCTTTTTTACCACAAAAAAAACGTTGTAGATGCAATAGCACGTCCAGATATTCTTAAAGAAATTGAGCAATCTCTAGAAGCGGCAAGACTTTATGGTCCATTTGGTTTTAGTAATGCTGCTGTTGATGAATATGTTGCCCAGTGGAAAGAAATTCAAAATATATATAAACCCGATATGCTGTGGGTTGATAATTTTCCTATTTATACCCGAGATGGCAATGATGTCCGTAATGGAAAGGCAAAGTCAGTTATTAAATATTTCGATGATCAAGTTCGCGGTATGATTACTGATTTTATGAACAAGGGTTTGGATAATGAACAAGACGTTTATGTTAATAATAAAGGTGCCACTCGTAATTGGCCCGACGGAGTTGGTTGTTTGGAAAAAGACAATTTGAAACTAAAAGTCATAGGGCCTAAATGGCAAAGCTGCACCACATTTGGTACTTCGTTTGGCTATTTGGAGGGTGATAAATACAAATCCATAAAGGATGTTATTGACTAAATGGTAGAAGTGGTATCTCGTAATGGTAATTCCCTTATAAATATTGGACCTCGCGGTGATGCGACAATCCCTGAAGAACAAGTAGAACGTTTGAAAGCTATGGGGAACTGGTTAAGCATCAATGGAGAAGCTATTTATGGCACAAGGTATTGGAAAGAGAATCATCAAGAACAAGGCAATCGTGCATTTACAACCAAGGAGAAGACATTGTTTGCTATTGCTTTGGATGATCCAAAGACTCCTTTTATTATTGAAGCAACAAAAGGATGGAATAAAAATAATGTAAAATCTGTAACACTTCTTGGTTCGCGGGAAAAATGGAGTGGAATATAACTTCAAAAGGTTTGGAAATTATACCACCGTCAAATTTAGGTAAAAGCATTTATGCTTGGACTTTTAAAATAATTACAGATAGTAATCAGCATACCCCAAATGCTCTTCAAACCGATGCAAATAAAGCATTAAAAGGTACTAAAAAGTAGATTTGGATGGGCATTAATAATTATTACGAATATCGTAATACAATGAAAACTCATATTGTTGAGTATACCAAACTAAAATATTATTTTAAGTCGAGAAGTCTGACGTCAATTTTGCTATAGTTTTAGCTTACAAATTAGGTTTAAAATATATTAACAGTGCATAATGTCATGATAATTATTTGTATAAGCGATATCATATATTTTGATTTTAACAGTATTAATTCATCATTTTCTGAATAATGCTATAAATTTTCATTAAGTTGAAGTTGTTTACATTTTAAAATAAGACTTTAAATGCTTAGGGATATGAATTAGATAAAAGTCTTCAGCAATCTTATATAAATCATAAACTGGGTTAAAGGTTAGGCATACATAATTGAAATTATAAAACTAATAAAGATGATAAATTTATTATATGTTGTCACGATATTACTAAAGCTACCTTTCAATTGTTTTATTCAATGTAATAATCTTGATTGAGCCAAAGTTTATATAATTTTACATTAAAATAATATTGAGGCACTTCATTATAACTATTTTAGCGATTCTAATGAAAAGCAAAATATGTATTCTAACATAGAACTTGCAAAGCACATTGCCAATTCTGATGAAGTAGCTTTTAGTAGATTATACAATAGACTATGGGAAAAGTTGTATGTTTTTGCTCAATCTATTATTATGGATGAGAATGATGCAAAAGATATTATACAAGAAGTTTGGTTAGACTACTGGAAAAGACGCAATGAGATATGTACAGATTTCATTGAAGCCTATCTTTATCAAGCCGTACGCTATAAAACCTATAATGTATTAAGAGATGCAAAGTTTAATAAAGTGCAATTAGAAGTTAGCAATGAGGTTTTAACTGATTCTATTGTTGAGCTAAATCATGATTTAGAAGAAACTAATTTGCGTTTAAATAGTTATATCACCAAATTACCTACAAGATGTCGAGAAATTTTTACTTTAAGCAGGTATGAAGGTTTTAATAATGAAGAAATTGCACATAAAGTAGGTGTGTCTAAACGGACAGTAGAAAATCAAATATCAATTGCACTTAATTTAATAAGGAAAAATATGGAGAAGATCATTTATTTACTCTTTATTCTTATTAATTTCTAAATAAAAAGTTACTCCATCCTTTTTAAGTATTGATTTGTTAATTATAGGTTAACAAACTTCTCATATGTAATCAAATCGTTAAGTCTTTAGTTTTAATCGTGAAAGGTGTCATGATTTTGGTACTTAGTAATAGAAACCATAAAATGACAGAGAAAGACTTTAAAATACTAATAAGCAAAAAGCAACGAGGGCTTCTTAATAAAAAAGAAGAAGCTATTCTTTTCTCATTTGAGAAAAAGATGTTAGCGAAAAATCGTAAAGATATATTTTTAAATGAAAAGCATAAATTAAAAATACAACAGGATATATATTCTAAAATTATTCACACCAAACAAAAGACAATTAGCAGTGGTTGGATAAAGGTTGCAGGTTTTTTAATTGTAGCTTTAACTATTGGTAGTGTAGGTTGGTATACTTCTTTACAAAGCGATAAAGTGAATAGTAAACAGACTGTCGCTAAAATATTGAGCAAAGAGGTTTCATATGGAAAAAAGCTAACGTTCATACTGCCTGATGGATCAAGAGTAAAATTGAATAGTGGTAGTAAAATTAAATATCCAGAAGTCTTTAATGATTCAATTCGTGAAGTAACATTATCTGGTGAGGCTTTTTTTGAAATTAAGGAAGATAGTTTATTTCCGTTTATTGTAAAAACAGCGTCATTATCCACACGTGTTTTAGGTACAACTTTTAACATTAAGGATTATGAAGATGAAAATGAGGTAGCGGTTACATTAGCTACTGGTAAAATTAGTGTAGGAGTAAAAGGAGAGGAGAATATAATATTATCACCATCGTATCAATTAAATTTTAATAAATCGACCCAAAGTCTTAAGAAACAGAAAATAAATCTTGATGATTTTTTAGGCTGGAAAGATGGAATATTAAGATTTGATAATGAGAAATTATCAACAGCAGTTATTAAGTTAGAAAAATGGTTTAATGTTAAAATTAAACTTCAAAATAAACAATATGAAAATTGTTCATTTACTGGTGTGTTTAAAGATGCTTCTTTGGAAAGAATTTTAGAAAATATCACGTTTGTAAAAACAAATTTAAAGTATAAGATTATCTCAAGTGAGGAAGTTGAGATTTCAGGATTTTGTAATAATTAAAAATAATACATACATATGAAATAAATAGAGATTTAGAGATTAACATGTTAAAAAAGAAAGCAGCCTGTTAAGATACTTTGGCCAGTAAAACAGACTGCTACAGCCTAACAATTACTAATTAAAGAAATTATTAAACACTTTTTATGAAAATAATTAAACATCCTTTTGTCAAAATGGCAACAAAACTGTCTGTTTACTTGGCTATTGCACTTTTTGCTAATCCAATATTTGCAAATAATACATTTGGACAAAGCCTAAAAAAAACAAAGATATCAATTTTAAAAATAGATGCAACACCTATAGAGATTTTAAAAGAGATCGAGTCTAAAACCGATTATCATTTTGTTTATGATCAATCTATAAAAGATAATGACTCATCAATTAGTATTAATTCAAATAAAATATCTATTTTAAATATTTTAGAACAATTGTCTCGAGAGGCTGGTTTGAAATTTAAGCAAATCAATACAAGTATTTCTGTACAAAAACTACCCCGACCCGAGAAAGAAATCCCTGTATTTAATGAAGTAACAGGAACCATTCTTGATGAAAGTGGAATACCCCTTTTGGGAGCAAATGTTACAGAAAAGGGTACGTCTAATGGGGTTGTTACCGATCTAAATGGAAGTTACAGCATTACCTTAAAAAATGCTCATGCTGTACTTCAATTTTCATATGTTGGATACGTCACTCAAGAAGTTGAAATAGGAAACCAATCTATAGTAAATATTAAATTATTACCAGATAATGATAAGTTAGATGAAGTTTTAGTTATTGGTTATGGTACACAGAAAAAAAGCGATATTACAGGGGCTGTAAGTTCAGTGTCTAAGGAACGATTAGATTTAGTTCCCAATAGAAATATTGCTCAAGTATTACAGGGAGCCATACCAGGAGTTACTGTACGTCAAACAACAGCAGGAAGTGTAGGAGAACAGTCCATTATTGTTAGAGGACGGAATTCTATTTTAGCCAACAATGCACCATTAATAGTTTTAGATGGCGTTCCGTATTATGGCGATTTAAATGATATAAGTATAAACGATATTGCTTCCTTAGAGGTTTTAAAAGACGCATCGGCATCCGCTATTTATGGTTCTAGAGGCGCTAATGGTGTTATTTTGGTAACAACAAAAGCTGGAGGAACAGGTAAAACTAAAATAAATTACCAAGGAAAATATGGCGTGCAAGAACCGATCAATTTGCCCGTATTTTTAACAGGAAAGGAGTTTTACGATTTTAAATCGGTGCGTAATGCCGATTTGCTTACCAATACAGAAATTCAAAATTATGAAGCTGGATTAGAAACCGATTGGATAGATCTTTCTTTGCGAACAGGGTATACACAAAATCACAACTTGTCTGTTACTGGAGGTAATGAAAAAACTAAATTTTATATTGGAGGTAATTTTTTAGATGTTCAAGGATTATCGGTTACCGATCAATACAAAAGAATATCGGGTAGAGTTAATATCGATACAAAAATCACAGATTGGTTAGAGTTTGGTACCAGAAGTCAGTTTACTTATGACGATAGAGACGGATACGATATAAATTACGAAGCTGTTTTTGAAATTAATCCCCTTTTAGCGAATCCTTATAACGAAAACGGCGAGCTCAATTTATTTCCATGGCCAGAATTTCCAGATGAAAACCCTTTGGAAGCAGAAAATTATATGGATAAAGATTATTCAAATCAATTGGTATCAAACAATTATTTAAACATTGCTTTTCCTTTCGTTAACGGATTAAATTATCGATTAAATACGGGTATACGAAGACGCTGGTCCGAGCATAATATTTATGCAGGAAGTAATACACAATTAGGCATAGCAAATTCCGGTTATGCATCTCTTTCAAGTGTTGAATATAATAATAATGTGGTTGAAAATATATTAACTTATAATAAAGAGTTTGGGCAACATAATATCGGGGTTACCGGGGTGTATAGTTATGAAGAAAATGAACAGTATTTTGAGGAACTCACGGCGGTAAATTTTCCAAATGATGAGTTTTCGTATTTTGGAATTGCTCAAGCATCATCTTTAGAAGCCGAAAATGATTACCAGCGTACATCACTTATTTCGCAAATGCTCCGATTTAATTATTCGTTTAACAATACTTATTTATTAACGTTAACAGGACGGCGTGATGGCTTTTCGGGTTTTGGACCAGATAATAAATGGGGCTTTTTTCCGTCTGTTGCTTTGGGTTGGAATATTTCTAAAGAGGCTTTTCTAGACCAATCAGATGTTATTAATCAATTAAAACTGCGATTATCATTGGGAGTAAATGGTAATCAGGCGGTAGATCCATATTCTTCAATAACCAGATTGCGAGATCGGAATACTTTATCTGAAGATCTTTCATTAGTAGGATATGTTCCAAGTGTTATTGGTAATCCAGATTTGGGTTGGGAATCGAGTACAACACTTAATTTTGGAGTAGATTTTGGCCTCTTTAATAATCGACTTTTTGGCGATTTAAATGTATATAAAACGAATACTTCAGATTTATTATTAAACAGAACCATCTCATCGGTTCACGGAATAAACGAAGTCACTCAAAATATAGGGGAAACAGAAACTCAAGGCTTCGAACTATCACTATCGGCTGTTCCTTATACCACTCAAGATTTTAATTGGAAGGTGTCAGGAAACTATGCAACGAACAAAAGTAAAATAGTATCCTTATATGGTGATTTGCAAAATGGAGAAGAGGTCAATGATCTTGCAAATGCTTGGTTTGTAGGGCAGCCCATTCGTGTGAATTTTGGACAAAAAATGATTGGTGTTTGGCAATTGGGGGAAGAAGAAGCCGCTGCAATTTACGATAGAATTCCAGGTGATGCTAAAATAGAAGATTTGGATAATAATGGTGTTTTGGATGATGATGATCGTCAAATTATAGGGCAACAAGATCCTAAATTTACTTGGGGTTTAAGCAATTCTTTACAGTATAAAAACCTTGGTTTAGAAGTGTTTTTTATTGGATCTCACGGCGCAACACGTTTAAACAATTTATTACGAGATAATACGGCCGCAGAAATTAGACGAAATGTATTGAAAAAAAATTGGTGGTCACCAGATAACCCAACCAATGAATATTATAGAAATGACGATGAAGTAAAAGGGGCTTCAATATATGAAGATGCAAGCTTTGTGAGATTAAAAGATGTAACACTTTCTTATAATTTTCCAGAAAAAATACTTTCAAAAATTAAATTAGATAAACTGCAACTTTTTGCATCGGGTAGAAACTTACTTACCATAACAGGTTGGACAGCTGGAGATCCTGAATTATTAAACCCAAGTGATCAAGCCGGGATTTTGCCCTTACAAAGAGAAATTACACTAGGATTAACAGTCGGATTTTAAAAAATGAATACAATGAAAAAAATAATATTTAGTCTTTTTATTACTGTTATTTTAATTAACAGTTGTAGTAATGATTTATTGAACGAAAATCCACCCAACGCCATTTATGCAGAAAAATTATATGCAGATTTATCAGGGCTAGAGGCTGGAGTAAACGGACTTTATTCCCTTCTTCGCTACGAGCGGGAAGGATTAAACTCAGGGTCATCCTTAATAACCGATGTTACTATGGCTGGTACCGATATGTTTGCGGCAAACCATAGCGGTAATGGTGTATCTCGAGTTTCAGTTGATTGGACCGCTAGAAACAAACCAGATTATAGTGTATATGAAGATGTTTTTCTTTGGCTTTATGAGATTGTAAACTCTTCTAATGAGATTATTAAAAACGTTGAAGAGAGAGATGATATTGATTGGAGTGGAAATGAATTGAGCGATGCAGAAAATAAAAACTTAATTTTAGCTGAGGCAAAAGTGGCCCGTGCTTTTGCATATAGGCACCTTACTTACCTTTGGGGAGATGTGCCTTTAAATTTAAATCCATCAAGCAACGGAATTATTAGAACCGATTGGGAACGAACTCCAGTAAACGAGGTAAGGCAACAAGTTATTAAAGACTTCCGTTTTGCAGAACCTATTATACCAGTAGAAGGGTCATTAATTGGTAGAATAACCAAAGGAGCTGTACAACATTATTTGGCAGAAATGTATTTAACCTTGAATAAACCAGATAGCACCGTTTATTGGGCTAATAAAGTAGTGAATAATTCTGCCTATGCACTTATTACCGAGCGTTATGGGGTACAAGCAGAACAAGATGGTGTTGCTTTTATGGATATGTTTAAAGCTGGAAACACCAATCGTGACGAAGGTAACACTGAAGCATTATGGGTTTTTCAATTTAAAAAAAATGTTTTGGGAGGTGGAGAATATCCAATTATGGCCATGCACCATACTTCCAGGTATAGAAGTGGGAATTTAGATTTACAGGTTACTGCAGATAGAGGCGGTTATGGAAACGGACGTTCATCATTAACAAAATGGGCATTGAATAATTTTGATGACCCGAATGATGATAGAGGTTCTGAATACGCTATCAGAAAGTCTTTTACGTATCGAGATGCAACAGGAAATGCACCTTACCCAGCGGATATTCTACCACCAGGAAAAAATTATGGCGATGTAATTTTGTTGGACTGGAGCGAAGATATAAGTGATGACAATAATGGTATAGAAGAATGGCCATTTAGTAGAAAATATGATTGGGCAGATCCAGTAGACCCCATAGGAAATAGAGAATCATTTTATGATCAAATTTATTTGAGGGCAGCAGATACTTACCTTTTAAAGGCAGAAGCTGAATTTAAGTTAGGAAATCCACAAGCGGCAGCCAATACAATAAATATTCTTAGAGCAAGAAGTCATGCTTTTGATGTTGAGGCAAGTGATATTAATATAGATTTTATATTAGATGAAAGAGCAAGGGAATTAATGGCTGAAGAGCCAAGAAGGTATACACTTTTACGAACAGGAAAATGGGCTGAACGCACTATAAAATATAACAATCGTGGTTCTAGTACTATAGATCCAGAACGTGATATCCTACTTCCTATTCCACAATCAGTTATTGATTCTA